>CAZCZF010000004.1:2207-65909 GCA_964503025.1 uncultured Vampirovibrio sp. | reverse complement strand
TTATTTTATCAAAAACCAGACACAATTAACCAAAATATTGAAACAACCGCAAAATTACTTGGAGTGGATAAAAACTTATTTATTCAAGCGGCTTTAAAACAACCGCCGTTGTTTTGTCAAAAATCTGAAACAATTAACCAAAATGTTGAAACAACCTCAAAATTACTAGGAGTAGATAAAAATTTATTTACTCAAACAGCTTTAAAACAACCGCCGTTATTTTGCCTAAAACCTGAAACAATTGCTCATAAAGTTAAGATTTTAAAATATTATAAACAAATTCAAGGTGAAGACAATAAACAAATTCTTTTTTCTTTCAAAGCAGACAAAAATCTTTATTATAATATTTTAGCATATTTGATAAAAACACAAGATAAATTGCATCTAGCAGTGAAACAAAATGATATAGTTAAATACTTAAAATCCCAAAACAAAATTTATAACATTACAATTCCTGAAAATACAATTGCGGATGAATTTATAGAATACGCATATGAATTTTCAAAATCTAATTTTGGTAAGTTGATATTTAATATTATTAAAAAGTAAGATTGTGGTATTGATGTTTCAAAAAAGAAGCTTGATATAATGTTATTAGTACAAGAAAATTTCATTACAAAGTTGTTGAAAACAGTAATGATGGGATGATTTTCCTTCAAGATTGGATTAAAAGTAAATTAGAAAAAGATTATTTTGTTCATGTTTGTATGGAAGTTACTAAACACTAAGCAGCCTTTTCTAGTGTAAAATCAGCTCTTTGTTATCAAAGTAGTTCAGTTTCATTGCATTTTTAACTTCTGTAAGCGTATTAGCGGCAACTTCTTTTGCAGATGCAGTACCTTCTTTAAGGATGTCGTATACTGCACCTAAGTCTTGTTCAAATTCTTTGCGTCTGTTTCTGATTGGTTCAAGTTCTTCATTAATAATGCTGTTTAAAAATCTCTTAACTTTAACATCACCCAATCCGCCGCGAGTGTAGTGTTCTTTTACTTCATCTAAAGAAGCGTAATCATTCCAGTATTTTTCAAAATGTTCCGGCTTGCAGAAAGCATCCAAATATGTAAATACGGTGTTTCCTTCTAAATGCCCTGGGTCGGTAACTTTTAGGTGAGTTGGGTCTGTGTACATACTCATAATCTTCTTTTGCACATCTTCTGCACTATCAGAAAGATAAATACAGTTTCCGAGAGATTTACTCATTTTTGCTTTGCCATCAATCCCCGGAAGTCTCATACAAACCTGATTGTCAGGAAGTAGGGCATGTGGTTCAAGTAGAACATCATCATAAATATGATTGAATTTTCTTACAATCTCCCTTGTCTGTTCAATCATAGGAAGTTGATCTTCGCCTACGGGAACCGTATCAGCTTTGAATGCAGTAATATCTGCTGCTTGACTTATTGGATAGCATAAAAATCCAACAGGAATACTAGATTTAAAATCTCTCATTTGAATTTCTGATTTTACTGTCGGGTTCAGTTGCAATCTTGCTAATGTAACTAAATTCATGTAGTAGAAGGTTAATTCTGTCAATTCTACGATTTGCGATTGAATGAATATTGTAGACTTTTTAGGGTCTAATCCTACTGACAAATAATCAAGTGCGACTTCCAATATGTTTTGTCTGACTTTATCAGGATTATCAAAATTGTCAGTCAATGCTTGAGCATCTGCAATCATGATATAGATATTTTTATACTCACCGGAGTTTTGTAATTCTACTCTGCGTTTTAATGAGCCTACGTAATGTCCTAAGTGAAGTTTTCCTGTAGGTCTGTCTCCTGTTAAAATTGTTTTTGCCATAAAAATATCTCTCCAAACTATCCAATTTCTAAAATTTGTTTTTCCATTATAATTATACTTATTCTGAATAAATTTATTCTAACAGAAAAAAGCTTTCTGCGCTTCTCTTTCTTTTTAATTTATTAATTCAAACTCCTAAGAACATTCTTGTATTTATGTCTTTATTTATTGTTTGCAAAAACTTTTTTAAGCCTGCAAGTGTAAGTAGAGATAGAATAGTAACAGTGACAAAACGTATAATTGCTAAGCAAATGTTTGTAAATGTCATTGGCAATACTGTTGTTTGATGGAAAACTACATTATAAATAAAGAACCAATACCAGTGAATGAAAAAGAGTCCGAAGCTGTATTTTGCGATAAAATCAAGCGTGTTATTCAATTTTGTATGAGCAAGAATGAATCCGTCATAGTGTTTTAAATATCCTAGCAATAACATTGTTAAAAAGGCTTTTGAGATTGTGTAATTCCCAAAATCTAAGTATACATCAAGCCCTGCGGTTATTATCATTAATACCCATAGTAAGATGCGTTTGTTGTAGAATTTATCAATGATTTCTTTGTATTTGGAACAATACATTCCAAATACGTACATAGAGAAAAAGTGTATGAAGCCTGTAAAAATATATTGAACATAAGCCAGATATTTTTCTGAATAGCTTAGGTTTGTAAGCATTTCATATTCTAAACTGCCACGAGGAAAACAAATTGTAATTAAGAATAGAAATGGTAAAAATTTGTATAAAATGTTTTTGCTTTCCAGTTTTAATAATATCCAAGAACAGAGGAAGAACAGTACAATCATTGGAATAAACCAAGTAGGAACATTATGAACTCGTCCGATAGAGAGAAGAAGAGGTACTTGAGCAAACGCATTCATACCGTCAAACGGGTTTTTGTATAAGGTCGGGCAATATAGGCAAAAGAATATCCCGGGGATTGCTGTGAAAACGTAAGGTAAAATTACATTTGTCCATTTTTTAGATAAATAATTTTTGTATTCAAATTTGTATGAAAGATGTTGGAATAAAAATCCTGAAATAAATATGAACAGAGCTGTTCCGCCACAAACGATTTCGCAATCAATCTTATGAAAAAGACCTGTTCCGAGTTGCATTGTGTGACCAATGATAATAAGCAAAATTGCTAATCCGCGAAATACGTTTATATAGTTTAGAAAGTTTTTAGATGCCATATCCATCCCCTTTAAAATTTAGTATTAGTCCGGTTCATTTGTTCCTAACTCTAACCACAAAACCTGATAAGGTGCAACTCTTAGGTGCATAGTTCTGTTTTGTAGTGAGATATTAACCTTCACATCGTCATTATTAATCAAATTTTTCAAACTGGTAATATGTCCGTTGTTTTTTAGGACGACTGAAGGTGGAATTGTAATTTCTGCAACCAATTTGTCTTTTGAAAGGTTGTTTATCACAAGAATTTGCTGCTCTTTGTTTTTTCTGACATAGGCAAAATTGTGTTCAGATTTTGTTTTTACGATTTCAAAATCTCCATTAACAAAAACCGGATATTTTTTTCTTACTTCAATCAAGTGTTTAACTTTTTCATACACTTTTGAATTAAATTCGTAATAACCTTTTGTTGAGCCGTAGAAAAGTTTTTGTGTGATTTCTCCCCTGTTAATGTCGCGAGAATCAAATACGGAAAGGAGGTTTGCAATATGGCTTTGTTTCTTTTTTCGTTTTTCGGCGGATTTTTTTGCGTTTTCAAAATTGTTTGCAGCACCGACTTCGTCGCCGTAGTATATGATAGGAATCCCCGGAACAGAAAACAAAATTGCAAAAGCTTCTTCTATTCTGTTTGGGTTTTTGTCAAGAAAATTCGCTAATCTTCCGCTGACCCCAAAGCCATTCCTAAAATCAGCCCCTTTTGTTACCAAATCTTCAAAAACAATATTTCTGACATTCGGACTTACCATTTCCAGTGTTAATTCATCGTGAACTCTCAAAAAAGTTGCCCAAGAAGCAGACTTTGGTATTTGAGGAGTTTTTTTATAGGTATCTATAAAATATTTTTTATCACCTGTAACCAAACTTGCCCAGATAGCGTTCATGTATGGAAAGTGGTATGCAATTTGAGCTTCGGAAGTTCGCTTGAATTTTGTGTCATTCTCAGCAAGTTGTAATTCTCTGTCTTTTCCGAAATATGCAGAAATATCTTTTGGAGCTTGGCATGCTTCAACTTGTATAACGGAAGATGGCGCTGTAAGCTGGATATAATCACTTAGTAAATTTACTATAGCGTGTGTTTTGGGCTGATTTTCCGCATTAGTTCCCGGTTCTTTTGAAAGATACGGAATTGCATCCATTCTAAAAATATCAACGCCCAGATTAGCCCAACTCGAAATAGTGTCGAGCATATAATACAGAACATTTGGATTTTCCCAATTTATATCAAGTTGGAACGGATAAAATGTGTGATACAGGTAGTAATCTTCATTGTTTACGACAATTTTTCTGTAGTTATTTTCGATATTTTCCGGAAAAATCAGTCGTCTTTTTGAAATTTTGCCGTCATCTTCTTTGTATTCTACTACGGTACCAAGCTTTTCATCCTGATATTTTGTGTATTCCGGCAGATTTTCTCTGTAAATAAAATAGTCCAGATAAGTTTCGTCACCGGCTTCAAGTTTTTTGAACCATTCGTGTTCATCGGATAGATGGTTTAGAACTAAATCTGCTTTTATTCTGAACCCTCTATTTTTTGCTTCTGTTGCAAAATCTTTAAACTCTATCATTCCGCCTAAATCTTTGCGGACAACTCGCGGATTTTTCACATCAAAACCTGCATCAGCCATAGGACTGTCAGCAAACGGAAGAAGGTATAGAGTTGTTACACCTAAATCTTCCAAGTAATCAAGCATTGCGGCTGAATCTTTAAATGTGTTCTTTTTATCTTCTTTGATTACACCAAATTCATCAACATAGAACATGTAAATGATCTCATTTTTGAACCAATCGGCTTGTCTTTGTTTATCTTGGAGTTTCAAATTCTCCGGACGATTTTTTATGGCACTTTTTGCGTGAAGAATTACGTTGTCGTAAATTTTGTCAGCGGCTTGTTTGCCGTAAACATCGGAAATAGATTCTCGCATTTCTTTTTCCAGCTTTGCATCAACATAAAAATCATCCGCAAAAGCAATGTTTAGCGTTAATAAAAAAACCGTGATAATTGTACAGAATTTATTTATTTTCATACCCTGACCGATTATAACATAAAACGACAATTAATTTGATTATCGTAATGTAAATTTACATTCTTGACAATATTGTGAGCTTTTGGGCTTCTACGGGGCTATTTGCGGCATTTAATTTTCCTAACGGTATGTCTTTGTTCGTGCCGTGATAATCACTTCCACCGCTGATTAAGAGTTTGTGCTCTGTTGCACACTTTACTAAAAAATCTACTTCTTCCTGTGAGTATCTGGAGTAGTGACATTCCAGTCCCATTATTCCGGCATGCTTCATTATTTCTAATTTTTCTAAAAATTCTTTTTGGGAAGAATGAACTTCTCCTTCTCCGCCAAGAGGATGCGCCCAGACCGGAATTCCTCCTGATGCAATTATTGCTTGTATAGCTTCATATCCGTCGAAACGTGAATTTCCGGTTTTGCAATCATCAAGATATTTTTTCATAGCGGACAAGTTATTTTTTGCAAGCCCTCTATTTACAAGAACATTTGCCAAATGGGTTTTGACAACGCTGCGCCTTGATTTTAGCCATTCAAGCTCTTCAGAGGTCAATTCAATCTTCCATACTTCTTTAAGATAATTTATTCTTGTTTCAAGTTTTCGTTTTCTGAGAAGTTTGCCCTTTTCTATTAAAGAATTAAGCTCCCTGTTTGACGGGTTGCAGTTGTAACCCAGAATGTGACATTTTACGGAATCTGTTTTGCTTGTAAGTTCTATTGATGGAATGAACTTTATTCCGTCCGGTATAAGAGTCGCCATTTCTTCACAACCTTTGATTGTATCGTGATCGGTTAGTGCAAAGGTTGTAATGCCGGCGGATTTGATGTTAGAGATTAGTGTTAATAAATTGTCACTTCCGTCTGAATAATTGCTATGTATGTGTAAATCGGCTTTTTGCATGTGATATTTTTGTAACTATACCTTTAATTTTCGTAACATATCTTCTCTATCATAGCATTGTTCATTATTTTGTAAAATAAGGAATCTCTATTTTCCTCTAACATTACGTCATAGGTTATTGACATTATCATTAATGAATTATACAATTGCGAGCAGAGGTGTTTTTTATAGGTGTGTGTTATGAAAATTTTAACTAATTATGGTAAGCAAGGTAATTTAAACAAACCCGTATTTAAAGGAACACCGCTTCGGCTCCCTACAGTAAATGTTCGCAACTATCACGATGCATTGGAAGTATGGAATAAGTTGAAATTCGCGAAATATTTAAAAAACGATGATGACATAGCAAATCGTTATGAAGCATTATTAAATAGTCTAAAGTAGAATGGTGTTGAAAATGATTATTAACAACATTTCATATAAGCCTGTATCTTTTAAACAAGAAAAATATGTAACCGCAACAGATAAACGCATGAAAAAAGTTTATCCGGCTGCGGCTTCTGCCATTGGACTTTGTGGTCTGGCATGTCTTGCATATCATGGCTATTCTAACAGTTACAAGATTAAATTGGCACATGATTTGAGTAAAGAACTCGGACAAAAAATTTCAACAAAAAACTTAAAATCAATTATGTCAAAAAGTGAGTTGTTAAAAGAATTACCGAAGCTAACCGAACAAAATTATGTAGCATCAGAAAACAATATTAAAAATGGTATATTTTTGGCGGATTTGCATTCACATTCAAATTTCTCTGATGGTCAGATTTCTGTTGAAGATCTATTGAACCAAGCTGCGGAATACGGAAATAAATTGGAGAAATTAAACGGAAAGAAATTTATTTTTGCATTATCTGACCATGATGGAATTGACGGGGTAAAAGAAGCAATGAAAATGATTGCTAAAAATCCTGAAAAATTCAAAAATATCAAATTTGTGCCTGCCGCAGAAGTAAGTTTTGTTATGCCGTGTCAAAAAAATAGTGTACGCTATGAAAAATTTAAATCGGATGTTCAAATGCCGGAAGTGCTTGTTTATGGCATAAATCCGTTCTCCGAAACTACAAAAAATTTTTTTGAAGGAATTTATCGTTCAAGAAGTAAACAAATTTCTGATTCAATCAGCGATTATTCCCAATTATCAAATTTTTCAAGAGCGGAATATGATAAATATTTTAATCCACAGAATAAAAAGCTTTGCTTTTTAAATCAACATTGGAAAATTTGGAATTATGTACACACAAAATCTCGTGTTGTTCAAATGGCAAAAGAACAAAATGTAGAACCAAATGCTTTGTATGAAAAAATCTTTAATAAGATGATAGCTGATAAAAAAACAATGACACCCTATGAGCTGAGTAATTATATAAAAAATAAGAACATTCAAACTAGCAGTAATGAATTTGATGAGAACTTAAAAAGAAGGTTACTTGACAAGATTTTTCCTCATAAGATAGATGAAAAAATCGCAACATCAAGCTATGAATTGCAATTGAGTGATATTGCAAAGTATGCAAAAGAAGAAAATGCAATTATTGGTTTTGCACATCCGGCATTTACTATGCAAAATTTTGCTTCTGATAAGCTGTTAGAATCTATGTAAGATTTAGTTAAACAATGCAATGGCCGATTAAAACTGGCGGAGAAGTATCATCAAGCATATCCTATTGGTAAAGAAATAAGCTCTGATGAAATAAATCAATATAATGCAATTTTGGATAAATTAAGCTTAATAAATATTGGTGGTAGGGATAATCATACAAAAAAATTTATATAACTTAACAAATTTTATTCGGTATTTTTTGTATGGATAATAAGCCAAAAAGGTATGGAACTATAGAAAACTTCAAAATTTGTAAATTTTCTGATAGCAAAAAAAATTTTTTTTAAGTATTATGTTATATAACGATACTAATTAATATAAATAAGGGTAGCAAATATTGACCAGAGACACTAAACAAAGCCGCGATATAAAAGAAACGATTAAAGTAAAAGCTCCGATTGTGGAAGCGTTAAAAACAGCTTATGAAAATCCGACTTATCAATTTCATATTCCTGGGCATACAAAAGGGAAGGCTATATTTAAAGATTTTCGCAAGCTTATTGGCGAAAAAGCCTTGAGCATTGATACGACTGATGAATTTGATAATCTGGGCACGCTTCATCCGGCAACAGGACCTATAAAAGCAGCACAAGAAATGGCAGCAGAGGCTTTTGGTGCAAAAAAGACCTTCTTTTTGTTGAATGGCTCTACGGCAGGAAACTTGGCTTTGGCAATGGCAGTTACTAAAAAAGGGCAAAAAGTAATTGTTAACAGAAATTGCCATCGCTCAATTTTGACAGGTTTAATTATATCAGGTGCTGAACCTATCTGGATTTGTCCGAACAAGATTGAGGATTGGTCTGTATGGGGTAATATTAGCGCTGATACAATAGAAAAAACTCTTATCGAGAATCCTGAAACTTCATTGGTTTGGATTACAAACCCTACTTATGAGGGAGTCGTTTCAGACATAAAATCAATTAACACAGTTTGTAAAAAGTACAATGTGCCACTTATTGTTGACGAAGCGCACGGATGTCTTTGGAATTTTAATAAACATCTTCCTGAAACAGCACTTAAATTAGGTGCTGACGCGGTGGTGCATTCGTTGCATAAAACCGGCGGAAGTATGAGTCAGAGTTCAATGCTTCATATTTCAGAAGACTCTTGTCTTGATGTTTGTGCGATAGAAAAAACTTTGAAACTACTGCATACGACAAGTCCTTCTCTAATGCTTCTTGCAAGCTTAGATGCTGCAAGAGCTAATTTGCAATCAAGAAACGGGCAAAATTTGCTTGACAGAGCCGTAAAAAATGCAAAGTATTTAAGAACAAGATTGGATAATATTCCAAATTTACATCAATTGAAGGGTGATTTTGGTTACAAAACTGATGTTACAAAAGTGTTTATCAAAATAGATGGTCTTTCAGGAAAAAGATTGGAATCTATTTTGGAAATTGATTTCAATATCGAAGTCGAATCTGCTTCTGATATTGGGGTGTTGATTCTTTGCAATTTGGGTAATAAACGTTCTGATTTTAAATATCTGGCAGATTGTTTAGAAAAAATTGCCTCTACGCATTATCAGGATATTTACTATCTTGAAAAACGTAAACACATGCCAATGCTTGAGCCTCAAATAAAAATGAGTTTAAGGGAAGCGTTTTATGCAGATAAGGAAACCATAAGAAAAGAAGATGCAATCGGTAGAATTTCTGCGGAAGTTGTTGCGGAATGTCCTCCGGGAATTTCAATTTTGCTTCCGGGTGAATTGATTACGGAAGAGCACTTGCCTTATTTGAATGACTACGAAATGTTGGAAGTTGTAAAAGCGTAGAAAAAAGTGTTTTTATAGTGTGTGATTCAATTGTAAATTTTTGTAAAATCTTGAATTAAATTAAAACACTCTGTTGACACTGGTTTTTGTTTGAAATATGATTAGTATGCTATAGTCGAAAGAATAGCTCCGTACACCGAAAATATTGAAATTGAGACTTCGGTATGTAAGTGTTGATTGCAAGATTAGCGGTTTTGCGGAAATAGTAAAAATACAAAAATAAAGGAATTAAAAATGACAACAGCTAAAAGACAAAGAATTAGAGTTTGTTTAAGATCATACGAACACAAATTGGTTGACGTATCAGCTGAAAAAATCGTTGAAACAGCAAAAAGAACAGACGCTAAAGTAGCAGGTCCTATTCCTTTACCTACAAAAAGACGTATTTATTGTGTATTGCGTTCACCGCACGTTGACAAAAAGTCAAGAGAACATTTTGAGATTCGTACGCACAAACGTATTATCGATATTTACGAACCTACACAACAAACTACTGAAGAACTCAGCAGATTGGACTTACCGGCAGGTGTTGATATTGAAGTTAAACTCTAGGGTTTAACAGGCTTCTGAAAAGAAGATAATATGTAGGAATTGACCTACAATCGACACAATTGAAAATTTAATAAGCATTATGCAGATAATGTGAACTACGACGTCAGGTAAGACGGAAGGTTAAAACCCTTAGGGATGACTTTCAAAATGACGATTCCCACAATGGTAAAGAAAAAGGCAGTAGCGCTCGCAAGATGAAAGGCATATTAGTACCTCGGATTTCCGTGTGTATATATGTCGGAAAGGATAAACACATGACATTAGGTGTAATAGGTAAAAAAGTTGGAATGACTCAAATCTTTGATTCAGAAGGTTTGACAGTTCCTGTTACAGTAATCAAAGTTGATTCAACTGTTGTAACTCAAGTTAAGACTGTTGAAACTGATGGTTACAATGCTATACAGGTAGGTACAATTGCAGCTAAAGAAAAACATTTAACAAAAGCTGAAATTGGTCACTTCAAGAAAAATGGCTTGAACAACTACAGACATTTGCAAGAGTTTAGAGTAGAAAATCCTGCTGATTACAAAGTTGGTCAGGAAATTGACTTGGCGGCAGTTCTTGCTGATGTACAAAAAGTTGATGTTACAGGCAAATCAATAGGTAAAGGTTTCCAAGGTACGGTTAAGAGATGGAACTTTGGCAGAGGACCTATGGCTCACGGTTCTAAAAACCACAGAGAACCTGGTTCAATCGGTGCAGGTACAACTCCTAGCCGCGTTATCAAAGGTAAAAGAATGGCTGGTAATATGGGTAATGAAAGAGTTACTATTTCAAAACTTAAACTTGTTAAAGTTGATGCTGAAAACGGTTTAGTTTTGGTAAAAGGTTCAGTACCTGGATGTGAAGGCAGATTGGTAACAATCGTTCCAACAAGAACAAAGTGGAATGGCTAATTCCCTCGCCCTGTGGGAGAGGGTTAGGGTGAGGGTGTGACTCCTTGCTCAATGAAATCAAAACAGATAAGTTTTAAAAATCCCGAGTTGCCATATAAAATCGATTTTTCGGTAGTGAGAAGTGCAATCGAAACAAACGAAAAGGGGTAACAGGCAGTTAAGTACAAAAAGGAAAAAGAAAAATGTCAAAACAATTATTAAATACAAATGGTGAAAAGTTAGGTGAAATCACTTTAAACGAAGCTGTTTTTGGTGTTGAACCAAACTTACATGTTATGCACTTGGCTTTAAGAAGACAATTAAACAACGCAAGACAAGGTTCTGCTTGTGCAAAGACAAGAGCTGAAGTTTCCGGTGGCGGTAAAAAACCTTGGAAACAAAAAGGTACTGGTCGTGCAAGAGCAGGTTCTTTGAGATCACCTTTATTTGCTGGTGGTGGTGTTGTATTTGGTCCTAAACCAAGAAGCTATGAAATCAACATGCCGCAAAAAGCAAGAAAGTTGGCTCTTAAATCAGCTCTTTCTGCAAGAGAAGAACAGTTGGTTGTAGTAAAAGATTTCTCTGCAATTACTGAACCAAAAACAAAATTAATGGCTGGTATTATCAAATCATTAAATTTGGCAGGTAAAATTTTGGTTATCGCTGATACAGCGGCTGAAGAAAACAAATATTTGAGTTTGGCAGCAGGTAATATTCCTTCAGTAAAACTTTTATTACCTTCAAACTTAAACGTAAAAGACTTACTTGAAGCTGATTTCGTTGTAATGACTGAAAAAGCTGTAAACGATGTTACAGAAAGGTTGCAATAATGACAAAGACTAATAATGAAAGATTATATGATGTAATCAAAAAACCGATTATAACTGAAAAATCAATGATGGCAACAGCTTTAGGTAAATATACTTTTGAAGTACAAAAGGATGCTACAAAAGTTGAAATTGCACAAGCTGTAGAATTGGCTTTCCCAGGAAGAAAAGTTAAGAAAGTTCAAACAGTTTATATGCCATCTCACGAAAAAAGAATGGGGCTAAAATTCGGCAGAACAGATTCTTCAAAGAAGGCTATTGTTACTGTTGAAGGTGATCCAATTGAAGAATTAACAGCTATATAGTTGTTAATTTCCTCTCCAAACGGGAGAGGGTAGGGTGAGGTGAAAACCTCAAAGCAAAAAGGCCAAAAAGATAGAAATAGGAGAAAATAAAATGGCAATTCGTAAAATTAATCCGACATCTCCGGGACAAAGAGGTATGACAAAGAGTGATTATCAAGAAATCACTACATCAACTCCTGAAAAATCTTTATTGAAGAAAATAAGCAAGACTGCCGGAAGAAACAATACCGGTAGAATAACTTGTCGTCATAAAGGCGGTGGAGTAAAACAAGCTTACCGTATAATCGACTTCAAAAGAGAAAAATTCGGTGTACCTGCAACAGTTAAGACTATTGAATATGATCCAAACAGAAACGTAAGAATTTCATTAGTATTCTATGCAGATGGTGAAAAAAGATATATCCTTACTCCGGAAGGTTTGAACGTAGGTGATGTTATTGTAAGCGGTCCGGAAGCACCTATTCAAAATGGTAACGCTCTACCGTTAGAACTTATCCCTCTTGGTACAATTGTTCACAATATTGAACTTGAACCGGGAAGAGGTGGTAAAATGGTTCGTTCAGCTGGTAACTTTGCACAAGTTATGGCAAAAGAAGGTAGCTACGTAACTATTAAATTACCTTCAGGTGAAATGAGAATGGTTAGAAAAGAGTGCATGGCAACAGTTGGTACTCTTGGAAATTCAGAATTCAAGAACTTGAAAATTGGTAAAGCCGGCAGAAAAAGATATATGGGCATTAGACCTACGGTACGTGGTGTTACAATGAACCCTTGTGATCACCCTCACGGTGGTGGTGAAGGTAAAACCGGTCCTGGTGGACACCCTAAAACACCTTGGGGTAAACCGG
Source organism: uncultured Vampirovibrio sp. (assembly GCA_964503025.1). GTDB lineage: Bacteria > Cyanobacteriota > Vampirovibrionia > Gastranaerophilales > Gastranaerophilaceae > CAG-196. The sequence goes on along the minus strand of CAZCZF010000004.1, from coordinate 53,213 downwards.
CTCTTGGTTATAAGACCAGAAAGAAAGGTAAAGCGTCTGATAAACTTATCGTTCGTCGTCGCAAAAAGTAATAAACTTTATGTAGGTAGGGGTAAATTTAACCTGATTTATATTTACCCCCCACCTTCTCAAAGTAAATTAGTAGGGTAAATTAAAAATAATTTACATTTACCCCGCAAAAAATAATATTTACGAACATTATAAATAATACAAAGGAGAAATTAATGGCACGTTCATTAAAAAAGGGCCCATACGTAGAAGAAGCTCTTCAAAAGAAAATTAACAAAATGAATGAAAATTCAGAACACAAAGTTGTTAAAACTTGGTCAAGAGCCTCCATGATTATTCCTGATATGTTGGGACATACAATTGCTGTACATAACGGCAAAACCCATGTTCCTGTATATGTAACAGAACAAATGATTGGACACAAATTGGGTGAATTCGCACCGACCAGATTATACAGAGGTCACGCTGCGGATAAAACAGCAAAAAGAAAATAAGCGCGCAAGCTGAGGTCATAGACCAATAAAGAGCAAGCGAGCAAGACACAAATAGTACTAAGCTAAAAGGAAAATAAAAATGGAAGCTAAAGCAAGACAAACAAACATAAAAATGACAGCAAGAAAACTTCGCAGAGTAATCAACGAAGTTAGAGGAAAAGCTGTTAATGACGCTCTTGATATGTTACGTTTTATGCCGTATTTTGCAGCTAGAGTTGTTGAAAAAAACTTGAAAGCAGCTGCAGCAAATGCTTTTGAAGTAGCAGGTGTAAAAGCGGATGCCCTAAAAGTTTCTGAAATTTTTGCAGACGGAACAAATGATTGGACACAAATTGGGTGAATTCGCACCGACCAGATTATACAGAGGTCACGCTGCGGATAAAACAGCAAAAAGAAAATAAGCGCGCAAGCTGAGGTCATAGACCAATAAAGAGCAAGCGAGCAAGACACAAATAGTACTAAGCTAAAAGGAAAATAAAAATGGAAGCTAAAGCAAGACAAACAAACATAAAAATGACAGCAAGAAAACTTCGCAGAGTAATCAACGAAGTTAGAGGAAAAGCTGTTAATGACGCTCTTGATATGTTACGTTTTATGCCGTATTTTGCAGCTAGAGTTGTTGAAAAAAACTTGAAAGCAGCTGCAGCAAATGCTTTTGAAGTAGCAGGTGTAAAAGCGGATGCCCTAAAAGTTTCTGAAATTTTTGCAGACGAGAGTGTAACATACAAAAGAGGTAAACCAAGAGCACAAGGTCGTATATACAAGAGACTCAAACGTACATCTCACCTCACAATTAAAGTTAGTGACGCAGTAAAATAGAGGAAATAAGGAAATGGGACAAAAAACACATCCAACCGGATTCAGAGTAGGTATAATCAGACCTTGGTCAAGCACATGGTTTGCAAAGGTTAGAGATTATGCAGAATTCGTAGCAGAAGATGCTAAAATCAGAAAATTTGTTAAAAAGAAATTATATGCAGCAGGTGTTGCAGATATCTTGATTGACAGAAAATCTCAAAATACTACAATTACAGTTGTAACTGCAAAGCCTGGTATTGTTGTTGGTAGAGGCGGTCAAGGTATTGACGAACTTAAGGCAGAAGTTTCAAAATATTTAGGCAAACCGGTAATCATCAATGTGGTTGAAGTTGCAAGAATTGATGTTGATGCTTTATTGGTAGCAGAATCAGTAGCTCAACAGCTTGAAAAACGTATTGCATTCAGACGTGCAATGAAACAAGCTATGCAAAGAACAATGAGAGCCGGCGCTCAAGGTATCAAAATTATGGTATCTGGTCGTTTAGGCGGTGCTGAAATTGCTAGAAGCGAGTGGGCAAAAGAAGGAAGAATTCCTCTTCAAACACTTAGAGCTGATGTTGACTACGGTTTTACAGAAGCAGATACAATCATGGGTAAGATTGGTGTTAAAGTTTGGATTTTCAAAGGCAACTTAATGCCAGGCGAAAAAGCTGATATGAACATTAAATCTAAAGACTCAAAAAATTCATCAGGCGAACGTTTCAACGGTAGACGTGGAAAACGCAGACCTGTGGAAACAAAATAGAAAATAACAGGAGAACAATATAATGTTAATGCCAAAAAAGACTAAATACCGCAAGATGATGAAAGGTAGAATGAAAGGTACTGAAACAAGAGGTACTGAATTCGAATTTGGTCGTTATGCACTTAAAGCTCTTGAGCCGGGTTGGATTACAAGCCGTCAGATAGAAGCTGCAAGACGTGCTATGACTCGTGAAATCAAACGTGGCGGTAACGTTTGGATTAAGATATTCCCAGATAAACCGATTACTGCAAAACCTGCTGAAACTCGTATGGGTTCAGGTAAAGGTAACGTTGAATACTGGGTATCAGTTGTAAAACCAAACAGAATCTTATTTGAACTTGACTATTTTGATAGAGCAGTTGCTGTAAGAGCTTTAGAATTAGCAGCTCAAAAACTTCCTATCAAGGTAAAAGTTGTAGAGAAAGAATCTGTATAATATTAAAGGATAAATAACAATGAAATTAAGTGAAATGCGTGAAAAAACAGTTGACGAATTAAAACAATTTGTTGAAGATTCTAAAAAGCAATTACTTGATTGCAGAATTAAGAAATCAATGCATAAATTAGAAAATACTGCAGAAATTTCTAAGACAAAACGTTTAATCGCTCAAGCAAAGACTGTAATTAAAGAAATCGAGGTAAAGAATGCCTAAGAAAGAAAAACAAGGTGTAGTTATAAGTGACAAAATGGATAAGACAGTAGTCGTAAAAGTTGCTTCTTACAATCCACACCCAAAATATAAAAAGATTATCGAATCTAACAAAAACTACAAAGCTCATGATGAAAAGAATGAATGCGGCATTGGTGATACAGTAAGAATTATTGAATCTAAGCCAATTTCAGGAAGCAAAAGATGGGTTGTAGAATCTATCGTAGAAAAAGCTAAGTAGTTTTTTCTAAGTGAATAAGTGAATGAATAAATAAGTGAATAAGTTCAATGGAATTTTCATTTGTTAGAATTCGCAAATCACGCAGACATCATTATTAAAAGAATAATGCGCTGTAAAAGAAAGTAGGTTGGGGGGTCCACCCCAACAATAACAAAAAGGAAACGGAAAAATGATACAACAAGAAACCAGATTAGTAGTAGCAGATAATACAGGTGCTAAAGAATTATTAGTTATCCGTGTAATGGGTAGCTCAAATAAGAAATTTGCGGCTGTAGGTGATGTTGTTGTTGCAACTGTAAAAGACGCAACTCCAAACATGACAGTAAAGAAATCTGAAGTTGTAAAAGCAGTTATCGTAAGAACAAAACACGATATCAAGCGTGCTGACGGATCTGTAATCAGATTTGATGAAAACGCAGCTGTAATTATCAACAAAGATGGCAACCCTCGTGGTACTCGTGTATTCGGTCCGGTAGCAAGAGAACTTCGTGATAAAAACTTCATGAAGATTGTTTCATTGGCACCGGAAGTTATCTAGTACGGACGAGAAAGACAAAATCCAAAAGTAAACGGAGAATTAAAATGACAGACAGTAATAAAAAAAGCTTGCATGTAAAAACCGGTGATAGAGTTATCATCACTGCAGGCAAAGATAAAGGAAAAACAGGTAACGTTAAGAAATCTATTCCATCTGAATCTCAGGTCGTAGTAGAAGGTATTAATATGATTACCAAGGCTACCAAAGCTAATCCTGCATACGGCATTCAAGGCGGATTAATCAAGAAGGAAGCTCCGATTGATTCTTCTAACGTAATGATTGTATGTCCTAGCTGCGAAAAGCCAACCAGAGTTAAACATGCAGAAGTGGACGGTAAAAAAGTTCGCGTTTGCAAAAAATGTGGTGAACAATTAGACGCTTAATATGTAGGTGACACTCACTTGCGATATTAATATCGTCTCAGTAAAAAGGAAAAGAAAAATGACAAGAACTAAAAGCTTAAGAGCAAAATACAACGAAGAAGTTAAAGCAGCACTTAAAGAAAAATTCGGTTATGAAAATGATATGATGATTCCTAAACTTCATAAAATCGTTTTAAACATGGGTGTTGGTGAAGCTTCTCACAACTCAAAGATTGCTGATGCTATTCAGGCTCAATTGACAAAAATAGCCGGTCAAAAAGCTGTTGTAACAAAGGCAAAGAAGTCAATTGCTTCTTACAAATTAAGAGAAGGTATGCCTGTTGGTGCAATGGTTACATTACGTGGTGAAAGAATGTATGATTTCTTGCAAAAGTTAATCTGTGTTGTTCTTCCTCGTATTCGTGACTTCAGAGGTATTTCAGCAAAGAGTTTTGATGGCAGAGGTAACTATACTCTTGGTTTGAAAGAACAATCTTTGTTCCCTGAAATCACTTATGAAGAAGTTGATTTGGTAAAAGGTATGAACGTATCTGTTATCACAACTGCTAATACAGATGATGAAGCAAGAGAATTGTTAAGATTACTTGGAATGCCATTCAAAGGTATGAACAAGTAAGATGCTGTAATCTGTGTTCAAGTGACCGGATGACCAAGAAATAGCTAAAAAGGTTAGTCAGGCACTGTTCATTATGATATACTGTAAGAAAAATAAAATTAGGAATGCACTTGATCACTTGATCACTAAGGTCACCTGATCACTAAGATAAAAGGAGAAAATCATGGCTAAAAAAGCGATGATAAACAAAGAACAAAGACGTGAAGCATTAGCTGCACAAGGCAAATATCCAAAAGTAAGATTGCACAATAGATGCAGCATTTGTGGCAGACCTCATGGATTCCACAGAGATTTCGGTCTTTGCAGAATTTGTTTAAGAAAAATGGCTCACCAAGGTCTCTTGCCGGGTGTTACAAAAGCTTCTTGGTAGGACAGCTTATATATAGAAAGTGTTGCGACGGTATAAAATCGCCGTGCGATGCTCCTTTGGCAGGCAGATGTTTGGTCGGCTGAATTATTTGAAACATATAAAAGGTGCGATATTGATTCGCACCTTTTTATTTGAAAATTAATATGTTAAAGATTGTTGTTTCTCAGCCATCATTCTATGTTTTGCTTCTAATTTTTTATAAATATTAGAAATACAGGATTTTGTTGTACTTGACGATATACGTAACTTTTTTGATATTTCGCTGCTATCAAATCCCATTGTAACTAAATTGAAAATTTCGTTTTCTCTTTTTGTTAAACTATTCATATCTGTGACTCCATCTTATAAAATCGCTTGTATTTCTGCCTTAAATTTATAATACTTTTTTACTGATGTCTATAAGACAGTTGGGTAATTTTATTTTACATAGAAGTCGTTTAAAGCCAGCGGGTGTACAAAATCCTCGTGAGAAAAAACTTGCATAACATATCGTCCAGATTCGTATATGGTAAAGTAATTTGTGTGATAGTATTTTTCATCTTTCATCAGTCTGTAGTCTTTCGTTCTTACAACTTCATTTCCGCCCCAAGGAGCGTCTTTTGTCATTTTGAAAACTTGCACTCGTATAAATTCATTTTTCATTTTATTAGGTGCAATAAAAAGGTAATAAACCCTTTGTCCTTGGTTAAATGTTTTTTGATCGTGCAGGGCATTTTCACGCGTAATAGGTTCAACATTAAACAATATTAACCCACGTTCAAACGTACATGCGGTTAGAAATATAATTATAAAAAACAATGTTATAATCAGATTTTTAATGTTTTTACCTCGCACTAATTCTATTTTATAATGAAGAAAGTGTTATAAATTATTTTTCTAAGTTTTTAATTTTTTGGTTCACTGTATTAAGCATTTTTTCATCTTTTTCAATACTGGTGTACAAATAGTAATACTCCAGAGCCTTTTCGATGTCATCTTTTTGCTCGTATGCCATTCCTAAAGAATAGTAAGCATAAGGATAATCCGGTGACAGGTTAATGACTTTTTCAAAACATTTGATGCAATCGTCGTAGTTTTTTTGGCTAGCTAAAACCAGACCTTTATTGAAATACGCATCGATGCTACTTGGGTCAATTGTCAATATTTTATCGTAAAAGCTGATTGCTTTGGTGTAATTACCGAGAAGTTTATAAATATTTGCAATTTTTTGCATTGTAACCTTGTCTTGAGGTACAAAAATTACAGCTTTGGTGTAAAAATCAATAGCTTCATTGTATTTTTGTTGTTTATACGCTTCGTCGCCTTGCTTAACTAAGTTATCATACGCAGTTGCTTGTTCGTTAATTTGTGGTGTTTGACTTTGAGCTGCTGTGCTTGTGTGTGTGTCTTTAAAATCTTTTAGTTTAAGGTTGTATTCCTTATTCCCCGGTGATAAGAAAACGGCTTTTTCGTAGTTTGTACCCGCAACATCAATGCATCCCATTTTTTCATTAGCTTGTGCAAGTCCAAAGAACGCCGATGCTTCGTTTGGATTAAGTTCGGAAGCGTCCTCAAAATACAAAATTGCCTGTCCATAGTCCTCTTTATTCAAAAGGTCGTACCCGTATGCAATAGAGGCAGATGCTAAATTCTGTTTTATTCGTTCGTTATCTTGTTTTTCAAGAATTGATTTATAAATCTCTATTGCTGCAACATAATTATTCATTGCATGTAATGTTAACGCTTTATTTGCGAGTAATTCGAGATTTTCAGGCTCGGATTTAAGCGCTAAGTTATAGAACTTTAATGCATTTATGTAATCAAGTTTTTTATGATAGCACAATGCGAGTTCTTTCTTGGTATCAACATTAGAAGAATCTTTGGAATATGATTTTTCAAAATTAAATAGCGCTAAATCATTGTTATCCATTTTTTTGTAGACAAGTCCAAGGTTTCTGTACGCGTCTGAATCGTCAGGGAAAGCAGTCAGATATTCTTTGTATTGTTCAACAGCCTCTTCGTTTTTCCCCATGTTGCCCAGAAGGTTTGCATAATCAAACTTTAGTGAAGTAAGTTTTGGATTTAATTCAAAAACTTTTTTAAATGTTTCTAAGGCTTTGTCATTTTGTTCCATGTTTTGGTATGCAAGAGCCAATTTCGCAAGTAAAACTTCTTCTTCCGGATTGTCGTCAAGAGCTTTAATCAGCATTTCTGTCGCTGCTTGGTACTGTTTTGTATCAAATAATGCCATACCATAATTTGCAAAATCTTTAAATGCGGATGGATATTTTTTGTAAACATTTGCATAAATATCACAAGCTTTTTCCGGCTCATTCGCTGCATAATAAACATTAGCTAAATTTTCGCTGGCTTCTTGGTGTTCAGGGTATGCGCTAAGAAAAGTGTTGTAGTTCTCAATTGCATTTTCATAATTTTTTCTGAAATACTCAATGTTTGCTAAATTTAGATAGTTGTATTTGTATTCAGGGTAAATTTGTTGTGCTTGCATGAACGAGTTATATGCGTTTTCATAATCACCCATTGTTTGCAAAATGTTTCCGATACTGATGTATATAAATGCATCATTCGGGCGTAATTTAACAGCTTTTTTGTATGCGCCGAGAGCGTCCTCATATTTGCCGATATCGGAATATAATCCCGCAATTTTTGTATAAAGCATTGCGTCATCTCCGTTGATGGAAATTGCTTTTTGAATGGTATTGATTGCAGAAAGATAGTCGCTTCTGTATTCATAATTACAAGCTTGTTGGTACAAAGCGTGTGCTTCTTTTGTCATTTTTGCATCAGCTTGTAACATTGATACTGTTGTTAAAATTGCAAATAGTGATGTACAAATTTTTTTATTCATAACATAAGCCCTCAACGAGTATATTTTACCATAAAAAAACTTCCCGCAGATACGGGAAGTTTTGTAATCTTTACAAAAGTATTAGAAGCAAAGTCCAGCTTCTCTAGCTGCGTCAGCTAAAGCAGCGATTCTACCATGGTATAAGAATCCGCCTCTGTCGAATACAACACATTCAACACCTTTTGCAAGAGCTTTCTTCGCAATAGCTTCACCAACAACCTTAGCAGCTTCGATGTTTCCACCGTGAGCTAATTTTTCTTTAAGGTCTTTGTCAACTGAAGATGCTGAGCAAACTGTTACATGTTTTTCATCATCAATCAATTGTGCGTAGATGTGTTTTGTGCTTCTATAAACTGCCAATCTCGGGAATTCAGTTGTACCAGCCAACTTAACTCTTAATGCTTGGTGTCTTTTTTGTACTTTTGGTTTTCTAATTTCTTGTTTAATCATTTTTTTTCTCCTTGTGCCCGAACCTGCTTGATACCACTCAAGAGTTCATGCGGGCTTACTTGTTTCTAACTTTGTGCACAGCACCTATGTTATGCACTATTTCTTACCAGCTTTACCAGCTTTACGTCTGATGTATTCGCCTTCATACTTAACGCCTTTTCCTTTGTAAACTTCAGGTGGACGTTTGCTTCTGATGAATGCTGCAACATCGCCAACAGCTTGCTTATTTGAACCTTTAACAGAAATTTTTGTGTTAGCTTCAACTGACAAAGTGATTCCTGCCGGTGGAACAATAAGTACCGGATGTGAGTAACCTAATGCCATGTTAAGGTTTGAACCTTCCATGTTAGCACGGTAACCAACACCAACGATTTCAAGTTTCTTTTCAAATCCTTGTGAAACACCGTGTACAGCGTTTGCAATCAAAGTTCTGAATAAACCGTGTAATGCGTTTGTTTTTCTATCGTTAGAATTAGGTTCTACAATGATGTGGTTATCAGCAACAGAAACTTTAACTTCATTTCTGAAAGTTACAGATTCTGTTCCTTTAGAACCTTTTACTGTAATAACGTTTCCTTCGATTTTTACTTCAACTCCTGAAGGAATTTCAATAGGTTTTTTACCAATTCTTGACATATTAATTTCTCCTTTTTCTTGTGTAACTACACGCTTTTCTGTCAATTATGCGTGTGGATGAAGTCAATAAAAATTTACTTCCTAGTAGATGTAAGCTAAGATTTCGCCACCAAGGTTTTCTTTTCTTGCTTTACGGTCTGTTAAAAGACCTTTGCTTGTAGAAACAACTGCAATGCCCAAACCGCCCAATACTTGTGGAAGGTTTTTAGCTTTGCAATAGTTTCTTAAACCAGGTTTAGAAACTCTTTTTAAGTTTGAAATAACAGGCTTGTTAGCTTCGTCATACTTCAATTCGATAGTTAAGTATTTGAAGTGTCCTTCTGCTCTTTCAGAGTAATCAGTAATGAAACCTTCTGATTTCAATAATTTTGCCAAAGCTACTTTAAGCTTTGAAGAAGGCATTTCAACTGATGGGTGAGAAACTGCATTAGCGTTTCTGATTCTTGTTAGCATATCTGCTATTGGATCTGTATTCATTTTTACATCCTTTATCTTGCGGACTTCCGGAGGTTTTTGTGATGTCAAAATTGCACCAATCTTAGCGTCCGGAGTATCCATTCTACTCGTTGCTTGCCGAATTAATTGTGCTTCATTAGGTTTAACCTCGAAACTTATTTTCGGTAGTCCAACAACCGAATTGTACCATGGGCATGCTTAGATTGCAATAAATTATTGCAACTGCTTAATATTGCTTAATGTAAATCAGGTTTGTAAGATTGCCCAACTTACTGATAGTTTTTTAAGAAAACTCCTGATTTAATATAATTATTAAATCTTTTTCATACTTCCAGCTATTCTTAATTCCGAGAGCCAATCAAGGCTCTTTTTTTTGTGCTGCGCATGTAGGTTCCAGATTCGGATTGAAATTCTTAGCCCGCCTTCTGGTGAGTTTATGAGATAAAAGAGTTCCACCCTCTCCTGTAAGGAGAGGGTTAGGGTGAGGTGACGGTCGAGGCTGCAAATAAATTTTCATCATGTTATACTTGTAACAAATGGGAGTATTATATGTCTAAAACTTTGATTTTAATTGATGGACACGCGTTAGCTTACAGACAATTTTTTGCGTTAGAAAGAACAGGAATGAAAAATTCTGATAATCAGCCGACTTGGGCTGTATACGGTTTTTTTAAAGCTGTGTTTGATTTGCTTTTAAAGATTCATCCTGATTTTATTGCTGTTGCGTTTGATGTAGGAAGAAGAACGTTCAGAACGGAAAAGTTTGAAGAATATAAGGCTAATCGCGAGGCTATGCCGGATTCATTACGAAGTCAAATCGGGATAATTTGCGAGGGGTTAAATGCCTTTGACATACCTATGATAACTAAGGAAGGTTTTGAAGCAGATGATATAATCGGTACTATTTCAAAAATGGCAACCGAAAATGGACATAACACTCTCATTCTGACAGGAGACCAAGACAGTTTTCAACTTATTGACAAAGAGGGCTCCGTAAAAGTTTTGATACCGACAAAAGGTGAGTTGTTTGAATATGATTGGAACAGAGTTTATGACAAGCTCGGTGTTTATCCTGATCAAGTAATTGATTATAAAGGACTAAGAGGTGATACTTCTGATAATATTCCGGGAATTCGCGGTATTGGAGAAAAAACAGCTCAGAAACTTTTGAGCAGATATCCTCATTTGGAAGAATTACTTGCAGATTGTGAAAATATACCGGAAAAAGCTGTTAAACAAAAGATTTGTGATGGAAAAGACATTGCTGTTTTGTCAAAAGATTTGGCAACAATTATAAGAGATGTTGATATCGATTTTGATATCAACAAAGCTTGCGTAACTTTACCAAAAATAGAAAACGTGTCAGCATTTTTGAGAAAAATGCAGTTTTATACATTTATCAAAAATATTGATAAAATTTTGTCGGCTTTTAATAGTAATTCAAATTGCGAACAACAAGACAGTGTTAATTTAAGCCTATTTGCGCCGATTCAGGAAGATGGAGTTCAACAAAATTTATTTTCTCAGGCAATAAAAGAGAGTGTTCAAGATACGGATTTTGAATACGAAGCGGTGAATGCTGATAGCGTGGAAAAGATTATTCAATTATTATCTGAGTCGGAGCGAATTGCATTCAAGCTTTATTCAAAAGAAGATGATATTATTGGAGCTTCTGTTTCTAACGGTAAAAATTATTATTTTAATCAAGAATTTGTAGACAAAATTATTCCGATTTTATCTAACAAAGACGTTAAAAAAATAGGCTATGATGTGAAATCTGACTATAATTTGCTTCTGAATAACGGATATTCAATGGAAGGTTTGGAGTATGACGTTTTACTTGCGAGTTATGTAAAAGATCCTAATAGAAAACATACTCTTGAAGCACAAGCGTTAGATTTTTTAAATCACATAATGGTTACATCCGATAACTCAGAAAAATACGCGTGTGATGAAGCATATACAACGTACAAACTTTACGAATATTGGCAAAAAAATCTTGATGAAAGAGAGCAAAAACTTGTTAATGATATTGAAATCCCATTGACATTGGTGCTTGCGAAAATGGAGCATAACGGAGTTGCGATAGATGTTGATTATTTAAAAGAACTTTCTGCTTATATGACTGAAAAGCTTGCTGAACTTGAAGATTTAATTTATCAGCTTGCAGGTGAGCCGTTTAATATCAATTCTCCAAAACAGGTTGCAGAAGTTTTATTTGATAAACTTGAGTTAAAAACCAAAAAGAAGAAATCTCGTTCAACAAGTGCGGAAGTATTGGAAGAATTGGCTCAAGAATATGAAATTTGTGACTATATATTGCAACATAGAAAATTCTCCAAACTTAAGTCAACATATACGGATGTTTTGCCGACATTAATAAGCAAACGTGACGGAAGAATCCATACAACGTATAATCAGGCATTGACCGTTACCGGACGTTTGTCCTCGTCAAATCCGAATTTGCAAAACATTCCTATTCGTACAGAGGAAGGAAACAAAATCAGAGCGGCGTTTTGTGCTATGGATAAAGAAAATTCGCTTATTCTGTCTGCTGATTATTCGCAAATTGAATTACGACTCTTGGCTCATGTTTCAGGAGATGAACATTTGATTCAAGCATTTACGTCAGGTGAGGATATCCACACAATGACAGCTGCGAAAGTTTTTGGTGTTGATGTTAATTCTGTTACGAAAGAAATGCGCAGAAGTGCAAAGGCAGTAAATTTTGGAATTGTTTATGGTCAATCAAAATACGGGCTTGCAAAAAATCTCGGAATTTCCAATGCTGAAGCTCAAGAGTTTATAGATAAATATTTTCAAACTTATCCTAGAGTAAAAGAATACATGAATCATGAAGTTGAGTTTGTGAATGAACATGGCTATGTTGAAACCATTTTGGGACGTAAGCGCTATTTGGCGACAGAACTTCAGAGCCCGAATTTTCAAATACGTGAGTTTGCGCAAAGGGCAGCTATAAATCAGCCGTTGCAGGGTACTGCAGCAGATTTGATTAAAATGGCAATGATTGATGTGGAACGAGAACTCGAAGCAAAAAATCTCAAAACAAAAATGATAATGCAAGTACACGATGAACTTGTGTTTGAAGTTCCAAAGAATGAATTAGAAACCGTAAAAGAACTCGTTTTGAGCTGTATGGAACTCAATCAACCTTTAAGTGTTCCGTTGGAAGTTGATATTAACTGTGGTGCAAGCTGGCGTGAAGGTTAATGAATAAAATTAGTGCAAGTAAAAAAATGATATCTTTTTGTAAATTTTTGTAAAGATTTATCTTGAAATCCTAAAGTTTTTCAAAAAAATGCCGTAATAGGTAGTATAAAGGGAAAATAAAAGGAGCAGACTATGTCTACTGATATCTCAAAAGTTTACTTATTTCTTGCAAAACAAGGCGGAATTGAAGCTGCGGATGGGTACAATAATGGGAATAAGGACGGAGTTGTTATTAAGTCCGAATTTAGAAGTTTTATGGAAGATAATTTTGAATGGGACGGAGAAACTACTGATGCCGGTAAAAATGATCTTATCAATACGTTCTGGAATACTATTGATACAAAACAGAGTGGTAATATTAAAACTTCTACCGGTAGAAAATTAAAAAATAAAAACGCAATTGATAAAAATGAACTTAATGCGTTGAACAATAAAATCGAGATGTACGAAATTCTTAATGATTTTTTGGAAGAAGTAGAAGTTCCAAATTCTGTTTATGACCAGAGCGCGTGGAAAAAATCACTCTCAGATAGTCTTGCATCTTTTGTAGAAAAAGAAATCAAGAATGGAACAAAGTCGGATGCTCTACTTGCAAAATTACAAGCAGAACTTCCTGCTGCAAAAGCAAGAACTACTGCTGATTATGTTGCTCAAGAATACATTGAAGAAGTTTTGTCTGACATAGAAAATTATGCAAGAGGCGATGATAAGGTTCTTAAAGGTGTAATTGATAAATATATTGCAGAAATTAAAAAACTCGGCAATGACAATTTACCGACGGAAGAAGAAATACAAACTAAAGTGAAAGAATTGGTTGATGCTTACCTCTCAACTGCGAATATTGGAGAGGGTGATGCGACAACCTTGACTTCTTACGGTTATGCCCCAAGAGATAAGAGCCCGATGAATGATTTGCAAAAAGCAGTTTTGCTTACTGAGGCTTTGAATTCTGTTAGAACTGATGCTACTGAAAAAGCAAAATATGATATGAGCAATGATGGCTATAAAGCTGCTTTGAATGATTTTATTAATTCATTGAATTATGGTGATTTTGCAAAATATCAAGGCAATATTTTAGAACAATTTAAGCAATCAACTTATTACACAACTATTCAAGAAAAAGTTGATGAAGCAAATCTTGCAAAAGTGAGAGAAGATGCTATAAAATATTGTGACTCTTTATATAAACAAGGTAATTTGTATAAAGCAGCAGTGGATAATATTTTTGGCAGTGATTATGCTAAAGCTATTAATGAAATGGATGCCGAAACTATTGAGTCAACAATTGCACAATTAAAAGAAGCAATTGCGGCTTATGATATTAGCGAAATGACAGATGCTGAAAAACAAGCTTTGTTGAATGGATTGGCTGACATTACAGTGTTACAAGGTGAAAATAAAACGGTCTTATTGAATAAAGTTGGTTCTTGTAATGGTAACATTATTACAAGTGAAAGAATTACGTACACATATAGCGGAGCTGTAAGTGTTGATTCAAGCGGAAAAGTTACATATAATACTGCAAATCCGGGAACATGGTCAGGTACTGTAAATGCCTTAATTGATGGAAAAATTGTTGCTTCAAAAACAATAATTATAAAAGTAAATTATAATAATAGCAATCTTGTCAATAATATAAGTGGTACTACTGCAGACAGTGCTTGGGGTGGTAATACAACAAATCTTGAAGTTTATGGATGTCAAGGTGTATCAGATTCAACACAGCTTACAAGTTCAAACTTCTCAACGCTTTATAATGGCGGTGCGGTAATTCAATTATATTCCGGTGGTACGGATGGTGACTGGGATGAATTTGGTAAATCTTCAACAGTAACTTCTCGACTTAGGGAATTGACTTCTTATATCGGAAATATACTGAAGAGTGCCGGATATGACAGCAGTAAGCTTAATACCGCAATTGCAACAGTTCAGAAAAAATATTGTAATACTAAAAACTGGATTGCACACAAAGACAGGTTTGAAGGCCCGAGAAGTAACTATTGCGCAAATAAGATTAATAGCGGTGAATATCCTTCTAATACTATTGTAAAACAACACGATGATATAAAAAGTCACAAAGATAAAGTTGTTTATATGGTAAGTTTTAAAGGCTTGGTAGATGCAATATTGGATGAGTATAATAAGCTTATTTAATAATAAAAAAGGAATCTTCTTAGATTCCTTTTTTTTATTTATGCTATTTCTGCTCTGTTTTTTTGTGAAATATCAGACGCTTTGCTCGGAAGTTTGATTAGTTCTGCTTGATCAGAGTTTGTTTCCGTGTTAGCTCCATCGCTTAACTCTTCCACCATTTCTTTGGTTATTACAAAGTTAGTAATATCGTGCTTTGTAGGAATATCATACATAATATCAAGCATTAATTCTTCTACAATCGAACGAAGAGCTCTTGCTCCGGTTTTGCGTTTAATTGCTTTTTGTGCAATCAAATCAACTGCTTCCGGTTCAAATTCCAAATCAACACCGTCCATTTTTAGCAAACACTGATACTGCTTAAGAACAGCATTTTTAGGCTCTGTCAAAATCATTTTCAATGTTGCTTCATCCAACGCGTCGAGAACTGCATATACAGGTATTCTGCCGATAAATTCAGGGATTAAACCAAATTTCAACAAGTCTTCCGGCTGTAATTTCTTAAGAAGTTTTGCAGCGGCTTGCTCTTTTTCAGCTTGTGTGGGTGCAGATTTTCCGAATCCGATTGAAGAACCGTCTTTTACTCTGTGTTCAATAATCTTATCCAAATCAACAAACGCTCCACCAACAATGAAAAGAATGTTACTTGTATCAATTTGAATCATATCTGCTTGAGGGTGTTTTCTGCCACCTTGAGGCGGAACATTGGAAACAGTACCTTCAATCAGTTTTAAAAGTGCTTGTTGTACACCTTCACCTGATACATCCCTTGTAATGGATGTGTTTTCTGATTTTCTGGCAATTTTGTCGATTTCATCAATATAGATAATACCTCGTTCTGCTTTTTTTGCATCGTAATCAGCGTTTTGATATAATCTAAGCAGAATATTCTCTACGTCATCACCGACATAACCCGCTTCCGTAAGAGTTGTTGCATCGGCTACCGCAAAAGGCACATCAAGCATTTTTGCAAGTGTTTGCGCCAATAAAGTCTTACCGCTACCGGTCGGTCCAACCAACAAAATATTCGATTTTTGAATTTCAACACCGTTTGTATCTTCTTTTTTGTTATGTTTTAAACGTTTGTAGTGATTATAAACTGCAACGGAAAGCACTTTTTTCGCGTCATCTTGCCCAACGATATGTTGATCCAAGTACGCTTTTATTTCGTGCGGTTTCGGGATTGCTTTTTCTTCAGTCTCTTCCGAAGCCTTTTCTTTCTTTTCGGCATTTTTTTCTTTTGCCTCAAAAAATTCTTCGTCCAGTATTTCATTACAAAGTTCAACACATTCATCACAAATGAATACTTCAGGTCCTGCGATTAATTTTTTTACCTGATCTTGTGTTTTACCGCAAAATGAACATTTTAATCTGTCGTTTGATGACATATTTTTCTCCTGTATTTCGTGAGCCACCACTCACACTGACTTTGTCTGTCCTCTTTTCCGTAGGGCGAGGGTTAATTTTATTATATTCCATCCTTAGTAATAACTTTATCAATCATACCGTATTCAAGTGCTTCTTGAGGTGTCATGATATAGTCACGGTCTGTATCTTTTTCAATTTTCTTGATTGATTGACCTGTATTTGAAGCCATTATTTCATTCAATGTCTTTTTAATTCTCAAAATTTCTTGAGCTTGAATTTCAATATCAGTTGCTTGACCTTGAGCGCCGCCTAACGGTTGGTGAATTAACACTCTTGAGTGAGGAAGAGCCATTCTCTTACCCTTTGCACCTGAGCAAAGAAGGAATGCACCCATTGATGCAGCTTGTCCAAGACAAATTGTTTGTACGTCAGCTCTGATGTGTTGCATAGTATCATATATTGCAAGACCTGCTGTAACGCTTCCTCCCGGTGAATTGATATATAACA
The DNA here is from genome assembly GCA_964503025.1 of uncultured Vampirovibrio sp. GTDB lineage: Bacteria > Cyanobacteriota > Vampirovibrionia > Gastranaerophilales > Gastranaerophilaceae > CAG-196. Next base: position 36,701 of record CAZCZF010000004.1, on the reverse strand, counting down.
TAATATCTTTTTCCGGATTTTCACTATCCAATAAAAGAAGTTGAGCAACAATCAGGTTTGCTACCATATCATCTACCGGAGTGCCTAAGAAGATGATTCTTTCTCTTAATAATCTTGAAAAGATATCAAAAGAACGTTCACCTCTGCTTGATTGTTCAATTACTACAGGTACAAAACTCATTTTTAAATTTCCTTTCTTATTTATTATAAAAGACAATAACATTATACATTACACTTATTATAAAAAAATAATCGTTTTGTATGATATATTATTGGGTCAAGAACATTATATCATAAAAACTCCTTTTAAGAAGTCTTTTGAGATTGTATTTAATTGATGAAGTCCGTAAAAACGACTTCTTCTTGTTTAGGAAGCTCTATGCCCGCTTTTTTGCCGGCTTCTATACATTTTAAATAATATGCCATATTGCGAGCCAAAAATCTTAAATTCTGCATACCTTCCAAGTCTTTTTTTACATCGTCAGGCGTACGACCGTGGGTCATGTTCCAATATCTGCCCGAAATTATCGGCATTTGAGTGATTGTAAAATACTTGTTCAATTGGTCTAGTGTTGCAGTTGTGCCGGCGCGTCTTGCGTTCGCTATAGCTGCGCCAGGTTTATGCATAAAGATATCTCCTCTGCCGGACATAAAAGCTGCAAAGAAAGCTCTGTTCAAAAATGCAATTGCTCCGCTTGCTGCAGCTGCATAATATACAGGTGCACCGATAATAAACGCATCAAAATCTTTTGCGTAGTCCAAAAACTCGTTAACTTTGTCATCAATAACGCATTTCCCCAATTTTGCGCAAGCTCGACAAGCTCTGCAAGACTCAACGGACTTTAGTCCAATATGGTAAATCTCTGAATCAACACCCTCTTCTCTTAATGTATTTTGAATTTCGCTCAATGCAGTAAATGTGCATCCGTCCTTATGTGGTGAACCGTTAAATAAAAGTACTCTCATTTTAATCAAACTCCTTTTGTTTTATATCATACATATTTTAACAAAAATTAAAAAATAAAACATTGTTATAGCATCCTATAATTAACGGATTTTAGCGTATAATTTTTCACATCTTCTTTTATTGTTACAAAGCTTAACATGACTTCTATATACATCAGACTATCTTCATGTTAAGCTTGTAATACTCAAAATAGATTAAAAAAGAGCGTATTACTAGATATGAAAAGGAGAAACCAATGACTCAAAATAAGAGAGTATGGCTGTTCCGTGAAGGAAATGCTGATATGCGTAACCTTCTTGGAGGTAAAGGTGCAAACCTTGCAGAAATGACTAACTTAGGACTTCCTGTTCCTCCGGGACTTACTATCACTACAGAAACTTGTATGGATTACATCAATGCAGGTAACAAAATGCCTGAAGGTTTGATGGATGAAGTTAAAGCAGCTTTGAAAGATGTTGAAGCTCAAAAAGGACAAAAATTCGGCGATGCAGAAAATCCACTTTTAGTATCTGTTCGTTCAGGTGCAAGAGTTTCTATGCCGGGTATGATGGAAACTATCCTTAACCTCGGTTTGAATGACCAAACTGTAGAAGCTATGATTAAATTAACTAACAATCCTAGATTCTGCTACGATTCATACAGAAGATTCTTAACAATGTTCGGTTCTGTAGCTTGGGAAATGGACAGACAAAAATATTTTGAATCTGAATTGGAAAAAGTTAAAGAGCGTGAAGGTGTTAAACAGGATACAGAAATTTCTGCTGAAGGCTTGAAATCACTTATTCCTGTATACAAAAACTTAATCAAAGAAGTTACCGGAAAAGAATTCCCTCAAGACCCTTATGTTCAGCTTCAAGAAGCTATTGAAGCAGTATTCCGTTCTTGGAATATTCCTCGTGCTGTAGCTTACAGAAACATGAACAAAATTGACCATAACTTCGGTACAGCTGTTAACGTTCAATCAATGGTATTCGGTAACATGGGTGACGACTGTGCAACAGGTGTTTCATTCACTCGTAACCCTGCTACAGGTGAAAACAAATTCTATGGTGAATACTTAACGAATGCTCAAGGCGAGGATGTTGTTGCAGGTATCAGAACTCCAAAACCTATTGCAGCTTTGGAAACTGAAATGCCTGAATTATACAAACAATACGTTGAAATTGCTAAGAAGCTTGAACTTGGATACAAAGATGTTCAAGATATGGAATTCACTATTGAACGTGGCAAATTATATATTCTTCAAACTCGTAACGGTAAGAGAACTGCTGCTGCAGCTGTAAGAATTGCCGTTGAAATGCATGAAGAAGGCATTATTTCAAAAGAAAGAGCAATCCAATTGGTTGACCCATACACAGTAAACCAAATTCTTCTTCCTTGTTTTGATTCAAAAGCAATGGCTGAAGCTCACAAAATTGCTCAAGGTGTAAACGCATCTCCGGGTGCAGCTGTTGGTAAAATCGTATTTGATACGGAAGAAGCTGCAAAACGTGGTGAAGCAGGTGAAAAAGTTATCCTTGTTCGTGTAGAAACTTGTCCGGATGATATTCACGGTATGGCTGTTTCTCAAGGTGTTCTTACTCTTAGAGGCGGTGCTACTTCTCACGCAGCAGTTGTTGCTAAAGGTATGGGAAAACCTTGCGTTTCAGGTTGTGAAGATATGAAAATTGACTTAGCAAACGAAACATTGACTGGTTTTGATGGCAAAGTTTACCACAAAGATGATATCATCTCTCTTGACGGTGGCAAAGGTATCGTTATGGAAGGCGCTGTTAAGTTGGTTGAAGCTCAAATCGATGATAACTGGAACAAGTTTTTCTCTTGGGTTGACGAAATTAAACAATTAAAAGTTGAAGCTAACGCTGATACTCCAAAAGATATTGCAAACGCATTGAAATTCGGTGCTGAAGGTGTTGGTCTTTGCAGAACTGAACACATGTTCATGGATCCTGACAGACTTCCTTGGGTACAAAAAATGATTATTGCAGGAACTGTTGATGCTCGTAGAGAAGCATTAGACAAACTTCTTCCTATGCAATACTCCGATTTCTATGCAATGTTCAAAGCTATTGGTGACAAACCAATGACAGTAAGACTTTTAGATCCACCTCTTCATGAATTTTTGCCTTCTAAAGAAGAATTGATTAAGGAAGTTGCTACTCTAAAAGCTTTGGGCAAAGATGCAAAAGAAAAAGAAGATATGCTTCACATCGTTGAAGGTCTTTCTGAATCTAACCCTATGATGGGCTTGAGAGGTTGCCGTTTAGGTTTAACTTATCCTGAAATTAACGAAATGCAAGTAAGAGCAATTTTTGAAGCTGCTTGTGATGTTAAAAAAGAAGGTATTGATGTTAAACCTTGGGTAATGATTCCTCTTATCGGTCACGTAAACGAACTTAAAGTTGCTAAAGAAATCTTGGAAAAAGTAGCTGAGTTGGTTATGGCTGAAAAGGGTATCAAGGTTGAGTACAAGTTTGGTACAATGATTGAAATTCCTCGTGCAGCACTTACTGCTGATGAAGTTGCTGAATACGCAGAATTTTTCTCATTCGGTACAAACGACTTAACTCAAATGACATTCGGTTACTCTCGTGATGACGCAGAGGGTAAGTTCTTGAACAGATATGTTGAACAAAAAATCCTTCCTGCTAATCCGTTTGAAACATTAGACCAAAAAGGTGTTGGTCAATTAATCGAAATGTCTATGACAAAAGGACATGCAGTTAACCCTAACCTTGTTGGTGGTGTTTGTGGTGAGCACGGTGGTGATCCTGATTCTGTAAAATTCTGCCACAGAATCGGTTTGAACTACACTTCTTGTTCTCCGTTCAGAATTCCTCAAGCAAAACTTGCTGCTGCACAAGCAGTTGTTGAAGGGGGTAAATCTTAGGTGTAAATCTTAAGAGGGTAAATAATTTAATTGTAAATTAAGTTGCATACCGAAAACAAAGAATGAGGGCGCGATTGAAAATCGCGCCCTCATTCTTTCTAATGATTTAGTTTTTATCTATTAATTGCTTTAAATTTTCTAAAGAGTTGTTATACAATTGACTTGCATATTTTTTTAAATTCATTTGCATTTTGGAATATTCTTTAATACTCATATTAATACCGCACTCCAGTGCTTCACTGTAATTTTTATCTGATTTATAAATGATTGAATTAGAGTCATTGAAACCGTTTATCGGAGCAAAACTTTCTATGATTATGCAAGGTTTGGTAAACCCGTATACAAGTTGAAAAATCCCGCTTGTGCCGGTTGTGTTATATCTGATATGTTCCGGTTTTGTTTCGTCATACGAAGTTAATATAAAATCAGCTTTCTCGATTTCATTATACATATCTCTAAAATCCAAACGTCCTTTTATGTCAAAATATTGACGTAATTCTTTTGGAAGCCCGTTTAAATTACCTTTTCCTACGACAGTTACTTTAAAATTGCGATACCCTTTTTCATGCAACTTTTTTACCGAATTAATAATTAATTCATTATTCTTTTTCTTGGCTTGGATAGCACCGATTGTAATAAAATTAGTGATATCGGAATTTTTACCGGTAATTTTTACTTCGCCAAAATAATGTGGATTAACTACCACAGAACTTGCATTTTTGTAATTGAGTTGACGCAGTGTAATTAAATCGCTTCGCCATGTGCCGGCATTAATTGCGTGTACAGATTCGTGAGATACAAAAAATAATTTTGAACTATCTATTTTTTTATTAAATGATTTGTACGCATCTTCAAAATGGATTTCATCGCACAATTTGCCGACTGTTGTAACTAAAACTCCGCTTACATTCTTCAAGTCATTCTTTAAGAAGAACTTTTGAACTTGTTTTCTGCTAAGTTTGTTTAAAGTTACATTTTTATCTTTAAATCTTTCAAACAAACCTTCTTTATATCTGGATTTGCAAGCACAAACTGATACGTGATATCCCAAATCAAGCAGATATTTTACGTATCCGGGTAAAACTTCGGAATGACTTTTTGAACACGGTTCCCATACAATAAAAGTATTGCTTTCGATAATTGGGGTATTTATAAATAATGGTTTAATATATGTACAATAAAGTGCTGTATAAAATCTTGGTCGGAACATAAATAACGGTCTGTATTTTATATAGTTTAACACTGAGCAAATCTTATTTTTACGAATCCAGTAGTCCTCATCCTCTTGTGTTTGGAGTGCCCAAGGAGTATAAAATAGATTCTCAAAATAATAGTTTTTGTGATAACTAAACGATCCAAAATGCCAAGGTTTTTGTTTTGCAACAAAATGGATTATTTTGGGGTTGTTTGTGTAACTTGAGCGATTTATAAAATTGCTCGATTGTACGTTCCATTCATCATCAACTAATTTAATTCTATTTTTCAGGACTTCATTGATAATCTCTTGATCACCTAATTTTATGGTGTCTTTGTGTGAATTGGTCCACTCCAAAAACTCTTGTTCTACATTTTGTTTTTTCATGTTTTGGATATTAAAGACTAACACTCCGGCATTCACGTAATTAGGATTGTTTTTAGTAATTCTTTTGTTCAAATCTTTCACGCCTGCAACAACTGCATCACCCATCTCCACATTAAAAAGTTCAAAAAGAGAACTGTTTACAATAACATCACAGTCAAGGTAGATTACTCTATCTACATTCGGTAATAACGTAGGAAGTTTTAATCTGTAATAAGTAGGAATTGTAATATATGAATGAGTCTTAATTTTTAAATAGTCTGCAAACATATCATTATTGATTTTAATAAAATTGATTTCGCAAAGTTTGATATTTTTCAAGTAATTAATTTTTTCTTTGTTTAACTCACTTATGCCACCATCAAGAATATAAAATGTTAAGTTCTCATTTTTCATTGAGCTGCGCAAGGCAGAAGCTATAACAACTCCTGCATATTGTGCATAATTATCATCACACGCAACGCATATATTAATGTTTTTCATCTCTAAACTTCCTTTTATAATTTCTCTGAATACGTATCAAAACTTGTTCTAATAGTAACATAAAAATGCGAAACTATCCTATAAAATACGATAATTTCATAAGGTTGTATCCGAAAACGTTGTTTAATAATATTTCATAATTCAATAAAATTGGTTTGAGGGTATATTATGACAAAAAACAATAGTTTTGGACAAAAACTTAAACAAATAAGAAAAGCCAAAAATTTAACGCAAGCGCAATTAGCAGAACTTGCCGGCGCGAATGAAAAACATATCTCAAAAATAGAAACAGGTGTATATTTCCCGACGTATACGACTTTGACCAAAATTTTGAACGCTTTAAATTTAAGCATAGAAGATGTTGGGCTAAATTTTGAGAATTTGAGTTCCAATGAAAGTCCATTTTATATAAAATCTATTCAGATATTGAATGATGCAAAATCCGAACAAGAGTTAGAATATTATTATGGTGTTTTAAAACAGGCGCAAAAGGGTATTGAGATTTTGAAATCAGAATAAAATATATCACGTATATTGTATTTTTATATAAAAAGTGTTAAAATGAATATGTCACAAATTAAGAAGAGGATAGTCTTATGGATATCAGTTCTGTAGGCGGAAGCGCCTTTACCCCTGAAGTACAATCTCAATATGCAGTAAAATGTATTCAAATGGCAAGACAGTCAGATGCTATTGTTGGCTCTTTGATATTGGATACAGCAGAAATTTCTGAAGAAGCGATGGCAAAGTATATTGCTGAACAAGAATAAGCTGTAATTTAAGGTTAGAAATCGAGAGAAAAGAAAAAGAAGTGATTAGTTTCACTTCTTTTTCTTTGTTATCATTTGTTATATTCTCTTTGCATTTTTCCCTAGAAAGGTTTTGTTTGGTTTAGTTTCGCTCTGAGCTCTCTAAATCTTGCGATATCTTCTTGAGTTTTAGGGCTTTCCCTAAACAAAGCTTGAGAAGTTGGGTGTACCATTCTTATAGAATCCATGTGTATTTCCAAAAACTCATATCTTTTAGGAGGTTGGTTGGAATTTTTTGCATAAATTTCTACATTGGTTACAGCTAAAAATCTACGGTTACCATCGTTCAAAAGTTCTGTTAACTGTCTGTTCGCAGCAACATTAGTTGATACATAAACCGTACCTTTGATATCATCATTATCTGTTAAAATTATTACCTCTACAGGCACCATGTCTTTGTTTGGCATTCTTATTCCTCTCTTAATATATTAGAATTTTATAATACTTTTTCTTTTGTGTCCAGTTTTTTTAGATTATTTATGTTTTTTTACTCTAACACCTTCCACTTCGTGGACATCTTCCGTTACTAAAAATGCTTTTGGGTCAATTGTGTGTACAAGTTCTTTTAGTCTTGCCATTTCAAACTTATTTACAACACAATAAGTAAGGATTTTTTCCTGTCTTGAATATCCACCAAGAGTTTTCATGTATGTAACACTAACGTCTAGGTCTTTCATTATGGCGTTGCCGATTTCCTTGTGGTATTCGGATACAATTCTTACGGATTTTGCTTTATCCAAGCCCTCTAACACTGTATCAATAACTTTTGATGCGATGTAATAAGTTAGTATTGAATATAACGCTCTGTCCCATCCGTACAAGAATCCTGCGCCCATGTATATAAACAGGTTAATGAACATTAGAAGCTCTCCAACGGAAATTACCTTTAACTTCTTAGAAAGGTTAATAGAGACCATTTCTGTTCCGTCAAGCGAGGCATTATTTCTAAGGATTAATCCAACACCAAAACCAAGAATTATACCGCCGAAAACTGTTGCAAGCAGTAAATCTTCTGTAGCTTGTTTTCCGTGCAAAACGTTAGTTGCAATAGCTAACATGCCGGTTGCAAAAAATGTTTGAATAACAAATTTTTTCCCCAAATTTCTTAAAGCCATTAATATAAAAGGAATATTAATGCAGAAAATGAGTAAACCTAAATTCCACTTTGTTATATAAGAAACCATCATGGAGACACCGATAACACCTCCGTCGATGATGTTATTCGGAACTAAAAACATTTCCAAACCAACTGCTACAACAAAAGCTCCAAGAGTAATAAAAAGAGCTCTTGAAAGATATTCTCTTACGATTTCACCACTTGTTTTTTTCTTAATCTCCACTTTTTTCTTTTTCCCAAACAACATTATTTTTTACCTTTTAATAAATCAAATATATTTGTGTGTTTTACTTGTTCTTCGTCTTTTGGTTTTATACCCAAAATAGCTTCCAAATCAGTTTTTAAAGTCATTAAATCTTCGTATTTTTTGAGCATTCCGTCCATTGTAATTGAAACATCTCCTGTTTCTTCGGAAACTACAAGGCAAGCAGCGTCAGAAATTTCGGATACCCCGATTGCAGCTCTGTGTCTTGTGCCGTACTTCCAACTTAATTTCGGATCTTCTGTAAGAGGAAGTAAAACACCTGCCGAATGGATTTTTCCGTTTTCAATAACCATAGCACCATCGTGCAATGGTGTGTTTGGATGGAATACAGTTAAAATAAGTTCAGTTGAAATTAGTGCGTCAATTCTTGTTCCGACATCGGAATAAATACCGGTACTCATCTCTTTTTGGAAAACGATTAGAGCGCCGGTTTTTGTTTTTGTCAAGTATTTTACGGCTTCAATAATTTCTTTTATTACATCAACATCATTGATTTCAGCTTCTTTGTATGAGCCTGATGTAAAGAAGGTTCTTCTGATAAATCCAGGTTGTCCGAGGTATCCCAAGAAACGTCTCAATTCCGGTTGAAATATGACAATTAAACTCAATGTAATCAGTGTTACCAGTGATTTAAAGAATACGCCAATAATACGCAAATCTATGAGAATAAGGATTTCGCTCATAATCCACGCAAAAACGAGAATGAACAAACCTTTTACAAGTTTTTCGGATTGAGTATTTTTAATAAATTTTTGATAGAATACAAACAATATAGCGGCGATAAAAGCTATTTCAAGAACATTTACCCACGTTAAAGACCATTGCAGTGGGCTTAATATATCGTGAATTAAAGAAATTATCTCGTCCATATTATTTCAACCTATCAGGAATGTTGTTGTGTGATATGAGATCTTCCAATGTCTCTCTATATACTATAATATCAGATTGTGAATTATTTACAAGTACCATTGCAGGTTTTTCTACACAATTATAATTTGAAGCCATAGAGTAGTTATAAGCTCCTGTATTGTATACACAAAGAATATCTCCCGCTTCCGGTTTTGGTAAAGCTATTTCATTAATCAAAATATCTCCGCTTTCGCAATATCTGCCGGCAATTGTAACTGTTTCATACTCTTTGTGATTTAGTTTGTTTGCAATTTGTGCGGTATATTTTGCTTGATACATTGACGGGCGCGGATTGTCAGCCATTCCACCATCGATGGCAACGTATTTTCTGCCGTTTGGAACTTGTTTTGATGAACCGATTGTATATAAGGTTACTCCGGATGTGGAAATAATACTTCTGCCGGGTTCTAAGAAAATAACGGGAACTTTTGAACCAAATTTCGCAATTGCGCGCATTACGGCTTCTGCTAATTCTTCTGTTGATGGAGCTTCGTCTGCATTTGTATAATTTACTCCCAAACCTCCGCCAATATTGATTGTGTCTAATTCTATACCGAATTTTTTTTGTATTCTTTCAGTTTCTTTAACGAGAAGTTCGACTTCATCAGAATATGATTTCAGTTCAAAAATTTGTGAACCGATGTGAGCATGAAGCCCGCGTAAGTCAAGGTTTTTGTATTTATTTAAGATTAAGTCGATAATTTCATCCAATTGTGCTAAATCAAACCCGAATTTAGAATCAATTTGACCTGTTTGAATATACTCGTGAGTATGGCATTCTATTCCGGGAGTTACGCGTAGCAGGATTTTTGCTCTAAGCTCTTTTTGAGAAGCGATTGCGTTTAAAAGTTCTGCTTCATAGAAATTATCAACGGAAAATACTCCGACACTCAAATCAAGTGCGAGTTCCAGTTCTTTTGCTGATTTGTTGTTGCCGTTGAATAAAACATTTGTCATATCAATATTGGCTTTAGAAAGTGTATAGAGTTCTCCTGCGGAAACTGCGTCAAAACCAAAACCTTCTTTGTCAAGGATTCGTGTGATAGCAGAAGTGCAAAGAGCTTTGCAAGCGTATTTCATTTTTATGTTTTCGCATTTTGAGAATGCTTTTTTATAATCTCTGCAAATGCCTCTAACAGTTGCTTCATCAATTACATATAGCGGGGTGCCATACTTTTCAGCTAATTTTACAACATCACACCCGCCAATAAACAAGTGTTCTTTTTCTTCCGTTGTAATTGGCTTAATTGATTGATTTACGCTCATAAAACTCACCTTTTATCCTGTGCTGTACTAATTTTAACACAAAAATATCACTCAAAATCTTCTTCTCGTAACCAATCGACAAGGGGTTTATCTTCTCCAAAGAAAATGTTAAATTCTTTTTCTAATTTAGGGCTTCGCAAGAATTTTCTGTCAATTTTGAAAGCAACCGGTTCTGAACCGTCATTCGCATTTTGGGTAATTTTTTGTTTTTTTGTGTCGTATACATTTGCATAATTTAGATTTAAGTCAACACAAAACGGTATGCGTTTTTTGTCTTTTTCGTCGTAAGAAATTAGTCCGAATGTTCGACAAATAATGGCTCTTGCCGAATAAACAGCACATCTGTCATTGACTAAAAACGGGCATTCGTACATTTTTCCCCGTGATTTTTTTAGCAAATTTGCAATGTTTTCGTTAACTTTGTCTTTGATTTCATCTTCAAGCAAATTGTAGCAAAGCATTAAGTTAATGTATTCAAGCTCTGAAATCGGGTATTCGCCTTCTTTGCAACAATATGCGCAACCTTCTTTGCATTTTATGAATGTGCGTTGGGACTCGAACATTTTTTCGAGGATTCCGTCTAGATAAGCTAAGTACTTTTTATATCGCGTTATCATTCCTTGACATACCTCTCTTAATTTTAATTTCTTCGCTGCGTTCAAGTTTTACGTACAATTGAGAATTGATTTCTCCACCGATAAGAATAAGTATTGATGTGTAATAAAGCCACATCATCATAACAGCAAAACCTGCAATTGTTCCGTATACAAAGTTATATGTGTGCAGATTGTTTATGTAAACGGAAAATAACCAAGAACCGAGTAACCAAGATATACAGAAAAATATAGAACCCGGAAAAGCGCTGTGTCTGCGCAAACGTTCATCACCGCTTAAGTCGGGAAGTATATAATAACTCAAGTATGCCATTATGAATAGTGTAAAAAATGCAATCGGCCAACGCACAAAAAGCATAATATTTGCAAGGTGTTGGGTCATTCCGATGTACTCAACCAAGAATGTGATAATAACCTTGCCAAATACAATTAGTGTAATACTTAAGAAAAGTACAAGCGTGTTTACGAACACCATTACGAGTGCCAAAAGCCTTGAATATAAGAAGTTTCTGGTTTCTTTAACTTTGTACGCTCTGTTCAAACCTTTAGCAACGATTGCCATTGTGTTGGTGGAAAGAAAAAGTGTGATACAGAAGCCTAAGACTGCAACCAACCCGCCCTTTTTGAAGAAAAATACTTCGTTCAAAACAGTGTTAACAAGGTTTAAAACATCCGTAGGCATAATGTTTTGCATAAATATAAATATAGGTTGCATAAAATACTGTTTTCCGATATAGCCAAAAAGTGCTGTTAAAAAGAGTATAAAAGGGCAAATTCCGATACAGAGCATAAAACCCATTTCTGATGCCATGCCAAAATAATCGTGTTCAACGACGGAATGTATAATGTTTTTTAAAGTTTTTAAGTTAGGTCTCACAGCTTAATTTCCTTTAATAACTTTTCCACCGAATCTTTGACGTCGGCTTTTATTGTACAACCTGCTGCAAATGTGTGTCCTCCGCCACCGAATTTTGAACAAATTTGTGCAACGTCAATTTTTTTCGAGCGCATGGAAATCTTAGTCAACTTAGAGTCAACCTCTTTTGCTACAAATGAAACTTCTGTAGACTCAATTGCGCGCAATGTTTCTGCGATTCCGTCTGTGTAATCATCTCCGGCAGAGAATTTTTCCAGATCCTTTTTATAGATGGTTGTGTATGCGATTTTGTTGTCTTGCAGAAAAGTTGCCTTGTTTACACAATAATTCTGGAACATAACGAAGTTTTTTGTTTTTGTTTCGTAACATTTTTTGTATATTATGTTTGGCGCAACTCCGATTTCAACAAGGTCAGCGGCTGCTCTTAATGTTTTGGCAGAAGTGTTTTCAAACCTAAAATTACCAGTATCAGTCATAATTGCTGTATAGAGGCAAATTGCGGAGTCTTTATCTATTTCCCAATTGTGTTCTTTAAAATAGTCAAACAAAACTTCTCCGCAAGAACTTGCGTCAGGGTTTATAATCTGATAATCTCCAAAGTTCGGATTTGTTTTGTGGTGATCAATGTTTATGGTAACTTTTGCTTTATCGAAAAGTATTTTTGAATCCAAAACTCTGTCAATTGCGGCTACATCAAGTGTTATAACCAAGTCATAGACGAGAGATTTGTCGTAATATCGTTGAGCTAAGTTTATGTCCGGCAAAAATTTGTAATTAAACGGAATGTTTGAAACGATATTCATATCCGCTTTTTTTTTGAAACGCTTGTAAATCGCTTGATACATTGCGCACATAGAGCCTAATGTATCTCCATCAGGGTTCATGTGTGATAAAAGCAGTATCTTTCCGGAAGATTTTATAATTTCGTCTAAATTGCAATTCATATTTTGATGATATCACAAATATGGATCAAGGAACATATTTTATTCTCATGTAATGGTGACAAGAATGGTTTTCTATACATTTTTTAAGAAAGGTATAGAAACCGCTTCTCTTTTTTCTTGCTTCTTGAAAAAGATTTCATTTGATTCTATGATTAAAATAGAAAAGAGGAATATCATGATTAACAGAAAATCACGTGACGAAATTAAAAGAATGAGACACGCAGGCCACATCGTTGCTCTTGTTCATCAAAAAATGAAAGAAGTTGTTGAACCGGGGATTTCAACAAAAGAACTGGATAACATTGCTATGAAAGTAATTAAAGAAAACAAAGCAATCCCTACATTTCTCGGATACAACGGTTTTCCTGCTTGTATTTGCACATCAATTAATGAAAAAGTCGTACACGGTATTCCTTCTGAAACGGAAATCCTCAGAGACGGAGACATTATTGCAATCGATGTCGGTGCAACTTATGGCGGCTTAGTTGGAGACAGCGCATGGTCTTATGCAGTCGGCAAAATCTCGGAAGAAAAACAATTGCTTATGAAAGCAACCGAAGAAGCTCTCTTTGCAGGTATTTCCAAAATGAGAGCAGGTAACATTCTTGACGATATCTCCGGCGCAATTGAAGATGTCGCAAATTCCTACAAGCTTGGTATCGTTCGCCAATACGGAGGTCACGGGGTCGGACACTCAATGCACGAAGATCCATTCCTATTTAATTACCGAGTCGGAGACCAAACTCCTATCAAATCCGGCATGGTTATCGCAATTGAACCAATGCTAAATCTGGGAGGTGACGAAGTTTTTGTAGAAGACGATAACTGGGGAGTTATTACCAAAGACAGAAAACCATCTGCGCACTTTGAACATACCGTTCTTGCTACAGATGGCGAACCTGTTTTGATGACTACACTGATGGATTAAAAACCGAGTATATTTTTTAACTTATCTAAAAAACTGCGTTCATCAATTTCTTCACCCAATGAATTAACCGGAATATGGAAAAGTACTCCCTTCATTGGCTTATTTTCAATATAGTGACCGTTGTAGTCGTATTGACCATAGCCGGCATTGTTATTAGAAATAACACCGTTTTTTATACCAAGTTCTTCTTTTAGCTGCGCCAAGTTCACGTCTTTTTTTGCCGTTATATCATATACTTTAACATTTTTACCAAGAGAATAACTATAGTCATATCTAACAGTAATTTGATACTCGTTTTTCAATTTCTGTCTGAAATTTGTTTGCCAAGCTTCACTCTTTTTTCCATACGCAGCCTTTTCTGGTGCTTTATTTTCTTGCGCAGAATGCTTAAAAACAGAACTTGTAGTTTTAGGTTTGCTTGATTGTTCTTGAACTCCGTATTCCGGTGCAACTCCAGATGCTGAAACTGTTAATGACATATTGAACTCCTTATTAATACCTCGTATGTATATATAAAGTATTTATCGAAATAATAATTGCCTTTTTAAGTTAAAAGTGTAAACAAATGTTAAGCTTGTCAAAAAAAAATTAGCGTTGTACAATTAAACATATTGTGAATAAAAGAGGTGAAAATGGATCAAATAGTAAAAATAGCCTGGGAATTAAATGAAAATACAGATAACCGTTACAAGTTAGTTTATGAAATTGCTGAATTAGCAAAAAAGCTTGTTGATGAAACTCAAATGAAAAAAGCCCGAGACGAGTTTGGTTTTGAGGAAGTAGGAAGTGATAGTGCTTACAAAAAAGAAAATCCTGTTGAGCACGCAATCATGGTTAAAGCTTCCGAGTCGGATGATACCGAACTTGTAGGCTAGTTTTAATCATAGATTTTAAAACAAAAGAACTTCCTATGAGTAGGAAGTTCTTTTTTAGTGTAAATATTTGTAAAAGATATGGCAATTTTTGCCATTGACAAGATTTAGAGTGAAAGGAAGGTCGAAATATGAACAAACATAGCAAAAAATTAATGAATCTGAAGTGGGGGTTGTAGGGCAATGATAGTAAATGCAGCAAAAATATACTCTACATTGGGTAACCCCAATTCTCTCGTACCTTTAGCAGTAAAAGATTTGTCAGCAACTGCCGGCATGACTGCAGGCTCCTTTATTACAGGAAAAGAAGAAGGGCAAGATAGATTTATTGATGAAATCGGAACTGAATTTATTTGGCTTTTAGGAATTCCGATGTTCAAAGGGATATTTAACAACACAGTTTTTAGATTTCTGAAATTAGATTCAAAATTTGATGCAAGAAATCTTAAAGACAAAGATATTTTTGAGAAAATTAAAAAATATGCTCCGACCGAAGAAGTAAAAAAAGATATTGAAAAAATCGGTGCTAATAAAAAATTGTTTAAAAATGCAGCTACTGCAAAATTTATAACAGCAACAGCACTTACTGTCGGTAGCTATATCGGACTTACAAGATTTAAACAGCATTACACTGAAAACAAAATAAGAAAAAATCTTATTAATGAATACAACACTTCTAAAAGCGATAAACAAAAAAACAATATCGGCACACCTTCGTTCAAGGGTGTCGGACAAGTCGTTGAAAACTTTGCGTTCTCTCCTGTAAAAAATATGTACATTCTTGACGGATTCATTACGGGTGAAAGACTAAAAGACTCAAGAAGTACCCAAGAATTTATCGGATACGGAATAAAAGAAGCTTCAACTCTCTGTTTTATGTATTATGCCGGTGGTAAAATTCAAGAACTGTTAGAAAAACAGGCAAAGAAAAAATACAACAAAAATATCGGACTTGACGCAAGAGTTATCGAAAGCGGTGATTTGAAGAAAATGTTTGAGAATTCTACCATTGAAAAAAGTTTGGAGGAATTTAAAAAGGCAAATACTTCAAATGCCGAATTGTATGAGTTTTTGCACAAAAACCCTGACAACATGGTTGTTAAAGTTGCAAAACAATCTGACATTATAGCTTTATACAAAGACACAGATAAAATCGATACAAGAAAGTTTATTGATTTAAAAGAGGTAGAAGGTGTACAAACAAAGTTAGAAGAACTTTATAAGCAATATAAGATGGCTATTCAAAAAGGTGAAACTTCCGAACAGTTTTTTGATGGTGTAAAAAAATTAAAAAGAAATTCTATCAAAATGAACATCGGAACCTGTATTATGGCTCTAGGTGTTGTTACACCTGCAATGATGGTTTGCAAAAGATTAATGGGCAAAGAGGACAAAGAGTTCCAAACAAAAAAAGAAATAAGAGAAAAGTTAATAAAAGAAGGTGTAATTGCATAGTGAGGATGTGGGAAATTTAAGAATTTTCTTGCAAATTCTAGTTGCAAAACCTTATACAGACATAAAAAAGCCCTCTTGTTTAAGAGGGCTTTTGCTTTATTCTTCTACTGAACCTGCGGTTCTTCCGTATCTTCTTATTGTTGCATTCAGCATATTTTCGTGATGTTTTTCTCTATAAATCTGACAAAGCAACTTGTAAGCGTGTTTATTATATGGATCTTGTTGTAAAATCGCATCTAATTGATCAATTGCAGATGTTGAACGCTTCATATAATAATCAATTAAAGCAGGAAGAGTCTCTGTTAAATCGTTCATATCCGTAGCACAAGCGATTTCTGCGCAACTCTTTGCTTTTTCAAATTCTTCCGCATCAAGATACATAACCGCAACTTCGTAATAAACTTCTGACTTGCTTCTTCTGTCATTTTTCATTTGAGCGACTTCTTGATATACTTGCGCAGCCTTATCGTATTCCGCGCGTCGTCTCAATTCTTCTGCCAAAGCAAGCTTTGTTGCGATATCTGTTGCAACTACTTGTTGTGTATCAGTTGTAGCATCAACAGGAACATTCATTGTTTCCAGAATTTCTTTTACTGTAAACAATTGTGATTTTTCTTCTTGTGTAAGCGATTTATCCGTAACATCAGGTACTACAGAATACAAAAGAGCCAATGATTTTAAATCTCTTGCAGTAATTTCGGTGTTAAATTTTGTTCCAATTGGATACATAACGTCATAAATACTTGGGCTTTTTCCGTTTAATCCTAATGTATGACCAATTTCTTGCAATGCAGATGAGAACAATTGCTTAGAGTCCAAGTTATGTTTCTTAGAATCCACTTTTTTGAAATTTATTGTAGAACTTTCAATGAAATTTCCTTTTAATGCAAATGATTGAACTCCGATTGGAGAGTTGTCATCTGTATTATTATTTTTGAAATAGCATTTTACTTGTGCTTCATCTGCATTTTCTACAAATTCAAATCTTACAAGACCTTCGCTCGCTCTTTGCCAAGAATAAAAGGCGCTCATAATAATTTCTCTGTAATAATCCGGCAAATCCGGTGTATCTTGGATAAATACCTTTAACGGAAATGATGTCTTATTCCATCTTACAATTTTGCCATTTGCCGCAATTTCTCTAAAATAACTGTCTATAACTGCAGCTTTTATAGTTTTTTCGCTCATTGACTTGTCATAACCAAGAACAATTGCATAAGAATTTTTAAATCCAAATTGTAGCGACTGAGTTTCAATTTTATTGTTAATTGAAAGTAATGAAGCAGCTCCTGCCGCAATTAGGAATGTACAAACTACTATCTTTTTCATTTTCAGGAAAACCTCTTTTTATATTCTACACTTCAATATACTATACTAAAACACGTAAAAAAAATTTTTGCGCACTTTAATTATATAACATGTGCTATAATTTTACAAATTTTATTATACTTGAAACTTTGAGTGTTTTAATGTAAACTTAACTCATTAAGGAGGTTATATGCACGAATACGTATTCAAGATGAAAAAAGGGGATATTGAAATCGAACTAAAATCAGATGATTTAGAGTTTGTAGAAGAACAACTTAATAAATGGAGAGAAGAATTACTCCAAGATAAGTAGTCTGAATTTGAGGTAAGAAATGTCGGTTTATTCGTTTAAAATAACAAAGGGCAAATATCAACTTTCGCTGTCGACGACAGATAAAGAGTTGGTTGTAGAACAGTTTGCACTATGGGTGCGCAAAGCTTCCGAGTATGTGCAAAAACACAAAGTTCAACAATGCAAAGAAATTGTAAATTCACAAATAAATGCTGAAAAAGAAATTACGCAACAAAAAATTGATGAACAATTAAAAAGAATGCCAAAATCAGAACCTGTGGAAACACTACAGGAAGATACCGCGTCCAAAAATCTTGATATTTTTTACGCTCCTCCAAAAGTGAAGCAGGAAAGTCCTAAAGTTACTGTTGAACAGTTAGAAGAATTACCACAAGATGGCGGTTTTGACAATATTTTGGAAAAATCAATCCAAGCTCCTCAAACAGAACTTTCTTTTAAGCCAAGTCCTTCTATTAAGAAAGATAATGCTTTTATTAATTTTATTTCAGCAAAACCGTTGGAAAAGAAAATTGATTATTTACTTATGACTGCCTATTATTTTACGCAATATGAACAAAAACCTCGCTTTACTCTAAAACAACTTAATGCAAAATTAATGCAGAATATTGCGGTCATAATTGATCACAGCGTTTTACAAGAAGCTATTAACAGAGATTACATTGAATGTTTGCCGGATTTAACGGGCTTAGTCGGTGCATCTGAATACCGACTCACAGCGTACGGAGAAAAGGTGCTTTTAGATGACTAAGGTGGCAGTTGCGCTTTCTGGAGGTGTGGATAGTAGCGTTACGGCTTTTTTACTACAACAGCAAGGATACGATGTTGTTGGCATAACCGCAAAGACTACTAATTCTGCTGAAGCGGAGCAAGTTATAGAAAATGCTAGAAACGTTGCAGAAAAATTGAATATTCCTTTTTACCCTCTTGATGTTACCGAACTTTTTGCGGATAAAATTATAAAATATTTTGAAAATTCTTATCGCAACGGAGAAACGCCAAACCCTTGTGTTATGTGTAACAAATATATGAAGTGGGGTGCACTATACGATTATGCGAGAAATGAGTTGAATGTTGATTTTGTTGCAACCGGTCATTATGCAAAAATTGTTAAAGACGGAAAGTACTACAAATTGTATCCCGCATCTGATGAACATAAAGATCAGCTCTACTTCTTATTTTTATTAAGCCAAGAGCACTTGACGCACACATTATTTCCGCTTTCTGCTTACATAAAATCAGATGTAAGAAAAATTGCTTTTGAGAACAATTTACCTTCTAAATCTTCAAAAGAAAGTCAAGACATTTGTTTTATAAAAGCCCCAATGACGACAAAAAAATATCTAAACAATATTTTTGTTCCTCGAAAAGGTGAATTTATAGAAGAAGTTACAGGTAAGGTTTTGGGTGAACATGACGGATTTTGGCAATATACCATAGGTCAAAGAAAGGGGATAGGCATTGCTGCCCCCGAACCATTGTATGTCACAAAAATTGACGCTAAAACAAATACCGTATTCGTAGGTTATAAAGGCCAATTACATAAGAACTCACTGAATTTGAAAGAAATATCTTGGAGCTATCCTGTTGTGGAACGTGAGTTTGAAGCTCTTGCAAAAATTCGATACAATATGAAAGCGGTTAATGTTAATGTCTCAGAAGGAGAAAATGGTATAGATATTTCACTTGTAAACCCTGATGATAAAAATATTTTGTTTACTCCGACCAAAGGGCAGGCATGTGTTTTGTATGACAAGAATGACGGGCATTTGCTTGGTGGTGCATTTATTTAAGTTTTATGTTACTCTTTTGGTATGAAGAAATGTGCTTTAGTTATATTACTATCATTAATGTTGCAGAATTTAGTTTTTGCAGCTCCTTTTGTGTACTCAGAAAACGGAAATTTTGGACTTAAAGGAGAAAACGGAGAAATTATAACGGAAGCAAAATACAAAAAAGTTATACAACTGGGAGAGTCTGCATGGATTATTCAAATCGGCAACAAATTCGGAATAATGAATAATTCAGGTGAAATTATAGTTAAAGCTAAATATAACAGGGCTGAAAGAATCCTTGGAAAATACGTAAAGCTTATAAAAGGTGAAAAATGTGGACTTTTCGATGAAAAAGGTTTAGAGGTTCTTCCGGTTGAGTATTCTTCAATAGATTTGCTTTACGGTGGCATGTTTTTAACTTGTAAAAACTTTAAATACGGAGTTACCGACCTTAATGGCATGCTCATACTGGACAATGTTTTTGATGACATTTACATGCCAAAACCAAATGTAATGGTACTTGTGTACAACGGTAAGCCTTTAGAAATAGAAGGTGTAAATGGAAGTGAACTTTCACTTCCCGTAGATATCACGTCATTGGCTAATAATTCAAATATTTCAATAACAGAATTAATATCAAATCCTGCTACAACTACAGGGTATTACGGAGTTAGTGCAACTAACTATATTTTGAAAATATTTTCATCAATTTCACCTGCTTATGAAGAAACAATTGACGAGCTTATGTTCTCAAAAGGTGCCGATGCAGCCGGTATTATTCTTAAGTTCTCTTGGTTACCGCGTTTTCCGTTTGTTTATGCAAAAAAATATTACCAAAATATAACAGCCCCAAATAACGGTCCTTTGAATGAAGTAAAAACCAACTTAAAAAAACACTTAAATGAGTAATTCTTATGGTATAATAAACTAAACAGAAGGAGGACTCATGGATAAATTAAAATTGGGACTTATCGGACTAGGTACTGTAGGCTGTGGAGTTTATAAAACAGTACAAAATCTTGATAATGTTGAGATTGCAAAGGTTGCAGTTAAAAACATAAACAAACAGCGTTCAGTTGATGTGCCAATCGAAATGTTAACCGATAATCCGTACGAAATAGTCAATGACCCTTCTATTGATGTTGTGGTTGAACTAATTGGCGGGGTTGAGCCGGCTTATGACTACATTTCAAAAGCAATTGTTAACGGAAAACATATTGTAACCGCAAACAAAGAGCTTCTTGCAAAAAAAGGAGAAGAACTTTTTAATCTGGCTGAAAAACACAACAGAGTTGTTCTTTATGAAGCTGCTATTGCGGGTGGTATTCCGGTTATAATGCCGATTAAAACAATTTTAACAGGAAACAAAATACATAAAATTCAAGCAATCCTGAATGGAACAACAAACTACATTCTAACAAAGATGGATGCTGACGGAGCTTCTTACGAAGATGTATTAAAAGAAGCACAACAATTGGGCTATGCAGAAACAAATCCGACCGGAGATGTTGAGGGGTATGATGCTGCATACAAAATAACAACTTTGGCAACAATTGCTTTCAACTCAAGAGTAAAGCTTGAAAATGTCTACAGAGAAGGTATTACAAAAATTCGCAAGGAAGATATTTTAAGAGCCAATGAATTGGGATACAAAATCAAACTTATTGCTAATGCTACGATTGATGGCAACAACAATGCAGATGTTCGAGTTCATCCAATGCTTGTTCCAAAAACCAACATGCTTGCACATATTGATTATGTAACAAATTCTGTCGCAATAACAGGTCATCCAATTGGACATATCGTGCTTTCCGGTCCCGGAGCAGGAGAGTTTCCTACTGCAAGTTCCGTTGTCGGAGACATTTTGACAATAGCTGCTGAGTTTGGTAAAACGGATTATATGCTCCCAATGATGAGATGTCACCATCATTCAACAGCAAATCCGGTAAATATCGATAACACATATAACAAGTACTATATTTCAATAACAGCACCAAATGCAATCGGTGTTATTGCAAAAATCGGAACAATTTGCGCAAATAAAAACATCAGTTTATCAAGTATTTTGCAGAAAGGTGTTTCAAGTGACAATACAGCTGATATTACGGTTATTACCGAAAGTTGTCAGGAAAAACTTATAAAAGAAGTTATAAATGAGCTTACGGGCTGCACGGTGAACAGCTTGATAAGAGTAGCCGAATAGGAGGGAAAATGTATTACCAAGGATTAATTAATAAATACAGAAAATATTTACCGGTGACGGATTCAACACCGATTGTAACACTAAATGAAGGTAATACACCTTTAATAAAAGCAGACAATCTCGCTCGCAAACTAGGAATAGAGGCAAATATTTACTTAAAATTTGAAGGTTGTAATCCAACTGGAAGTTTTAAAGACCGTGGCATGACAATGGCTGTTACAAAAGCAAAAGAAGAGGGTGCTAATGCAATAATTTGTGCTTCTACAGGCAATACATCCGCTTCCGCTGCCGCTTATGGCGCAAAAGCGGGTATTAAAACTTTTGTACTTATTCCGGATGGATATATTGCGTTAGGTAAATTGTCTCAGGCAATGATGTATGGTGCAGAGATTATTGCAATTCAAGGCAACTTTGATGAAGCTCTTGATTGTGTACGAGAAATTTCCGCAACACATCCGATTACATTAGTAAACTCTGTTAATCCGTTCAGAATTGAAGGTCAAAAAACAGGCGCATTTGAAATTTGTGACGCATTAGGAAAAGCTCCGGAATATCACTTCATACCTGTTGGAAATGCGGGAAATATTACCGCTTACTGGAAAGGGTATAAAGAATATAATGCAGAAGGTGTAATTACAAATTTACCACAAATGATGGGATATGAAGCAGAAGGTTCTGCCGCTATCGTTAGAGGTGAAAGAATATTCAAGCCTGAAACATTGGCTACAGCAATAAGAATCGGAAATCCCGCAAGTTGGAAACAAGCTGAAGCTGCTCGAGACGAAAGCAAGGGTAAAATCGGATGCGTTTCTGACGAAAAAATCGTTGAAGCGTATAAAATGTTGGCTTCTTCTGAAGGAATACTTTGTGAGCCGGCAAGTGCAGCATCTGTTGCAGGATTAATTCAAGCTCACGCAGAAGGTCTTGTAAAATCAGGAACCGACATCGTTTGTATATTAACTGGTAACGGTTTAAAAGACCCTGATAATGCGATTAAATATTCTAATGCGGATGTAAAAAAGACTTCATCCGACATCAAAGATGTACTAAAAGCTATGGGAATATAATATGTTAAGAGAAGAATTTATAGACGCAAAACGTATTGTAATCAAACTCGGCACAAATGTTTTAAGAAATGCTGACGGAGAAGTTGCTATTTCTCGTATATATTCGTTTATTGAAGATATGGCAAAACTTGTTCGTCAAGGAAAAGAAGTTATACTTGTAACATCCGGAGCTGTCGGACTTGGTAAAAAACGATTAAATCTGGAATCAACGGCAGAAGATGGTGTAAAACAAGCTTGTGCTGCAATCGGTCAAAGTAAATTAATGTCTTTTTATGAAAGCGGATTTGGCATATATGATATTCCTATAGCACAAATTCTCTTAACAGAAGATGATTTCTCACTAAGATACCGGTATTTGAGTTTGAGAACAACTCTAAATAAGATTCTTGAATTTGGTGTTGTTCCGATTATTAATCAAAACGATACTGTATCTACAATAGAAATGAATCCGATGATGTCCGGCATGAAGGTTAATTTCGCTGACAACGACAAATTATCCGCTCTTGTTGCAAGCGAGCTTGATGCAGACTTGTTAATACTTCTGTCTGATATTAACGGACTTTATACATCTAACCCAAAAACGGATGCAAATGCTGAATTAATCAAAGAGGTTGAATGTGTAACCGATGAAATTATGGCGCTCGGAACAGATGCTTCGGAAGGCGGAAGAGGCGGTATGCGAACAAAACTTGAAGCAGCTAAGCTTGTAACGCGTTTCGGTGGAAAAGTTTTGATTGCAAATGGCAAAATACCTTATGTTATCAGCAAAATATTTGACAAAGAGGAAATCGGAACAATGTTTTTACCGACGTCAGAAAATCTGCCTGATAAAAAACGCTGGATTGGATATGCCACAAATATTATCGGTGGACTTGTTGTTAACAGCGGAGCTAAAAAAGCAATCCTTGAACAATGTTCAAGTCTCTTGCCGATTGGTATTTTGAATGTTGTAAATGATTTTAAACAAGGAGAAGTCGTTTCTATTTTAGACGAAAACAACGTAGAATTTGCTCGTGGAATGGTAAATTATAATTCACAAGAATGCCGCAGAATTGTTGGTTCACATTCAAACAACATTGAAAAAATACTTGGTTATAAAAACTATGACGCAGTTATCACCAGAGATAATATTACCGGCTTGATTTAGCACAAATCAGCTCTTTAGGAGGAATTTATGTTTAAACTTGGTATCATAGGATATCCTTTAGGACATTCGATATCCGCAGTAATTCAAAAAGCAGGGCTTGAAAGCATTGGTCTTGATGGCTGTTATGATGTGATGGAAACTCCTCCCGAAGATTTGATTTCAAAAATTAAGTACATAAAAGCTAACGGATACAATGGATTTAACGTAACAATACCTCTTAAAGTGCCAATGTCATTGTTTTTGGATGATATTGATGATTATGCAAACATTGCGGGTTGCGTAAACACTGTAAAAGTAGGAGAGGACAAATCATTCTTCGGATACAATACCGATATTTACGGGTTCAAAAAAGCTATTCCGGAAGAAATAGATTTGGTTGGTAAAAATGCAAGTATTTTAGGTACAGGAGGAGCTTCAAGAGCAGCCGTGGTAGGGCTTGCGGAACGAGGGATTAAAGAAATTGATTTCTATACAAGAAACATAATTAACTCCAAGCAAACACTTGATTACGTGCGTGCAAAATTTCCTGAAATCACGTTTAATGTATATCAAATACAGAATATTCGCTCATTAGCTCATACTGCAATTGTAGTAAATGCAACTCCTATTGGAATGAAAGGATATCTGGCAGACCAAATGCCACTTGAGAGAGGTGATTTGGATAAACTTAATCCAAATACAATTATTTATGATATTGTTTATAATCCTGTAAAAACAATATTGATACAAGAAGCTCAAAAAAGAGGCTTAAAGACTATTGGTGGACTAGATATGCTTATTTATCAAGCAGAGCGCGCCATTGAAATTTGGACTGGCAAAAATCCCGATACAAAACTTATGAAGATAGCTGTTTTGGAAGCTCTGTAAGATAATTTTTGCTGCAATTGTAAACGTTTGTAAACAATTCATCACTTTGTGAAATTCGATATTTTTTAAATACTTTATATATATGTAAGATGCATATAACAAAAAGGAGACAGTATTATGTCAACTAACATTAACGCAAATATTTTGAAGAATTTTATAGTAAAAACTATCGGTGCAGATAAATTAACTCGTAACGAAGCTCAAAAATACGATATAAATGCTAATAAATATGCAGAGGCAAATATCGACGAAAATAATTATCTAGAATTGGATGAGATTTTGCAAGATTCAGATTTGTACGCACAATTTGCAACAATGTACGTAGATGCTCAAGAAGAGAAAGCGGAAGCTGCTGACGAAGAGAAGCAAAAAGAAGAAGCATTGAAAGTACAAGATAAAGGTGAGAGTAAAGCATAGATAAACACGAGACGAGAGAGAATTTGTGAAATAAAATATAGCGGAACTTTTTAAAAAGTTCCGTTTTTTTTAATAATATGTTATAATAATATTAGGAGATCAAAATTGAATAGTTATCAGCCAAATGCGAAAGCAGAAAGGCATTTAATATAAGAATGATGAGCAATATACAATTTCAAAATGACCTCGAGCGGCTTTTAGCCATTATGCCCCAAAAAGTTGTTGATAATTTGTCGGGTGAGAAACTTGACGATGTAATAGAGATAGTTTTGGATATCGGCAGGGCTCCGGAAGTACGACATGCCGGTGGTAAAATTGAGAAATTGAATTGTGAATTTGTAAATGATAACGATATTTCGTTTATAACATCTCACTTACAAGAGTTTACACACGATAATCGTTCCGGTATTCCGGGAACTTTGCACAGAATAAGTGCAATACGAAATCGACAAGGCAAGGTTGTAGGTCTGACTTGCCGTATTGGTCGTGTTGTTACAGGGACAATTGCTTGCATAAAAGATTTTTGTACGCAAGGTAAAAGCATTCTGTTTTTAGGGCCTCCGGGGGTTGGTAAAACTACTAAACTAAGAGAAATTTCAAGACTTGTTGCAGATGAGTTGGGTAAGCGCGTAGTTATTGTTGATACTTCAAATGAAATTGCCGGTGACGGTGATGTTCCGCACCCAGCAGTAGGTTCTGCCCGCAGAATGCAAGTTGCACAGCCTGAATTACAAAAAGATATTATGATTGAGGCTGTAGAAAACCACACACCTGAAGTTATTGTTGTTGATGAAATCGGTACAGAGCCGGAAGCACAAGCTGCGAGAACAATTGCCGAACGTGGCGTTATGCTTATTGCAACTGCGCATGGTAATTGTTTAGAAAGTTTGATTAAAAACCCTACTCTTTCTGACTTGGTAGGTGGAATTCAATCAGTTACTTTGGGTGACGACGAAGCTAAAAGGAGAGCTTCTCAAAAAACTGTTCTTGAAAGAGAAAAACAACCAACATTCGATATCGTAATCGAGATTCTTGATAGAAACACTCTTGCTGTATATAAAAATACATCGGAAGCGGTAGATTACATTTTGCGTGGTTGGCCGATAAGACCTGAAATCAGAAAAGTAGAGCAAAAAGAGGTTGAAAAACATATAGTTATTGAACCTCAACAACCGGCTCAAACTCCTGAAGAGAACAAGATGAATTTTTCTTTCTCCAGACAGAAATATGTTGAAGATGTTAAACCACTCAAAAAATTGTATTTATATGCGGTTTCAAGAACCATTGTTGAAAAATTGATTGAGCGTTTAAACTTAAATGTTGAAATTATCAGAAATGTAGAAGATGCTGACATTGTAATTGCTCATAAGAATTTTGCAAAAGGCGGAGCTAAGATTTTAAATACCGCAAAAGAGTATAGAGTTCAGATTTTCTACGTAAAAACTAACTCAATGGCTCAAATACAAAAAGTCCTGAAAGATGCATTGGACATTCAATCAGGAGACGTTGAGTCGTTGATTGGTTATACTGATGATGTAGAAAAGGCATTGGATGAAGCAAAGTCCGCTATTAAAATGGTAATGGACGGTGCGGAAATGATTGAATTAGAGCCGCAACCAACACAAATTCGTAAGCAACAGCACGAATTAATTGAACAATACAACTTAGAAAGTACTTCTATTGGCGAAGGCGATAATAGACATATAAGAATTTATAAAAAATAAACCTTTCTTTTTATTTAATATGTTGCAAATGCAACAGAGTTGTGCTATGATTTAGAAAAAAATAGGACTTTGGAGAGAACATGAGGAAAAATATATTTATCATAGTATTTGTGCTGTTTGCACTCGTTTTTGGCAGAATGTTTTTAGCGCATATGGACAAAGAAAAATCTGCAAAAGCTCGCCAGAGCAGGATGACCCCTTCCGTAACCGTTGCTGAAGTCGACTCAAGAGACGTTATAAGACAATTTGGAGCAAATGCCAGAGTGATGGCAAAATTCCGCGTTGACGTATTAGCTCGTATCAGTGGTTATTTAACAAAGAGTTATTTCAAGGAAGGTGATTACGTAAAAGCAGGACAAGTTTTGTTTGAAATAGAACCGGAACAATACCAATACGCGGCAAAAAAAGCAAAGGCAGATATGGATAATGCGCGTTCGTTGTCAAATTATTATCAGAAACAACTTGCACGTTATGAAGAGCTCGTGAAACAAGATTACATCGCTCGTTCAGAGTATGATAATGTACTTGCTCAATATGATGCGTATTCTGCTCAAAAAGATAGCGCTGAAAGTGCGTATCGAGATGCACAACGTAATTTAGGATATACGCACGTAAAATCTCCGGTTGACGGTCGAGTCGGAATTATCGCTGTTACGGTCGGCAACTTTGTATCAACGGCTAACGGTGCGTTGACAACGATAAACAGCTATAATCCTATGTATGTTGTGTTTAATTTGAGCGCAAAAGATTATTCTGAATTGGTAAGAATTGACGGAGCTGACGCAAAAAGAGATGTTGATTTTATATTTAGTACCGGTAGAAAGTATGAATTAAAAGGTGTACAGGATTTTTATGATAATAAAATCGACGAAACAACCGGTACAATTACACTTAGGGCAACCTTCCCTAATCCGAAAGATGAATTAATCCAAGGCGATTTTGGAAGAGTGACGATTTATTCTAAGTCAAAAGATTCAATGCCTATAGTTCCGCAGAGCGCAACCCTTGAAAACCAAGAAGGTTTATATGTTTATGTTTTGGATGAACAAAATTTGCCAAAAATGACTTATATCAAAACAATGGGACAAACAGAGGATAATATGTGGATTGTATCTGATGGTGTCAAAGCCGGAGACAAGATTATAACAGCAGGCATGCAAAAAGTTGTTCCGGGTAAGGCTGTCAAAATCGTTGAAAAATTGGCAGAAGAAACAACACAGTCAAAAAATACAAATATTTTCAATAAGATTAAAAATGTATTTAACAAAGGGAAATAAAATAAATGGCAGGTAATTTATTCATAAAACGACCGAAGTTTGCAATAGTAATTTCTATTGCGATTATACTGGCAGGATTAATTTCATTAACAACTTTACCGTTGGAAGAATATCCGTCAATTACACCACCGCAGGTTATTGTAACCGCGACATACTCAGGTGCAAGTTCTGACGTAATCCAATCTACGATTGCAGCTCCAGTGGAATTGCAATTAAACGGTATTGAAGATATGTTATACATGGAATCTCAATCCAAGAACGGTTCTTACGAACTTACGATATATTTTAATGTAGGTGCTGATCCGGATATGGCTCTTGTCAACGTACAAAACCGTTTGCAATTGGTACAGCCTCGATTACCGGAAGAAGTTAAGCGTTACGGATTGACGGTACAAAAGAGTACTGGTGGTGCAGGTGTTTTGTATCTGGCATTGACCTCGCCAAACAAAACGTATGACTCCTTGTTCCTTGCAAACTATGCAACATTATATTTAAAAGATGAGCTATCCAGAACAAAAGGTTGCGGGCGTATACAAATATTTGGTGCCGGCGATTATTCAATGAGAATTTGGTTAAGACCTGATAAAATGGCTAGTTTAGGTGTCTCAACTTCTGATATTAGTGCTGCGATTACAACGCAAAACACGCAAGCTCCTGCCGGAAACATTGGTGTTGAACCATTTGAAACTCCTCAAATGATGAAATTTACATTAAGAACAAAGGGACGCTTGAAAGATGTAAAAGAATTTGAAAATATTATAGTTAAATCCAATATAAATGGTTCTAACATAAGATTAAAAGATGTTGCAAGAATAGAACTCGGCGCAGAAAATTACTCATCTTCGGTTCGAGTAGGCGAAAGCAGTGTTGCTATTTTAGCAGTAGCACAGCTTCCTGACGCGAATACGATTGACTTGGTAAACCGAGTAAAAAGTAAAATGGAAGTTTTGAGCAAAAAATTCCCAAGTGACATAAAATACGAAGTTCAGTATGATACGACAGAGTTTGTACGTGAGTCTATTCACGAAGTTGTAAGCGCGATAATTTTAGCAATTGCATTGGTAAGTGCTGTTACGTACCTGTTTTTGGGAACAGCAAGAGCTGCGTTCATTCCATTCTGCGCAATTCCTGTATCGTTAATCGGCGTATTTATATTCATGGCTCTGATGGGTTTCTCAATAAACCTGCTGATTCTATTTGCATTGGTACTTGCAGTAGGTCTGGTTGTAGACGACGCAATTGTTGTACTAGAAAATACGCAAAGACATATTCAGGAAGGTAAAGATAGAGTTACTGCAACAGAAATTACTATGCAAGAAGTATTCGGAGCGGTTGTTGCGACTTCACTTGTTTTGATGGCAGTATTTGTACCTGTTTCATTTATGTCAGGTATTACGGGGCAAATGTACAGACAATTTGCTGTTTGCATTGCGACATCTATTGGCTTGTCTACTGTAGTTGCATTGACACTTTCCCCTGCTTTGTGCGCAATGATTTTAAAATCAGGAGAAGAAAAAGCCGATTTTGAGATTATTCAAAAATTTGAGAATTGGTTTAATAGTGTCAGAGATAAGTATTTAGAAGTAGTTGAATACTTTGTAAAATCACCCAAAAAGACATTAGCATCTTTACTGGGAATTGTAACCATTATCATTGCGATGTTTATGATAATTCCAAGCGGATTTTTGCCGGATGAAGATAGAGGTGCATTATTTGCAATGATTCAATTACAAGACGGTGCAACTCTTACAAGAACAGGAAATACTGTGCTTCAAATTTCAAGAGAATTAGCTGAGATTCCGGGTGTACATTCCGTAATGCAGATAAACGGTATGAACGGTGATAACACTGCATTTATGATTATGAAGCTTGATCCGTGGTCAAAAAGAAAATCTGCTAAATTATCCATCAATAGTATTTCAAATCAGGCAAATGCTATAACAGCAAAATATCCGGAAGTTTCCGCTTATGTAACGCAACCGCCTGCTATTACCGGTATGGGCATGTATGGCGGGTTTGAATACCAATTGTTGGATAAAGGTGACAGAAGTTTTGATGAATTGTTTGAACAAGCACAAACACTGGTTCGCGCAATTTCAACACCTTCCGCAGAGAATGAAAAAGAAGCTTCAAAGATAGCCGGTTTTACACCGCTACAACCAGCTTCATTACCGCAAGTGGTAGTTAACATTGAAGAAGATAAAGCATTGGCTCAAGGGGTTTCTATATCAGAAATATACTCAACTTTGGCTGCTCAATTTGGTGCAATGTACATAAATGACTTTAACAAGTATGGACGTGTATATCGTGTATTTATGCAAGCTGATGCACCATTTCGTGAAAAGCTTAGCGACATGAATAAAGTATATGTAAAAAATAATTTTGGAAAAATGGTACCTCTTAATGCGGTTATCTCTACAAAAGAAATGGTTGGACCTTATTCAATGAAGCGTTTTAATATGTATTCAGCGATTACATTGAACGGTTCTCCCGCTAATGGTGTAAGTTCCGGTTCAGCAATGAGCGCCATGGCAACTATTTCTGACAGAGTTTTACCGCAAGACATGGACTATGCGTGGTCAGGTACATCCTTGCAAGAACAACAATCTTCCGGACAAATCGGACCTATCCTTGCAATGGCTCTTACCTTCGTATATCTATTCTTAGTTGCGTTATATGAAAGTTGGACATTACCGATTGCCGTACTTTTAATTTCTCCGGTCGCACTGTTAGGAGCGTTGTTCCTGCAATATGTTTGGGGCTTGTCGCTTGACATCTACGCTCAAGTCGGTTTAGTTATGTTAATTGGGTTGAGTACAAAACAAGCAATTCTTATTGTTGAATTCGCAAAGGATGCAATGGAAAGTGGCATGAGTTATATCGACGCTGCTATGCAAGCCGCAAAGCTACGTTTTAGAGCAGTTATGATGACAAACATCGCATTTATCTTGGGATTACTTCCTCTTGTCTTTGCAAAAGGTGCGGGTGCTGGTAGCAGAAATTCTATAGGTGTTTCTGTTTTTGGCGGTATGCTTGCAGTTGCATTTATCGGAAGTATTCTTGTTCCGGCATTCTTTGTAATGATAAATACGGTTAAGGAAAATTTCAATTCAAGGAAAAATCAATGGAAAAAATAAAATTACTTATAATTTTTTTAGTATTAGTCTTTTCTTTCAATTCTGCCGATGCAGCATTTTGGAATAAAAATGCAGGATTGGGGAATGAAATTAAGAAAGAAGAGTATCCTGAAAGTAAGGATGTAGAGCCTACTATCACTTCAACAGCAGAAACAACGGTTATTGAAGGTAGTGTAGAAAACACTGTTGATATAAATCTTGAAGAATGCTTAAAGTTAGCTTTGGGTAACAACCCAAGAATTCAAGCAGCTATGCAAGATGTTTTTGCATCCGATGCAAGAATACGACAAGCTTGGTCATCTTACTTTCCACAAATCGGTTGGCAAACCGGGTATACCAAAATAAAACAACTTCAATTGTCTGATGCGTTAGGCAAAAACTTAACTTTTAATTATTGGGTGCTTGGGCAAATTACGGCTTCTCAAATGCTGTATGATTTTGGTGTAACTCAAAACCAAGTAACAATCCGAAAGTTAGATAATCAAGGTTACAAAATTACATTAACAGGTACGGTTAATGATGTAATATGCGAAGTAAAAACAGCCTATTATAATCTTCAATATGCAATTGAAGCTAAAAAGGTTGCAGAGGATATGGTTGCAAAATATGCTTCTTTCTATGAGCAGGCAAAAGCCTTTTATTTAGTCGGTACTAAGCCTAAGGTTGACGTTACTATCGCAGAAGTTAATTTGAGTAATGCAAAACTTGCATTGATACAAGCAGAGAATGCCGTTGATATTGCTATGGCAAAGTTAAATAACACAATGGGCTTGCCTTATTCAAATAAATATAAAATAACTGAAACTCTAAGATATGTTCCTTGTGACGTTACTTTAGATAAAGCAATTAAAATTGCGCAGGATTCAAGACCTGAGTTCCAATTAGCAGAAGTTAAAGTTGAAGAAGCTCGACAAAATGTAAAATTGGTTAAAAAATCATACTTCCCGCAATTGACAGTAGAAGGTCAATACCAAATAGGCGGTAGCCATCCTACATCAAACTATGGTTATAACTACGGTGGATACTTGAATTTCCCTACCATAAACGGCATGCTTATCAAAAATGAAATTAAGGAAGCAAATGCTTTGTACTCAAAAGAAAAATCAAATGCCATTAATACAAAAAATAATATTTATTATGAAGTGCAAGAAGCGTTTTACTCTTTAACAGAGAAAAAGAATGCGATTCCTGTGGCATTCCTTGGTTTAAAACAAGCAAAAGAGAACTATGAATTGTCCTCTGGCAGATATAAAGTCGGTGTCGGTAATCCGATTGAATTGAAGGAAGCACAGGTGCAATATCAAAATGCTATGCTGACTTATTATCAGACAATGTTTAATTACAATGCTTCAAAGGCAACTCTTGAAAAAACAATCGGCAAAAATCTTGCCAACGATGAAGTTGAATTAAAAAAAGATTCAACGAAAAAGAAATCGAAAAAAGCTTCTTAATTTATATAATGTATTGAATCTTTTTTGAAGATACTATATAATTAGAAAAATAGGAGAAGAGTAGTATGTTACCAATCATAACCGAAGAGATTTCATCCGAAGTTTTTTCCGAAGTTTTTCAGGATGTGCAAAACTGGAGAAAAAGTATGGTTCAGTATTTAAAAGAAGAAAATCCTGAACTAAACAGTGCTATCTTGGAAGTTGCAAAGTATGATGAAGGTATTGACCTTAAAGCGGTTGCTTTAGGAGCATACTTGTCGTATAGGTTATTAGAAATTGCAACAGAAAATGATGCTATTAGCTCTGTTAACGAATAAATTATTCAATTAAGCAAAGAGCCACCGGTTTACCGGTGGCTCTTTGCTCGTTTTTGTCGTTAAAAATTACAGCTTTTACATTCACATGTTTCATCAATTATTACAGTATCACAGTGATGCATTGTTACTGCGGCAACAATAGCACTCACGCCAACCAGTGAATAGATTATTCGTGATAAAACAGTCATATCTCCGAATAAAGCTGCTACCAAATTAAAGCCAAATAAGCCTATTAATCCCCAGTTAAGCGCACCGAGAATTGTCAATGCAAACGCAGTGTATTTTAGAAATTTCATAACATACCTCCTTTTTATTTCCATTTTTATTATTGCAAATTTTTTAAATAATAAATTGCACAAAGGTAGTAGTACAAAATTCTAATAATTTCTGATTTTACGTAAAAAAGTCATTAGCAAAACAGATGCTAATGACTTTTTGCATTCATTTAAACAATTAATGAACTACTATTCTCCAAACAATCCTGAATAGAGCTTGCTAGAATTTTCTTTAAACTCATTCATAAGTCCACACTTAGCCATTGCCGCACCAAACAGCATAAAATCAATGTAGGATTGTTTATGCCCTATCAAAGCAGCCTTGCCACGAGGAGTCTGTTCGTCTATGCCGTGTTGTTCTATAAACATTTTGCATGATTTTAGATAATCTTGATAGGTACTTTCTTGGTTAGGAAAAAGCATTGCCATTGCAATATCAAATTCAGCCATAAGATCGTCTCCTGATTGGTGCTTATATCGTTTAGGGTCAAAATTTGTAACATCACTTACATTTAAAATATTAGAAACCAGTTTATTCCGTCCCTGATTTACTTTTGTCAATTGTTCTTTGAGTGCACCCAATTTTTGTTGTACTGTTGCATCAGAAGAATATTGACTCTTCATTGTTGACCAAACATATTTATAAACAGTTTCTGCTTTTAAAAACTTTGATACTATACTGCTAACATAATTGTAATTTTCATCACCATTAACTTTATTTAGCTGTGGCATTGCAGCTGCAGCTATTGCAGAAGATGCTGTACTACTTAATTCTGTATACATTGGCTGCTCTGAAACAGAATTATTGTGTTTATTTGCAGCGTTTGCGCCCACTGCAACAGCGCCTGCCATCATTGCACCTACTGCTGCACGTTTTATAAATGGGCTTGTTGTGATTGGTTTTATCATACATACATTCCTTTCTCTTAATACACACTGTTATAGAATCACAAAAAAATATATTTTACCACATATCTTAGTAAAAATTTACAATTTCTTTACAAAAAAAAATGGTGGGCGGTACGTGACTCGAACACGTGACCCCCACAATGTCGATGTGATGCGCTACCAACTGCGCCAACCGCCCACAAACCATTTTTTTGATTCGTTTACTTTTATTCAATTTTTAAAAGATGTGATGCTACCTCTCAGAGAACGCAACATTTAGTTGCCTTCTCTTCGGCAGAGTCAACTGCGCCAACCGCCCACAAACCATTTTTTTGATTCGTTTACTTTTATTCAAT
>CAZCZF010000004.1:0-2107 GCA_964503025.1 uncultured Vampirovibrio sp. | reverse complement strand
TTTCAAAAGATGTGATGCTACCTCTCACGAAACCTGACATTTAGTTAGCTTTCGTTCGGCAGAGTCAACTGCGCCAACCACCGATTACTAAGTTATTATCACATAAAATAAAAACTCCTGCAAGTCTTATGCAGGAGTTTTTCGTCTCTATAGCGATTTTCTATATATCTCTTCAACGCATTCCTTTGTCGCCTCTGTTGGTGCTATAGAAAGCAATCCATCCAATGACGGTGTTGTAAATGCGAGATTTACAAGTTTTGAAATATCTTCTTCACCAAAACCCTCGTCTTTAAGTTTGGAAGGTACACCAACTGAGCACAACCACTCATAAACCTTCAAAGAAGCTTCTCCGGCAGAGTTTATCGCACCTGTTATAGGCTCTAATACATATTTTAACGTCTCGGCTTTTGCAGAGTAAATATTTCTTACAACCGCCGGCAATAAAATTGCTAAGCCCAGACCATGAGAAAGTTCATGCTTGATGGCACTTAGAGGATGTTCTAATGCATGAGTATAGTGCAACAAACCGTTATCAAAACAAACTCCGCCCATCAATGCAGCGTATGCTAAATAATATCTGGCTTCAAGATTTTCCGGTTCTTCTATCGCTTTTGGTAAATACTTTGCAACCAATTCTATAACTTCCCTTGCTAAAGTAATCGTATAAGGAGAAGCCACAGTTGACGTGCATGCCTCCACAACATGATTTACAGCATCTATTGATACATAGCGAGTTTGACGAGGTGAAAGTTTTGTCATTAATGCCGGATCATCAATTGCATAAGTCGGATATATGCAATCATAAGCAATTGCTGGTTTATAGTCCTTCTCTGGTATTGTCACCACTGCAAATCTGTTTGTTTCTGTTCCTGTGCCATGCGTTAAATTGATGGCTACAATCGGAACTGCCTCAGTTGGTGCAAACTTAAACTCATAGATATCATTAGCATTCTTATCTGGATATTTTAATAATATTGCAACAGATTTACCGGCATCTGTAGGAGAGCCTCCACCAATTGCAATCACAGCTTTTGCTCCAAATTCTCGCGCAATTTTTGCAGCTTCATTTACAGCAATTGTAGTAGGATTTGGAGTTACTCCATCGTAATTCACGTATTCTATACAATTTTTCTTTAATGCTGCTTCTACTACATCCCATGCGCCGGTTGCTTTATAAGCATTTTTTCCGCTCATGACAATTACTTTATCCAACCCTTTGCCCCTAAAATCGGCGGCAATATCCTCAATCTTGTTTATTGCTCCACAACCAAAATAAACACAACTGCGTGTTCTTATCTCACGCACTTCATGAATATTAATGTCTTTTTCCCACATAACACTCTCCTTTCTATAAACACTACTATCTAATTATATCTGATTAAGCATATATGTAAAGTTTTATTAATAAACCTGCAAAGTCCTGAAAACACTGAAATAACGTTGTTCCAAAGAGCTTAGTTGTAATAATATTGTAAATTTTAGAAAAAATACTTGCAAAAATTTGAACAATGTGTATAATGAGAGGTATGAAATGTGTGAACCACAGTGGTGACGCACGAAAGAGAGAAAAAGTGTATAGGAGATTTATCATGAACAAAGAAGAATTGGTAAAAGAAATTTCAAAAAAGACAAAACTTTCTCAAAAAGTGTCTTCAGATGTTTTATCTGCAACTTTAGAAATTATCCAAAAAACAGTTGCTAAAGGCAAAAAAGTAACTTTGGTTGGTTTCGGTACTTGGGAAGCTCGTAAAAGAGCTGCAAGAATCGGCAGAAACCCTCAAACTGGTAAAGAATTGAAGATTGCTGCTAAAACAGTTCCTGCATTTTCTGCAGGCAAAAGCTTCAAAGAATTAGTAAAATAGTTTCTTTGGACTATGGAATAATTATTGAGCGGCGAAAAACATAAATGTTTTTCGCCGTTTTTATACCAAAAAAAGCTTGAGAGAAAACTCAAGCGAAAAAGGTAAAAAGGGAACCTGTAAAAGGAAAATTTACATATTATATTTTCCTCCAAAATATTAACTAAATATACCGAAAGTACGTTCAATGTTATCGGAAATAACTTTCTTAACTGACTCATATTCAGTTGTCAGAGCAGTTCTTTCGG
>CAZCZF010000003.1:0-71790 GCA_964503025.1 uncultured Vampirovibrio sp. | reverse complement strand
ATAAGAGGTATTAAATATTTTCTATGCTTAACGCGTTGTATTTAAACAATATTTACAACAACTTATTCACCTATTAACTTATTCCCTTTTCTCAGTAGTCTCATGCAAAACCCATACCTTTCCCCCACTTCAATCTATACACTCAAAGAAAAGGCGGCTTAGTCTTATATGTGTTGAACCAGAACATCAACTTGCTCAATAAGTGTTTCTATAGTATAATTGCCTAAGAAGTAAGATATGTTACAAAAAAGCATTTCTTGCCGGAGATTAGAGAGGATAAGACTTTATGGAAACATTGAACAAAAATGAGGGTTTGATTACCCAAATTATTGGTCCGGTTATTGACGTTGAATTTCAGCAAGGTGAGCTTCCTGAAATTTATAACGCATTGAAAATATATAAAGAAGATGGCTCATACGTTGTTGCGGAAGTTCAACAAATGTTAGGTTCTAACAGAGTTAGAACCGTAGCAATGGCTTCTACCGACGGTTTAAAAAGAGGCATGAAGGTAGAAAATACTGGGGAAGCTATCAAAATCCCTGTTGGGAAAGCTATCTTAGGCAGAATCTTAAACGTAATCGGCGAACCGGTTGACAATGCAGGTCCTATTGAAACAAATGATTATCTGCCGATCCACAGACAATCTCCGGCTTTAACGGAACAAAACACAGAGATTGAAATTCTTGAAACTGGTATTAAGGCAATTGACCTTCTTCAACCGTACCAAAAAGGTGGTAAAATTGGTCTTTTCGGGGGTGCCGGTGTTGGTAAAACCGTATTGATTCAAGAATTAATCCACAATATTGCAATGGCACACAATGGTGTATCCGTTTTTGGTGGTGTTGGCGAAAGAACAAGAGAAGGTAACGACCTTTGGAATGAGTTTAAAGAAAGCGGAGTTCTCGACAAAGTAGGACTTATCTATGGTCAAATGAACGAGCCACCAGGAGCCAGAATGAGAGTAGGACTTTCAGCATTGACAGCTGCTGAATATTTCCGTGACTTTTCTAAGCAGGATGTGTTGTTATTCATCGACAACATTTTCAGATTTACGCAAGCAGGTTCAGAAGTTTCAGCACTTCTTGGTCGTATGCCATCTGCAGTAGGTTATCAGCCTACATTGGCAACTGAAATGGGTGAATTACAAGAACGTATTACATCAACAAAAGACGGTTCTATCACATCAGTACAAGCAATTTACATTCCGGCAGACGACTTAACAGACCCTGCACCGGCTACAACGTTCTCACACTTGGACGCTTCTACAGTACTTTCAAGACAAATTGCGTCACTTGGTATTTATCCGGCTGTTGATCCGCTTGGTTCAAGTTCAAGAGCATTAGATCCAAATATTATCGGTGAAGAACACTACGAAGTTACAAGAAAAGTATTAGAAATTCTCCAAAAATACAAAGAATTGCAAGATATTATCGCGATTTTGGGTATGGATGAATTGTCAGACGAAGATAAAGAAACCGTTAACAGAGCAAGAAAAATTCAGAGATTCTTGTCTCAACCGTTCTTTGTAGCAGAACAGTTCTCAGGCATTCAAGGTAAATACGTTAAACTTGATGACACAATCAGAGGTTTCAAAGAAATCATTGAAGGAAAACATGATGATTTGCCGGAACAAGCTTTCTACATGGTTGGTACTATTGAAGAAGCTATTGAAAAAGCAAAAACATTGAGTTAAATAGAAGTTAACTTATTTACACATTTACTTATTCACTTTAATAAATGGTATAACAAATGAAACTAAAAATAATTACGCACGAAAGAATTGTATTTGATGGTGAAGTCGATGAACTGGTTGTTCAAACAACAGGCGGTCAACTTGGTATATTGAAAGATCACATTCCACTGACAACTGCGCTGGCAATTGGTGTAACAAAGGCTAAAGTCGGTGAATCATACAAATTTTTCGCAACAATGGGCGGAATTTTCCAGTTCAAAGATAATGAAGCTACTATACTTACTGATGTCTGCGAGGACGGATGTGATATTGACGTAACGCGTGCAAATGCTGCAAAAGACAGAGCAGAAGCAAGACTTGCTGATTCTGCAGCAAAAATAGATTCTGATAGAGCCCAAGCTGCATTGGCACGTTCTTTAGCAAGACTAAAAGCCGCTTTAAACAAGTAGTGATAAAAATGACAAACTTGAGATTCAAATTTAATTTAATTGACAAAATCTTAATTTTTATAATTGGGGCAGGTTTTGTTGCATGTGCGATTGCGTTTGTGCCTATAGTTTATCATATAATCACCGGAGAATTTGCTTCGCTGGTTTATTCGCCAAGACCTTTATTGTCATTGATTTTTATTATTATTGGATTTTTTTTATTATTTACAACTGGATATCGTCTACTCAAAATAAACTTATGCATTAAGAACAATTGTTGCAACTGTATTAGCATCAACAAGGAAATGCGTTATTTTACCATTACCGCAAATAAGACAAATATAAAAATACCGTTTGATAATATTCAATCGTTAGAAATACAGATAGGTCTTGTTCTCAAGGGATTGTACTTAGGACATGTCAGATTAATCACAACAGACGGCATAAGATATGAATTAACCATATCTAAGCCAAAAATGTTCTGTAAAAAACTCAACAGCGAACCCTTCTTTTTTCAGACTGAAGAATATTGGTACAAAGCTTCATGGTATAATCAATAACTTTGTATTTTTTTATGCTAATATTAAGTAGTAATTACAGAAGGAGAAATTTTTATGATAATGCTTGCTGTTGCCCTACTCATGAGCATGGTTTTGTGCCTTTTATTCGGAGTTCCATATATTGATTTTTTGCGCAAAAAAACAATCGGACAATACATTCTTGATGTTGCACCGGAAGAACACGCAAAAAAAGCAGGTACACCAACAACCGGCGGGGTCTTTATTATTGCGGCAGCTATAATTTCATCCGTAATTACTTTATTTATGGCCGAACAGATGGATAATTCAGCTTGGATTATTTTAATTACACTTCTGTTTATGGGACTTGCCGGACTTCAGGACGACTATCTCAAAATAAAAGGACACGAGAACAAGGGATTAAGCCCAAGAGGAAAACTTGTCAGACAAATTTTGATAGCGCTTATACCGACAATATACGCAACACAAACTTACGGAACAGTCATTACATTAGGTTCACATACGTTTGACTTAGGTATTTTATATCCATTGTTTACTGTTTTCGTAGTAACGGGAGCATCAAATGCCTACAATTTAACTGATGGACTTGACGGATTAGCAGCTTCTACGGGTATACCTGCATTTGCAGCTTGCGGAGTCCTTGCTTTTGTCGGAGGACATACAGCGGCTGCTATTGTTGCTACAACCGTTATCGGAGCTTTAATCGGATTTTTAAAATACAATAAGCCGAAAGCCCAAGTATTTATGGGTGATACAGGTTCATTAGCTCTCGGAGGTTTATTAGGAACTCTTGCAATAATCGGCAGATGCGAATTACTTTTAGCAATTTTTGGCGGAATATTTGTAGCTGAAACATTGTCAGTAATCTTGCAAGTTACAAGCTTTAAACTCACTGGCAAAAGAATCTTTAAAATGTCACCTATTCATCACCATTTTGAGTTATGCGGGCATTCTGAGATAAGAATTGTAAAAGAATTTGCGCTTGTATCACTTATATTAAGCATTACAGCAGTTGTGCTAAATTACATTTTATAGCTTAGCGCGCTCCATAAGCTTGCGTAACCTTTTGTATTCTTTGCCCCATTTTTGCATTGAATCAATTACTGGACGCAAGGTATAGCCAATGTCGGTCAAATAATACTCCACCTTCGGAGGGAGTCCTTCGTACTCTTCTCTGACAACAAGTCCATCCTCTTCCAACTCTTTAAGACAATTGACGAGGACTTTTGCCGTACAACCAAGCTTGTTTTTCAATTCAAGAAAACGCATCTCTCTATTGAGAAGCTCTTTTATAATCAAAATTTTCCATTTAGCACCGACAAGCTGTAAAACAACACTCACCGGATTTACAGCCAAATCCTTAAATTGCACCTAACTATTTATCCTCATCTTTATTGTCATCAATACTGTTCCAAAGTTCTCTGAGCTTTTCTTTAATTCCCATGCGACCAAACCATTTGATAACAAGACGTTCTTCATAACCTAAACCGCCATTTAATTTTTGACAATCTGTAATAGTAAATACAGCTTCTGAAATAGAAACACGCACAAAAAAGTGTGGTTGCTGATACTTATCCAAATCCATCCAAATTTTCAAATTATTATATTTAGATACGTTCATGGTTCTAACGTTGTGTGCGTCAGCTTGCTCTTCTATCATAAACTTTTTTAAGTTATCTTCTAAATCCTTAAATGTTGTCATTATTTCGCCTTTAATTATTCAAACTGTGGATAGGAGCAGGAATACGTCCACCACGTCTCACGAACCCGTCCGATGAAAGATTATTTATATTCATTATCGGAGCTTCTCCAAGAAGTCCTCCAAACACAACTTTATCACCCACTTTTTTATTTGGAGCAGGAATAATTCTTACAGCAGTTGTTTTTTTATTTATCATGCCAATTGCCATCTCATCTGCAATCATTCCGGCAATTGTTGAAGCAGGAGTGTCACCTGGAATCGCAATCATATCGAGTCCAACCGAACATACACAAGTCATTGCTTCTAACTTATCAAAAGTTAAATAACCTTTTTGTGCAGCTTCTATCATGCCTGCATCCTCTGAAACCGGTATAAATGCACCTGAAAGTCCTCCGACATAAGAACTTGCCATTATTCCGCCTTTTTTCACTGCATCATTAAGCATTGCAAGAGCCGCAGTTGTGCCATGAGCGCCTGCGTGTTCCAAGCCCATTGCCTGAAATATTTGTGCAACACTATCACCAATCGCAGGCGTCGGAGCAAGCGACAAATCTATTACACCGAAAGGAATATTCAATTTATCGGCTAATCTGCGTCCGATTAACTCTCCTGTTGTTGTAATCTTATATGCAGTTTGTTTAATTTTATTGGACAAAACTCCCAAATCGGCATCCTTATGCAAATCTGATATGGCTGCCCTTACAACCCCCGGACCGGATACACCAATGTTCAATGCACATTCAGGTTCACCGTAACCGCAATATGCACCTGCCATAAACGGATTATCGCTGACTGAATTACAAAATACCACAAGCTTTGCAGCCCCCAAACCATCTTTTTCAGAAGTAAGCTTTGCAGATTCTTTTATAATATCAGCCATCTTTAAAACTGCGTCCATATTAATTCCGGCTTTTGAAGTGGCAACATTAACCGAAGAACAAAGTCTTGATGTTAAAGCCAATGCCTCGGGAATAGACTCAATCAAGCCTAAATCACCTTGCGTAAACCCTTTTTCTACAAGAGCCGAAAATCCGCCGATAAAATCGATACCAAGATTATTTGCACATTCATCAAGAGTTTTTGCTATTTTAACATAGTCCTTATGAGTGCATGCTTCTCCAATAAGTGAAATCGGAGTAACCGCAATTCTTTTGTTTACTATCGGAATTGAATAGTCGTTTTCAATCTCATTCGCATAATTAACGAGATTTTTTGCATATTTATCAAGTTTGAATTTAATTTTGTCACAAACAACATTTACATCCTCAGAAAGACAATCGCGCAAACTTACAGCAAGCGTCACAGTTCTGATATCAAAATTGTGAAGCTTAATCATATTGATTGTTTCCAGTATTAAATTCTCATCAAAAATCGTCATAACACCATTAATTATATCACGCATTATAAAAAAATTAAATATTTGAGTTATAATAATAGACACTGGAGGTAATGCGCAAATGCTAGTTGTAATGAAC
This sequence comes from uncultured Vampirovibrio sp., assembly GCA_964503025.1. Lineage (GTDB taxonomy): Bacteria > Cyanobacteriota > Vampirovibrionia > Gastranaerophilales > Gastranaerophilaceae > CAG-196. The sequence goes on along the minus strand of CAZCZF010000003.1, from coordinate 65,953 downwards.
AGTCACGCCACAGAAAAAGATATCAAGCGTGTAGAATTATTTATTGAATCTAAAGGTTTTGAAGCTCGAGTTTCTCACGGAGAAGCAAGAACCGTAGTTCACGCAATCGGCGTTAAAGAAGTTGACCAAAGAGACTTTGAACTTTTACATGGTGTAGATGAAGTTATTAAACTAACAACAAATTACAAACTTGCAGCGCGTGCTTGTCAGGGTAAAGATACTGTTGTAGAAGTAAATGGAGTTAAGTTCGGAGACAAGTACACGGGTTTAATCGCAGGTCCTTGTACTATCGAATCTTATGACCAGATGGACGCAACAGCACAAGAGCTTTCGGAATCAAATGTGAAAATCATACGAGGCGGCGCGTTCAAGCCAAGAACAAGTCCATACGCTTTCCAAGGGCTTGGCGAAGAAGGTTTAAAAATCATTAGAAGTGTTGCCGACAATCACGGCATGGCTGTAGCCACCGAAATTATGGAAGCCTCTCAACTACCTTTGTTTGAAAAGTATGTTGATATTATGCAAGTTGGGGCAAGAAATATGCAAAATTTCAGCCTGCTAAAAGAACTTGGGCATGCTCACAAACCGATTATACTTAAAAGAGGACTTTCTTCTACATACGAAGAATGGCTTATGTCCGCAGAATACATCATGGCGGGCGGAAATAATCAGGTGATTTTGTGCGAAAGAGGTATACGAACATTTGAAAAATATACAAGAAACACACTTGATTTAACGGCAATTCCCGTTATCAAAAGATTAAGTCATCTTCCTATAATCGTAGACCCGTCTCACGCTACAGGTTTACGAGACAAGGTTGAACCAATGTCAAGAGCCGCTGTCGCAGCAGGTTGTGATGGCTTAATTATAGAAGTTCACCACGATCCTGACAGCGCTGTTTGCGATGGCGCACAATCACTTTACCCTTGGCAATACGACTTATTATACAAACAGATTAAACAAATTGCCCCTATTGTCGGAAAAGAAATTATATAAGGAGTTTTATATGGAAATCAAATATTTAGGTCACAGCGCTTTTGAAATTGAAACAAACGGAAAACGAATTTTAATAGACCCATTCTTGGTGTGTGTTCCTAACTATAAACCTGAGAATATATATGACATTTTTGTAACGCACGCACATGGAGATCATCTCGGCAGCGCAATAGAAATTTCGCAAAAAACAGGCGCGAAAATCACAGCTGTATATGAACTTGCAAATTATTGCGCAAAACACGGGGCAAAATCGAATGATATAGGGTTAGGCGCGTGGAGAGATTACAGTTGGGGAAGAGCAGTTGCAGTTCCTGCATTTCATTCAAGCTCAACTCCGGATGGAGTTTACGGTGGATGCCCATGCGGATTTATTTTTGAAATCGAAGGTACAACAATTTACCATGCCGGTGATACTTGTCTAAATTCTGAAATGAAAATGATTGGAGAAATTTATCAACCGGATATTGCAATGCTTCCTATTGGGGGAGTTTATACGATGGATATTGAACATGCAGTCAAAGCCGCAGAATGGCTTGGCTCGAGTGAAATTATCCCTATGCACTACAACACATTTGATGCAATAAGCGTTGATATATCAGATTTTGAACGTCAAATAAGAGAAATCGGAAAATTACCGAGAGTTATGCAAATTCAAGCCTAAAAAATAATTGTTTTTGCAATACCAACCAAAGCTGCAATCAAAATGTAAAACAGAGGATCTTTTTTAGACTTCCAACTCAATGTCAAGAGTACGGCGAGCAAAATCATTGCTTTGATATCATTTATTTCCGGCTTCAAAAGACCTATTGCAACAGAGGTTAGAAGCGCGCAACTAATAGGTTTTAAAGTCTCTATTATAGACTTTACATAAAAGTTATCACTGAATTTTTTTAAAAGCTTTGAAACAATTATAACAAGGAAAAACGAAGGCAACATTTCCGAAGTTGTAGCAAGCACAGAGCCAAGTATTCCTGCGCTCTTTAGTCCGGCATAAGTCGCAACATTTATTCCGACAGGCCCCGGAGTAATAGATGCAACCGCTATCATTTGAGTTAACTCTTCCAAAGAATACCAGTGATAAACCTCTGAAATGTGATACAAAAAAGGAATTGTTGCATAACCTCCACCAAAAGAGAACAAGCCTATTTTAAAAAATTCCAAAAACAAATGAAGGTAAATCATTTTTTAACCTCCACAAACTTTTTGTAAGCTACACCAAGAACCGAGAACAATAAAATAGTCTGTATCGGAGATATGTGAAATATCAATAGAGTTAAAAGCGCCGATACAAATATTACATAAAAAAACGCATTACGGTTTGATTTTTGCCACATCTCACGAACTGTCAACATTATTAATGCAACAATTGCAACTCCGACTCCCCAAAGCGCACCCAGAACATAATTATTATTAATGAAAGAGCCCAAAATTGATGCCAACATTACAATTGACCAAAACGGAATAAATGTTACACCAAACATCGCAGTAAGAGCACCCCATTTCCCTTTGAGTTTGTACCCCACAAACATAGAAATGTTAGCGGCTACAATCCCCGGTAATGATTGCGAAAGCGCAAAATAATTCACAATATCATCATGAGAAACAAGATTACGCTTGTCAACAAACTCGCTTGTCATAATAGGTAAAATCACGTATCCTCCACCAAGAAGAATCGCACCAATTTTTACAAATATTAAGAACAGCTTAAAGAGTGACATTTTAACTTCCTTCCAACACGGTTAATAAGTTTCTCATCCTCATCCGGAGTAAATCCCGTTGTAGTAAGATAATTGCCCACAATTGTTGAATCAGCACAATACTTAAAAGCTTTTTCTATTGTTTCTTCTGATAATCTCGCTTTTTTTCCGCCTGCAATTCTTATTGAAGCATTCGGGCATGCAATTTTGAATATTGCTAAAGTACGCAAAACATTCTCTTCATCAATTTTGTCACCATAACTTTCAAACGGAGTGTTCGGAATTGGTGTAAGAATATTTACAGGAATACTCTCCGGATCAATTTCCGCAAGTTCAAGAGCCATTTCTACTCGTTGTTCAACACTTTCGCCCATTCCGATAATAACACCACAACAAAGTTCCATGCCATATTTTTTTACAAGTCTTGTTGTATTAATTCTATCTTCGTAAGTATGAGTCGTGCAGATTTCTGGATGATAAGAACGGCAAGTATTTATGTTGTGATGAAATCTTACCAGTCCTGCTTCCGCAAGTTTCTTAGCCTGTTCGTCGTTCAAAATTCCGATACTTGCACAACTTTTGATACCATCTTTATTTAAAGCTTTTATCATATCAAGCATTCTGTCAAAATCACTTTCGTCAGGAGTTTTACCCGAAGTTACAATCGCGACTCTGTCCGCACCATTCTTTACACTATCATGCGCCGCATTTATAACCTCATTTACCTCCATCAACGGATATGACTCAATTTCGGTATTGTAATGCGAACTCTGAGCGCAATAACGACAATTCTGCGAACATTTCCCGTTACGCGCATTTATGATTGAACAAAACTCAACTTCGTCCTTCAAAAATTTTTGAGATTCATTGAGCAAATCTTTAAGTTCCATATTATATAATTTTAACAGCTCTTCTTTTGTAAGCATACATCCTCCTAACATCCGCAGGTTAACCCTGCACATAAATTTATTGATTGCCCCGTAACACCTTTTGCATCTTCCGAAATCAAATACTTAACCATGCCGGCAATCTCAGCAGGTTCAACAAAACGTCTTTGAGGGACACATTCAATAATTTCCTCTTTTGAAAACTCTCCTTCTTCAGCGGATGAATTTCCCATTTCCGTATCTACCCATCCGGGGTTAATTGTATTTACCGTAATTCCATACTCTGCAAGCTCTAGCGCCAAAGCTTTTGTTGCACCGACAAGTCCTGCTTTTGTTGCAGAATACAAACTCGCATTCGCTTCACCCATAATACCGCTTATTGAGCCGATATTGATAATCCTGCCCCATTTTTTTTGTTTCATATAAGAAACCGCGCGTGAAATCAAATACAGCGGAGCTTCCAAATTTGTTCTTGTAATATGCTCAATCTCGTCCACTCCAACATTTTCAATCGGTGAATAAATATACTCACCCGCATTATTGATAAGAACATCTATATAATTTGCTTCAATAAAATCACCTAACTTCTGCATACCTTCCTGCGTAGAAAGGTCACAAACGCAATAATTCTTATAAGCCTTCAAAAGAGCTTCATTTCTCCCACAAGTAAATATATTGCCATTAATTCCCTCTGCAATAGCTTTACCTATTCCCTTGCTTCCACCTGTAACTAAAATATTCATATCAGAATTGTAACACAAGAGGCGGCGAAACTAAAGTTTCGCCGCCTAAACCCAATAAGACGAATTGTTTACTACAAGAACTGTGCTTGATAAGCCTGGAATGAAATTGGAGCTTCCTGAGCACTCGGTTTGTTTGAAAGTCCAAAAGCTCTTTGAGCTTCCGATCTTAATCCTGCAAAATAGGTCATTGCCTGTCCGTCAATTGCACTCTGGCTTAACAACTGAATAGCATTGTTAAATGCTGCGTAGTCTTTGTCGTAGTCTCCCGTTGCCTGTATGCCGATTTGAGCACACAATCCTGCCCAAGGTACAACTTGTTGGTTGTTCTGGTTTTTTATCTGCTCCTGTACCTGTGCAGAATACTCCTCATACATAGCTGCGTTCAACTTCTTCAAATCGTCTGTGCTACCGGTTGGAGTGATGTTAAAATCATCAAAAGCTCTTTCAAGCGCAGACGAGTTTATCGGGGTCCTGCCCAGATATGAGTAAATGTTTGCACTTGTGTAAGAGTATACTCCGTTGACTGTGAAGTTCGACATATAACACACCTCTTATATGATATATAATATATATCGGCATTTTTTCTAAAAACTTTAGGGTTTTTTGAAAAACATTTACAAAACGTTACAATATAGTACTACAATTCACTAATAATAAGGAAAAATATTTTTAAACAATATTGCTATTATGTTAAGATATGTAACAAAGATATCCTTTCTTGAAATTAAGAACTTTTGAAAAACTTTATATATATGTAAGACAAATATAAGAGAGCAAGACAAGTTAACATAGATTTTATTGCAGACCGTTTTATTACAAAAAGCGGTAACTTAAAAATGGTTTGCAACGGAATTTTAAGAACTCGTCCTTAAGTAAAAACGCTGTAACACGATGCATTTACAGGGCTTAAGTAAATACGCTCTTTTATCAAAACGAGAACAAAGATGAGGTATTAAGTATGGCTTTATTAGAAACATACAATATTAATGCTATGGCTACGCAAATTTCACGAGAGTTTTATATACAGGAAAACCATGCGGAGGATAAGTCGTACATTCTAATGGATGAAATGCGATTATTTGCAATGGATATGAAGTCGCGAGTGACATTCATATCGCGAACGAAGCAATAGACGAGATGAGAGCAATAATTATTTGCGAAACGCTCTCAAGAAAGATTTTTTGTAATACCAATCAATCCATCTTACTTACAATTAACTAATCTAATTCCCCAATCTACAGTGCCTGATTCATAAGAATTAGGCCTTTTTTTGTGCAAAAACTCACAAATTAAAGGTGGGTGAAACATAAATGTTTCACCCACCTTTAATTAAAATTGCATATATTCATCCAGAAATACGTAACAAGATTCAAAATCATCTATCGAGCAATGGTTCGCAGCACTTGGCGCGACCGGAGCAGAAAAAGCGGTATTTAGTGGCCGCGGCTTGAGAATGTTACTGTTTGCATCGAGCTTGCTTCTTACAATATCATTCATCGTAAATTGTTCAGTCTCGTTATAGACAAGAGGGTCTGCCTTTCCACTATAGAAGCCCCACGCTGCACCTTTTGCTTGATAGTATGCCATAGAATTTTTTGTATACAAGATATCACCTTCGTCATCAAAATAGGCAATTCTGGCGGTCAACACTTCCGTGTCATATTCCGGACTACCGATTGGAAGAACTTTACCCGTATCTAAGATAGCAAAAGCGTATATATCTGTTTTTGTTTTGGTAGCATCAACAGCATCTATATCCAAAGTGTTAGGCGCTTTTGTACCATTCAAATCAACAAAAACAAGGTAAAACGACAAGTCATTATCACCGATTTTATTAGAAATATAAAAAATCATTCCGTTATTCGCAATGAATTGAGGTTCTGAAAAATCATCAGCTAATTGACTGGTAATTTTGCCAGCAGAACAAGACGCACTGTAATCTTGCGTAATTTCTTCTGTATCACCGTTTGCATAAGTGACAGTTTTTGTATATCTTGTACTATCATTTGTATTAATATAACTTGTCAAACATCTGCAAAGAATTTCGGCACCGGTATCTCTTTCGGTTGAATGTTCTGCACTAACTCCTTCATCAAGTACCGTATCATCAAACGGATCAAATCCCAGAAGCAGTCCGTTGTAATATGCCGTACTCAAAGATTTATACGCATTTGCATACAAATACTTTGTTGTATCTTTTACTTTTGATGCGGAAATTGTCATCGCTAACGCAATAAGAATACCCAAAGTTGCGATAACAACAAGAAGTTCTGCCAAAGAGAATCCTGATTTTAGATTGATTAAATTCTTTTTATTCATTGTTTATCAATTCCGGTTTAATTACCTTTTGTAATACGAGTTCTGTTCAAATATTCAATTTCCTTTTCACCATCAACCATAACCCTGCCGTCTTGGAAAACTTTTATCGTAAATCTATCAGGGTTTGGACAAGCATCAGCAAATGAGCAGTTTGGAGCTTTTGTTCCATTCGTGTCAATTTGAATTTCATAAGGAGTATTTTCTTCATCAAAAGAGGTAATAGGAAGAATCCAAACAATACCATCTGATGTAGCAAAACTTCCGCCTCCATCAAACGCAGCATTCGCATCACATGAAGCATTATCTGCAGAAGCAGTATTAACCTTTTCAACAAAAAGTCCGCAGAATTTAAGGTTACCGGCAAATTCTTTACCGTGGAAAGTTACAGATTCTGTATTACCCAAATAGTCCAATGCACCTACGATATCCGGTTCCGGATATAATTCATCATCATTGACTAATTCTGAAACGACTCTTTCTGTTATATAATATGCTTTTTTGAATTTAAGCATTTCTTCATTTGGTTGCGCATTTTTCAACACAGGTAAAAGTATTACGGCAAGCACACCTATAACACCTAGTGTTATAGTCATTTCTGCTAAAGTAAATCCTCTTTTTATCATTATTAATCACCTTTCTGTTTTTTTATCATTACCAAGTTATTATAATTGCACCACTTTCGCCATCTTGAGCGTCAATTTTTCTTATTTGTTCCTTCGCATCGCATTTTACTGCAGGGAGGTTATATTGTTTATCTTTGGAATAAACATGCTGACCATTTTGATCATACAAAGAATGAGAATATACTCCAGTTGGAGTCATACAACCATCATAGATTACCGGTCCACTACCACCTGCACCGAATGAGTGATCACTACCGGTAACTTTTGAGAATATTCTTGATTCCCTATCAGCATTGTAATCAGATTCAATTTTGCCACGAAGTCCAGCTTCAAATCTCGACTCATAGCTTGGTGGAGTATCTAATGAACCACTATCCAAATACTTTTTATAATCCGCCATGTGTTCCCATTGCGAATGAGTTATTGTTTCAAGGCCCATAGTATATGTACCTCCTCTTACACTATGTTCTATAGTATGATCATTACACGACAATGAAGTGTAAAGATTTTCTTCATAATAAGACATAGTAGCAGCTATGTCATTCTCATCAAGCGCAGGTCCACCTGCCGGAACGGTAAATTCACAATCATCACGCAAATCTGATACAAAAAAGGTTTTTGTTTCACCCGCTGTACCGTGTTGCCCCAATCTATACGACACTTGTGATAATGTGGTTAAAATTTCCATATGTGGATATTTACTAGCCCCACTAGTAGTAAATGCAAAAGAATGTCCGTCTCCAAGATATGTAGCTGTATGCACATGCCCCTCTAGCCCAGAAGCATCTGTACCGTTTTGACCTCTATAAAGTACAAAATGTTCTGGATTTGAATTTTCAATATCTATCCTAGCACCCTCTCCACCGGTAGCTGTATTGAGAACAGAAACACAATGTTCCCACACTTTTATAGCATCGTACCAGTAGACATCACTGCCTTTTTCACCTTTTGATGATTCGTGTACAGGCGTAGCACCACTATAGCTCCCACTCTTCCAGTTACCTGTGCTAGACATATTCGGATAGGAATAGTTCGAAGTGAAATCACTACAAACTGCATAATCTGCAGTAGTACTCATAGCACCGCTTGAAATATGAGTTTTTAGAGATTTCAAATAGGAATCAATTTCATCATTAGCTACGTAATGCGCTATTGGACTAATCCCCTTAGAATGGTCGATAAGGTCAATTGTACCATAGTAAACAATGTATCCGCCTTTACCACCAGAACCACCTTCCGCAGTCTTTACTGCACCAGTCTTCGAAGCTGCTGCATAACTGTATGTCATTTTTTCGTCGATTGCTTTCAAGTTATTCTGTCCAGCTGTAGCATAGCAACTACCACCTTCAATGCCACAATTAGCAACAGCTAGAATAATCTCGTTTCTTTTGCCTTTTGCAGCCTCACGTTGTTCTGCATCAAGTGTACAAATAGCTTTCTCATCTTCTGATAACGTAATATTTATATCATTACATTTTGAAGGCAAATGCTCTTTGGAACCCAAAAGATCTTTGATGTAAGCCGATTCATTGTCTTTGACCTGAAACTGTATATCATTCAATGGTGTGTACGTAACCGTTAAATACTCACCGTTACCGGCGCCTCTTACTAAAGCTTTTTCAGTAAATTTTTGACCCTCAAAAATGTTTCTTAGTTGCTGACCGGTAGGAGCAGCATGGTCATACGAACAAGTACTCATACTACTACCACCATAGCAGGCAAAACCTCTGCCGATATCATACCTTCCGTTCCTATCATCTTCCTCCACAGTACGGCTACCGACAAAATCATACCCACCGGCACCGCCACCAACCATTGTTACTTTATACAGTTTTGCTCTCTTAGGAGGCTCAAAACGGCATTCCGCAACAGCTTCAGATGAAACCCGTCTTACAGTATTGTAATACTCTTGGCGTAATTGCCCATCATCACCCCTATAGCACACAAATGTTCCATGATAAACCCTTGCCGGTAAACTCTTCACTCTTTTTGTAATAAGCGGAGTTGACGCAGCTAACAACAATGTTATAAAAACAAAGAAAACCATCAATTCAACTAATGTAAAACCTGATTTTAATTTATTATCATGAAACATAAATATTAACCTCGTTTGAAAAAATTACCAACTTATCATCACGCCCGTTGTTGCGCCATTATACAATTGCGAATCAGGATATATCGTTTGATAAAAAGCATCTGCACCATCTACAGTATTCACACCATCACTCTCCAACAGATAGCTGTTGCTATTACCATCGTAGAAAGCTATACTTTCACCTAAACGTATACGTAAACGCTTATTTATAACTGGTTCAAATCTCGATGCATTCGGATTCCGAGAATGAATATTAAAAAAGGATATGCCACTTGGCGGTGTAAATACACATTCATCCGCAACAGACGTTGGAGCAGTAGCCACCTCATCACGAACGGTTCTCTGATACATTCCACCACCTGTCTTATAACACTCAAAATATCCGTGTGAAACGCTTTGTTTTTTGTACTTCGGCCTAGTTGTAATAACTTTCGCCGCGACTGAAAACAAAATTGATATAACTGCCATTACAATAAGTGTTTCTGCTAAAGTAAATCCTTTTTTTACCATTTTATTACTATCGCCCCCGGATTACCTACACTGTTACCTTGCCCGCAATAATAGCCTTGGCCATTTGAAATAGCCTCAGTGCCGTCAAAACACAAATACGGAGCAGGATAATCAATCTCGTTTACAGTACCTTCACCAACATTTACATCATGTATCATATATACACAATTCGCCGCTTCGACAAAATTCAAAACCGGATACGCACCGGCACCGGATTTTCCTGGGTGAAGTTCTTGCATTGTAGCAAGTTGGCTATTATAACCCACACCGTGCGATGCAGAAAAAGCAGGAAATTTTTCCTCAAAATCAACAGCTCTATATTCTCGAGGGAAAATGCTATCATATTTATCAACTGATAAAGTTTTGGGAACCGCCATACCGTCAGCCCCGCTCGAAGCACTGAGTAGTCGCGTCCATTGGTTATTTATCATTACTTTAACTTCTGAAGGCTCATAAGAACCTGATGCAGGAATTAGTTGAAAAGCAGTTCCTGATGGCAATTTTTCATAAACTCTCATACTTGTGCTGCCGGCAGTTCCCGCCAAACCAAAGTATGCATTTATGCCGGTAGAAATAGAATAATACGGTATTGATGAAGGTTCTGCTTCAATTGTCCCTGCTTGAATGCTACGAACTTTATTGGCCGCACCATAGGAATAAGGTTCTCTACGTGTCGTATTCGCAAAGGAACTCAAAGTCATATCAGAGCTATTACCTTTTTCCGCATAACCACCATTCAAAACAGCTTGAATTGAACTAAACTGATCATATCCTTTGCCGTCAAGCCCATGTGTAACGATTAAATCATCATCAATAATGCCATCACCACCGTTCTCAGATGATTTTAGCAATATATACTTATTACCATTAAATTGTAGTTTTGTATGTTCACTTGATGTCTCATAAACAACATCGTCATAAAGACGCAATTTTACAGAAGCAACCAATTCGCCGCCATACCCGCCATATCCACCTTTTGCATCTATGTTTCTTATACAGAGTTCGTTACAGCGGTTTGGATCTATAATAGTACAATTGCGCACACATTCTTCCCCTAAAACACCATTGTCATCATAATTCCGACGAATATACTTTCGATCATCATAACCTCCGGAACCTAAGGGAGATTTAAGAGTATATTTAATTGGTGATGCACCTCTTTCCCATTGGCGCTCCCAATATGTCTTAATCCAAGGACACTCTCTTATTGCATTAGTAAGCGAATAATTAAATGATGGTCCGGTCTGAATACGACCTTCTTTCCTCACGGGGTCAGAAGTATAATAAGGTTGACCGTTCATACCAGCAGCACCGGTACCACCTGCACCAATTGCATATACAATAAAGTTTTCTGCACCAACAGGCGGAGTAAACTGGCACGCACTACCCGAAAGATGTTGATCAATTACTCCATCAGGATTCTCTACACTGTCTGCATAATAACTGTGAAGAGCGCCCGCAGAATAATAGCACTCAAAAGTTCCGTGTTTTTGTGTCAGTTTCAATTGCTCAGGCTTTTTCATCTTTTGCTGTCCAAGCATAGGAATACCTAAAGCAGCAATCGTTCCAACTATAGCTAGGGTTAAAAGTATTTCGGCAATAGTAAAGCCGTATCGTGCGTTATCACTTTGTTTAAAGTCTAATATGCTCATGTTAAAATAGCTCTCCAGCGCAGCTCAAACAGACAATTGTGCGTAATTATATAATAGCATATATACTGACGTTTGTAAATACTAAGATTTGATGTATAATAAGAAAAATTGAAAGTGTTATACACAATCAAATAATACTCTAAATAAGAGGAGGGTAAAATGAATTTGTTATTACTAAAACAACTGGCTACATTAAGCGCTTTTGCCGGAGCACTTCTGGGATTATTAGGATTACTTTCTTATCCGACTTTTATTTTGAGCATTCTGATTTTAACATTCTCACTATCTGCAATTATACTCGTTTATCTTAAACAAAACGATTTAATCGGAATTATCAACGTAAGAGAAGGTTGCATTTTTGGCTCTATCATAGGTTTTATCGCTTTTATCGGATATTCAATCGTTTTTGCTCCGGTGAGTATGCTCTTGGGTTGGTTAATCCCTACATACACTCTCGGATTTTTAAGATTTTTTATGGGTGACTTCGGCACTTTTATAGTAATGGTATCACTGATTATATTTATGGCAGGCATCGCAGCATTATTCAACGGATTTGTAGGCTTAGTAACCGCTTACGTGTATGAAATTGTTACCGGAGTAAAAAAAGAAAACAACCAAAACTCCAGCGTTGATTTTGAAATCAAATAAAAAGAAAAAAAGGATGAATAGCAATGGAATTTAAGTCAAAAATAAAAACAATAGAATGGGTAGACACGTATTCAAAAATGGTTGACCAAACAGTCATCCCTTATGAATACAAATTTGTAAATATCACATCCGGCGACGAAATGTTTGACGCAATCAGAAACATGATTGTACGCGGAGCACCGGCTATCGGCATTGCAGGTGCGCACGGAGTAATTCTATACGCACAAGAACTTGCGCAAGAAAACCTTTCAAGAGAAGAATTTGTTGAAAAACTTATCAAAAAAGCCGAATACATGAAAACTTCCCGCCCTACAGCCGTAAATCTTATGTGGGCATGTGAAAAACAAATAGAGGTTATAAGAAATTCAAAATCCGATATCAAAGGAATTATTAAAGAGCTTAAAGCTAACGGTATTAAATTGGAAAACGAAGATATTGAAATCAACAAAAAAATCGGGGATTACGGAGCAGAAGTTGTACCAAAAGGAGCAACTATTCTAACTCACTGCAACGCGGGAGCATTAGCAACAGTAGGTTACGGAACAGCACTTGGAGTCGTACGTTCTGCATTTGCAAAAGATAATACGGTACAAGTGTTTGCAGACGAAACCAGACCGCGTCAACAAGGTGCAAGAATTACAACCTTTGAATTAGCCATGGATGGAATCCCTGTAACCTTGATTACTGACGGAATGTGTTCATACTTTATGAAAAAAGGCATGATTGACATGGTCGTAGTAGGAGCAGACAGAATTGCTGCAAATGGCGATACAGCAAATAAAATCGGAACATATACCGTTGCAATCGCTGCAAAATACCACAACATACCTTTTTATATTGCAGCACCGCTTTCTACAATTGACACTTCAATTGCAACCGGAGACGAAATTGTTATTGAAGAACGTTCAAGAGAAGAAGTTACGCACATCAACGGCAAAATCATTTGCACTCCTGACGTAAATGTTATCAACCCCGGATTTGACGTTACTCCGCACGAATTGATTGCCGGAATTATAACAGAAAAAGGAATACTCAGACCTGATTACAACAAGTCAATAAAAGAAGCTTTTGAATTATAATTTCGATGTAAAAAGTTTTTGAGAGAGTGGCGGAAAAATTGAAAAATTTTCCGCCACTCTCCTTTTTTGTCTGTTAATGCCATCAATTTGATATGCCCTATTGAGTAATAAAAAATTCTTATCTCATCAAATACAATTTTGGATGAGGTGATATATGTTTCCAAAATTTTTGACTTTTGTTTTGTCTTTAACATTATTTATGAATTTTGCATTCCCTGTACTTGCAGAAGGAACAAAATACCCTGATTATGCTCAAATGTACGTTGGAGAAGATAAATTAGAAGGATTTAACCGCAAAATGTTTAACCTTAACAGCAAATTAAATAAATTTGTTGCACGACCAATTCATATTCTTTGGGCATCAATAATGCCTCAGTACGGAATGAACAGAATACAAAGCGCTTACAACAACATCGAATACCCCAAAAGATTAGCAAGTTGTATTCTGCAAAAGGACGGCAAAGGAATAAAAAATGAAACCATCAGATTTCTCACAAATTCCACTGTCGGATTGGGAGGAATGTTTGACCCTGCCTCAAAATTTTTGAAAATTAAACCTACCAATGAAAATATGGAACAAGCACTTTGCAAATGTAAAATGAAATCAGGAACTTATATGGTTATGCCGGTTCTGAACGCTTGCACACCACGTTCGTTGTGCGGTAGAACATTAGAAGCAGCCCTTGATCCTTCAGTGTACTTAGCAAGCCCCATTACCGCTTTAGTAAAATTCGGTTTGATGGTTAACAGAACCTCTTATATGCAACCAATCGCCAAAATGCTCGAATCAACTTATGCCGACCCTTATGACATACAAAAGAAATTATATGGTATAGAAAACTACATTAAAAACAGCAATCTGGATAGACAAGACCTTTTGGCAACAGAAGCAAAACTTGTTGACACTGAAAATAATGAGATTGCACAAGAAGTTGATTCGTTTATAAAAAGCGAAGCGGATGAAGGCCTAACCGGAGCCGCTGCCGATATTAATGACATTGAAAACTTAGAAATTATCAAAAAAGAACCACTCAAGCCTGATATAATTTTGAGCGATTATAATTCTCAATCGCCAATCGTCGATTCGATGAGAACAGCTTTATTCGATAATCCGGAAATCAACAAATCAATCTGGAACGAACTTTCCGTATGGAACAGAAGCTTTGCCAAAAGAATTAAAACCGCATCTGTTTCAATTATTCCGGAAAGAGAAGAGTATAAATTTCGATACATTATGCAAAGAGACAAAAATTCTCCATTGATAATCCTTTATCCATCGGTAGGAGAAGGCTGTCAAACTTACCACAACACTGTTTTTGCAAAAATGTTTTATGACGAAGGATACTCTGTCGTTATGTTGGGAAGCCATTTTCATTGGGAATTTGTAAAAAGCATGGAAAAAGGTTACTGCCCGGGAGTACCATCTGTCGATGCCGACAACTTAAAACTGGTAACTTTAAAAATACTTAATCAATTAGAAAACAAATACGATTGCAAATTCAAAGATAAAATTATCGTAGGAACATCATTTGGCGCGCTTTCATCATTATTCGTCGCAGAAAAAGAAAGCCAAAACAACACACTCGGAGTTAGCAAATTTATCGCAATAAGTCCGCCGGTTGAATTGGTTTACGCTGTTGAACAACTTGATAAAAACAGCGAAGAGTTAGAAAATAACACTCCTGAAGTTAAGCACAAAACTGCAATAACTGCTGCCAAAATTTTACAAATAACAAAACTGAAAGATTCCACTCCAAACTTTGAAATAAGCAAACTTCCCTTTACTGAACAAGAAGGAAAACTTATTACTACATTTTTGTTAAGACAAAAACTCTCGGATTTGGTTTTTACAATAGAAAATATTGCAAAGGGGCAAAAAACAGATATCTATGACACAATCAACAATATGAGCTACAAAGATTATGTTGAAAAATATCTGCTTGACGGCAATTCGCTCGAAAGCATTAGATACGATTCAAGCCTTTATTCGCTTTCCGACTATTTTGTAAACAATGATAATTACCGAATTTATCATTCACCGGACGATTTCTTTACTACAGAATCGCAAATTTCTAGGCTTAAAACTTTGGCAGGAGACAAATTGGTCTGTATCAGCAACGGTTCACACTTGGGATTTTTATATCGAAAAGAATTTCAAGAAGCGCTCAAAGCAGAAATTATCGGTAAAATTTAGAAAAACTATTTTATATCGATAACACAAACACCGTCGCCGCCTTCTGAATCTTCACCGACTCGATATTTCGCAACATAAGGTGAGGATGAGACAAAATCTCTGACAGCAGCTTTTAAAGCACCTGTTCCGTGACCATGAATTATATATACGGGCGAAAGGTTTGCCAAGCTTGCTTTATCCAAATATATTTCCAACTCATCCAATGCCTCTTCAACACGCTCTCCACGTAAATCTAAGGTATTAGATATGTCGTATTTTTTAAGAGTAAACGAATTTTCCTTCTTCATTGCTCCCATCGGAAGATTTACTTTTTTCGCAAGTTGAGAATCATATACTGCCAACTTTTCTTTCTTGACCTTCGTTTTTATCATTCCCATTTGAATATACAACGCGCCATTTTTGTCCGGAAGAGACAAAACCGTAACCTGTTGGTTCAAATCCTTAATCATAACTTTGTCATTTAGTTGAACCTCAGACCAATCGAGTTCTGCATACTGTTCTTTTTCTTCCAAATTGTGCAAATCCGCTCTGAAATTCTGTTCAAGCTGTGCAAGCCGTGCGTAAGAGCGACGCGCAATCTTCTCCGACTTTTCTCGTCTTAGTTCCGTTAAAATTTCTTTGATTTCATCTTTGGCTGAATCCAACTGTCCTTCAAAGCGGTCTTTTATGACTTTTAAAGACTTTTTCTTATCCTTCTTATGCTGATTTAATTCTTTTTCGTAATGTTTTTTCAATTCATCAGCTTCCGCATTTTTCGCTTCTGCTTCTTTCAAATTTACATCAAGTTTTTGCTGAGTATCCTGCAAACGTTCTACCACCAAGGATGAAGTATCCCTTTGTGTAATCAAAAGTTCCTTTGCCTTCCACACCAAATCCTCTGACATACCCAAATTAGACGCAATCGAAATTGCATTGCTCAATCCCGGAATACCGATTATTAACTTATAAGTCGGTGACAACGACTCGACATCAAACTCTACACTCGCATTTTTAAAATACGAATCAGTGTATTCCAATGTCTTAAGTTCGCCATAATGGGTAGTAATAATAGATTGAGCTTGTTTTTTCGCAAAATCTTTCAAAATCGTTTCCGCAAGAACTGCACCCTCTTGTGGGTCAGTACCTGCGCACAATTCATCAATAAGAATAAAGGTTTCGCTATCAGCTATTTCCAAAATATCAATCACATTTGTCATGTGCGAAGAAAATGTTGAAAGGTTTTGCAAAATACTCTGCTCATCACCTATATCCGCCAAAACTTTTTCAAACGGATAAATATGAGCTTCTGCACAAGGTAGAAACATTCCCGACTTCATCATCAGAATGAATAGTCCGACAGTCTTTAATGCAACAGTTTTTCCACCGGTATTTGAACCGGTAATTATAACCGATTTAAACTCACCTCCAATTTCAAAATCGTTTTCTACAATTTTTTCAACTCTACCAATCAAAAGCGGATGACGCATCAAATCAATTTTTATTGTTTTTTCTTCATTAACTTCCGGCTCTATTGCTTGAGTTTTTACCGCATAACGTGCCTTTGCAAAATGAAAATCAATTTCTGCCAACAAATGTTCCGTATTGATTAAATCGTCCATTATTTTACGGACTTCATTACTTAATGCGGTTAAAATACGGATAATTTCTGCATAAATCTTTGATTTCAGTTCCCTTATCTTATTATTGATAGGAACTATTTGAGCAGGTTCTATATAAAAAGTCTTATTTGTTGCTGAAACATCGTGCACAATACCACCGACTTTGCTTTTTGCAGATGCTTTTACCTGAAAAACAATTCTGTCATCGCGCATTGTATAAATGTTTTCTTGCAAATGCTTTTGAAATTCAGGAGAGTTCATCAAATCCTGAACACGTTGTTTCAAATTCCCTTCCGTATCGCGCAAAGATGAATAAAGTCCTTTTAACTCAGCATTCGCATCCTGTTTGATTGTGTAATTATCATCAAACATATCCAGTATAGAATCTTCAAGTTCTTTATTTGAATACAACAAATCTGCAAGTTTTTGCATTTGCGTATCAAAAGGTAGATTTTCCTTCAAAAAATTTCGCACTATTCTGGATGTTCGCATTGCGCGTGCAATATCAACAAGTTCTTCTTCTACAAAATACTCATTCCGTTCTCTTAGTTTCAGAAAATCCGGTATTTTATCAATCGGTATATCTCGCGCCAAATCTAAAACATCCTTCGCTTCACGTGTTAATGTTATTTGACGTTTAATATCTTCCGGCCTTACAAACGGTGTTAAATCCAAACAAAGCTTTTTGGATTGTTCCATTTTGGAAAACTTTGCTAATTCAGCCAATATTTTATCGTATTCTAATGCTTTTTGTGATTTTTGGACAATACTCATAGTAATTTTGATTATAATCAGAACAAAATCTTAGTGCAACTCCACCTCTATTCAATCGGCTCTGCATGAATAATCGTTGATACATTTCCAAGATTTTGTTTGATTTCACATTCTATTTGATCACAAATTGAGTGACAACAAGAGAGTTTCATATCAGGATTAAACAAAAGCGTCATTTCTATTTCTTTTCGTTGTCCGGCTTTTCGACCTTTTATGTTTTTATACCCTTTAATTACAATATTACTCTTTACAATATCTTCAATCGTTTGAATATCGCAATAAGGAATTGAACCATCCAAAAGATTATTCAGAGTGTCTTTTGCAATAGAAAAACCCGCCTTTAGAATAATAACAGCAACCACAATCGCAATTATCGGATCTAATATGGTTAACCCCGTAAACTTAATCAGCAATAATCCCAAAAGAACTCCGAGCGAGGAAAAGATATCAGTGCTCAAATGTTGCGCATCTGCATAAAGTGAAACTGAATCCGACTTTTTTGCAACAACAAAAAGATATCTGCTAACAAGAAAATTTGCAATAACGGCAAATGCCATAACATATATTCCAAGCAAAGGTTCCGCATTTACATAATACCCCAAAACAAGCTTTGAAGTGGCTTCATAAACAATATAAAATCCTGCAAATATAATCAATCCGCCTTCTATAAAGCCGGACATATCCTCATATTTACCGTGCCCAAACGGATGCTCTTTATCGGCAGGCTCGGCAGAACGAGTTACGGCAAAAAAAGTTAACACCGACGCCAAAAAATCAGAAAACGAATGTATCGCTTCCGAAATGATACTTATGCTTCCTGAAATCACACCTGCAATAAGTTTTGTAAGTATTATAAATGCATTTGATGTTATAGAAATTCCTGCTGCAAATTTCTTTTCAGCATTTATATCCATAGTTTAAGCAACTCCGTTATTTAACAAATCGTGAATATGAATTACACCAACCGGTTTGTTGTTTTCTAACACAAACAAGTTTGTAATTTTCTTTTCGTGCATAATTTTCAATGCTTCAGCAGTCATAGCATTTGGCGCAATCGTTTTTGGATTTTTTGTCATTAAATCCAAAGCCCTTTCATCCAGAATTTGAGCGGATAAACATCTTCTCAAATCTCCATCGGTAAGTATTCCCGAAAGATTGCCGTTACTATCCACAAAACCTACACAGCCAAGACGTTTTGATGTCATTTCCAAAAGAACCGCTTGCATATTTGCGTTCTCATCCAATATCGGCATATCTTGTCCAGTGTGCATAATATCTGAAACTTTTTTAAGGATTGAACCGAGTTTGCCACCAGGATGTCTATCATTAAACTGTTCTTTTGAAAAACCTTTTCGTTCTATCATACCGATTGTCAAAATATCACCCAAGACAAGCGTTGCGGTTGTTGAGCTTGTCGGAGCCAGACCCAACGGGCAAGCTTCACCTATATTCGGAAGCTGTAAAATAATATCTCCGGCCTTACCCAACGAGCTTTCCGGATTCTTTGTTATCGATATCAATTTGATACCAAATCGTTTACAATAATTCAAAATATCTATCAATTCACGAGACTCACCGCTGTTTGAAATTGCAACCACAACATCATCTTCCGTAATCATACCCAAATCGCCGTGACTTGCTTCTGCAGGGTGTACAAAAAATGAAGGAGTACCTGTTGAAGCTAGTGACGCTGCAATCTTTTTCCCGATATGGCCCGATTTTCCCATCCCCGTAATAATAATGCGTCCTTTTGCATTTTGCATAAAATCAAGGGCTTTTGTCAAACTCAACGAATCAACAGATTTTTTTAATTCATTTAATGTCTCTATTTCAGAATCTATTGTTCTGATTGCGGAAAGTCTGTCAGATTCCAAGTGTGATGTCGTTGCAAGCATAGTTCATACTCCTTTTTTATAATTATACTATAATAATATAAGATATGAAACAATTAGCAGAATACAAAGAAGATATCCATTCCTGCTCGAAATGCGGCTTGTGTCAATCGGTCTGTCCGATTTATAAAATAACTGGAAACGACTGCACAGTTTCACGCGGGCATTTTATCATGTTAAAAGGACTCATTAAAGGAGAATTAAAATTCACTCCAAAAATGAATCGCTACCTTGATATGTGCCTAAAATGCGGAGCTTGCTCAAAATTTTGCCCTAGCGGTATAAACGTAGTTGATATTATTGCGTCTGCTAAAGCAGAACATTTTAAATCTCATCCGTTTGAAAAAATAATTTCATTAATCCAAAGAATATTTCTTTTATTTCTAGGTTTAAATCTATCGATTAAAAT
This sequence comes from uncultured Vampirovibrio sp., assembly GCA_964503025.1. Classification (GTDB taxonomy): domain Bacteria; phylum Cyanobacteriota; class Vampirovibrionia; order Gastranaerophilales; family Gastranaerophilaceae; genus CAG-196. Next base: position 45,837 of record CAZCZF010000003.1, on the reverse strand, counting down.
GCCTAGTAAAAAGTTTGATAAAAAGGTTATATTTTTCTCAGGATGTCGAGGAGGAAGCGTAACCAAACTTCTTAATTCTTGCAACATAGAAGTAATTGAGCCAAAATTTGATTGCTGCGGAATACCTTTTTACGTAAGAGGGGATAAAGAAAATTACGAAAAATGTAAACAAAACTTTATTAAAATAATCAAAAAATACGGCATCAATGAAATCGTAACAACTTGCGCAAGCTGCGAAAAAACACTCAAAGGTTATAAAATAGATGGGCTTACAATAAGAAATATTTTTGAATACATACGTGAAAACGAGCTCAAACTTGAACTTAAAAAAAACGTTAAAGTAACATTCCACAAACCCTGCAATATTGAAAATTTTAACGATATAAAATGGATACTCAAAAACACAAAAAATTTAAGATACGTTGAGATGAAAGAGTATGACAGTTGTTGTGGCTTAAACGGAGTTACTAAACTGCGTGAATACTCGATTATGAAGCAGCTATTTAGCCAAAAACGTCAAAATGTTATTGATTCAGGCGCAAAAATCGTATTAACCTCTTGTCTCGGGTGCGAAATTGCCTTGAAATTATTTTCTTTTGGCAGATACAAAGTTATTGATTTTGCAGAGTTTATTAACCAGATGGTCTATATAAACAACTCCAAACTTTAACCCCTTGATTGATGGCATGGGCATGCCAATCATGTACACTATTATCAAGGGAGAGAGAGTATATTATTATGAAGAGAACGTTGTTGTTTTTAGGAATGTTTTTATCAGTATTGTCTGTTTGTGCAGAAGAAAATGTTTTACAGTCTATTGAAATCGTACCTGTAAAAGATACTTACAATATTGTACTTGTATCAGACAGAGCGGTTGACGTAAAAAAGACTGTTAAAGCACCAAATCAAATTACATTAAACATGAAAGACATCAGAGCTTCTAAAAATCTAAACACAGTTTACAACAATGTTTCCAACGTAGATACGGTAATGGTTGAACCGCAAGGCAACGGTTTGAGCATATTTTTCCAAGCAGAAAATGCAGCAGGAACAAGCGTTTCGTTCGACTCTTTAGCACCTGTTGTTGCTCCGAAACCTCAAACTCAAAACCTTAAACTTAACAACCCTGTTGAAAGCTACGCTCCGATTTACAAAGAAGATTTCACAAAAGAAAAAACTTCAAATCTGTTTAACAAACTCAAAAATTCGAGCGCCGTAGATGGAATTAAAGATTCCGTAGAAGAAAACAATATTGCAGATACAATGAATAAAGCATTTTCTTTTGGATTAATCGGACTTTTAGGATTCGCGATAATCAGATTATTCAAACATAAAGAACCTGATATGAAAATCGGTTTAAGCCAAAGCTTGAATGAAAGAGAAATTGAAATGTACAGGGGTACTCAACCTATCGGAACATCTTATTTACAAACAGAAAAACCGTTTACAACAGTTAATTACGGATTAAACGCTTATCAAAGGGAAAACAGAAATCCTTATGAAACAGAAGTTCCTATCCACAATCCAAGATTAAGAGGGGTAAATGGGGTGAATGGTGTAAATGGGGTAAATGTTAATGTTCAAACGATGAACCAACCACAAGGACCTTCTACTCAGACAGCAGTAAAAACGGCAATAAGAAAGAACACTACTCCTGTGAATACAGCTCCTGTAAACCAAAGCAATCCAAACATTGATAATCTTAAATTTTTAGAATCAATGACTGCAATATACGAAAAAAGCGGACGCCACGACTTGGCGAGAGGATTAAAAGCAAGCATGAGCAAGAATAATCTTAAGTAATAAATTAAAAAAGAGGCGCGGTTTTTCAAACCGCGCCTCTTTTTTTCTCGCAAAGACTTTAAATTAGAAGTTATGCACCAATCCAATGCATTTACCCCATTTACCCCTTTACCACCATATAAAACACAACACTACACATCAGTCATTTTCGATTTTGCCAATCTATACTCCGGAGATTCTCTGTGCGCAAGCAGCATAACTTTTGAGAAATACTTATTTGCGTTTTTAAAATCTCCATTTCCGCGCAAAAATCCACCCTTTTCCAAACAAACACGTACAATCCTTGCTTCTGGATTAATAAAAGATTTAAGACGTTCAATACGTTCATAAAACTCTTCTTGCGCTTTTTCTCTTATCATTGCACAATTTTCGTATTCAAAAAGAGCCATGTGATAGTTATTATCCTCATCATACTTTTTCGCCCATTCCAAATGCCCTTGATAACTGTTCTCATCAAACGAATTTCCCAATTCGTTAATTAATTTAACAGTTTTTAAATATTCCGTTTGATTTCGCAAAACCAACGGTAACAAGCGTCTCATCATACAATATGCAGTAGTATAATCGCCCAAGTTAATATTTACTGCCGACAAATTTTGCAAAACATCTAACGAACGATTGTCTAAGCACAATGCCTGCTTTAAATATATTAGCGCGTGCATATAATCATTTTCATTCATGTACGTTTGCCCTAACATATAGTTAATGTCGAAATTCACGGGCATATTTTTTATTGCAAAAGTCAAATACTCAATTGCCGATTTGTTATCACGCAAGGACAAAGCACGTCTTGCCTTTTGTAAGAAATCATTTCCAATTTCATTACACTTTGATATGCTGTTCTTAATCGTCAAATAAGAAGAGTTTTTTTCTTTTGCATATTTCAAATATTTTTCGTAATAAAAGACCGACTGAAACTTCATTCCTTTTGAAAAATACGATGTTGCAAGATTCAAGCAAACAGCTTCATCGTCAGGTTTGTAGGCATAAGCACTTATCCAATTTTCAATCGCATTTTTTAAGTCCGTACGTCTGTAATAAAGATTACCGAGATATAAGAATGACGGATTCTTAAACCCTTCCAAACCGATAGATTTTTTAAAATATTCTTCTGCCGGCAGCAAGTCATTAAGTTTATAATAACAACGTCCGATTTCATAATAGAGTTTGTACGAAAAACTCGCATTCAACAAACTTAAATAAAGCTTCAACGCTTCCGAATACTTACCGTTTTGGTAATGTTTCTTGGCAGCTTCAAGCGTCTTATTTTCCACATCGGAATTATCTTCTACATAAAAATCTGACGATACCATACAGGTATTCTATCACATTTGTAAATCTAAATCACTTTGTAACTTTTCATTTGTTACAAGTTTTGACAAAATTGTATCATCACCTACGTCTATAACGCCCTCATCGAAAAGCTTTTGCATTATATCAATATGTGACAAATCTTCTTCATCACTTGTAGCAATTTTTGTAAACTTATTTATATCTAAATCTCGTTGAAACAATTGCATCGCATTTAATGATATTTCACTTGTATCAACACAATTGTTAGCCGAATAACCGTTTTTTTGAAGATTAGCTCTTATTGACGCAAGATTAACAACATTGCTCGCGTTGCCTATTTGAGCTTCGCCTTGGAATAACCAACTTCCGTTACTATTAATATTGTTGAACATGAGACCCTAATCCTCCCACTATCTACCCTATATTTTACTCCATTATCATATACTGCTGCAAAATTGTAATCATCTATATAGACGAAATATTCTGCGGATAAACCGAATAAAAAATTACCCCAATTATATGAGGTTCATTTGCTTTTAAAGATGTATAATACAATTGGGTTTACCATAACCGGACGAGGGAAAGATTTATGCCAATAGAAGGATTTGATTATAAAGGTTTTGCCGCTTCAATGTCTGAACAAGCAAAAACGCTTGTTCCACCAGAACTTGAAGAGAGGGAGAAAGAGTATATTGTAAAAACTCTGGGAAATTTTACTCTTCTTGCAGGTGAAGCTCTATACAACGATGAACAAATGAATCTTACAGCAGAACAAGCGGTATTTATAACGCAAGTTATTGCAGAGTGGTCATTCCACAAATCAATTGACTTAATTCATTCGGGAATCCTGCCGCAATATTGGGATAGCATAATGCAAAAAATTGCATTCACAATCTTTGAAGTTGCAAAACAAGCCGTTATAAGAAAAATTCCTCAGGAACAACTTTTGCAAGCTGTTGAACACCACGTTATTAAAGTTTACAACTCTTGCATAGAGGAGCTGCAAAAAAAAGGAGTTATTGACGAAGAGACAAAAGCTCGTGCGGAAAATCAATCAAACATTGATGCAATGGCAAAACAAGCACAAGAAGAGCAACAACGTCAACAAATGGCTGCGGCAGAAGAATCCGAAAGAAATATGAAAGAAGCCGAAAAACGCAGAGAAGAAAAGCGCAATAAACGACGTCAAGAAATACAGGCTGCCACTATGCCGCAAGGAATTAGCAATAAGCAGATGAAGCTTATGACTCTTGCTCTCGTGCTAAAAATTCTTTCACAAGATAAAGTAATGACAATTCTAAACAAATTTGATTCAAACGATTCTCTTGAAATTTCTCAATATATGAATATGGCAGATTTAGAATCTCATATTGACAGTGACTTGATTTCAGGGTGTCTTAAGGAAATGAAAGAATACTTGCCAATCAAGCGCAAACTCACAAATGAAAATATATTAGGAGATATGCTAAGGATTTACCAAAATGCACCGAGAGAAAAAATCGAAAAAATAATTAAAAACGAACGTCCGCTTGTAAAAAGATTTATTGCACAAGCTTATGACGGTGAATATTCGGGATTACCGCTAAAAGTCGCAGACATTGTTGCGCAATATGTTGAAGATAGTATATAATAGTAAATAATCATGATAATTAAGAAAAACAGTCAAAAATACAGGGAGGTAAAAAGAGTAGTAGAAACGGTTGAGAAACCGCTTATAGATGAATCTGCGGATTTTTCAGATAATATTACTAATCCTGAAATTGAAGACGAGGAAGAAGAAACTTATGTTCCTGACCCCAATGCAAATCTTCCAAAAGAACCTGACATAGATTTATTTGATATCGAAAACATCGACTTTACACAACGTCAAGAACGCAGAAGAGGGTCTCGCAGACGCGGTTACAGACGTATTGATGACAGAAATTTGGTATCTCGCGCTCAAGAAGAAGCAGATACCATTAAAAAATCTGCTTTTGAAGAAGGATACAGAAAAGGACTCGAACAAGCAGAATCAGATATTCAAGTATTTAGAGATAACATTAAGAACTTTATGAACGCAACTAACAATGTATTTGAATATGTTGCTCCTGATATTTTGGAAATAAGCGTTAACATAGCGCAAAAAATCATAAAAAAAGAAGTTGAATCAGATCCGCAAGTTCTGATAAACACAATTGTTGAGGTTTTAAAAACGATTTCAAAATCTGAACCGAAAATAATCATCAGAGTAAAACCTCAAGCAGTGCAATTTATTAAAGATACTTTGCCAAACATAACTTATCAATACGGTATTGATACAAAAATCAATATCGTTGCAGACCCGTCTATTGAAGAGGGCGGATGTATTTTCCAAACCAATAACGGCATTGTAGATGCCTCTATTGACACACAATTGGAAATCATTAAAAAGGCATTAGAAGGATGAGCAAATAGGTAAGTCATCAGTTGGTAGCAAATAAGTAATAGGGGAAAATGGCAGCAGAAGGACAACAAAATAAACCAATATCAGAAATATTTTTGGCACTTTTCGTAATGACACTGGTGTTAATCCTCATTATGGAAATGCCTAATTGGGTTATAAATTTCTCTATAAGCTTAAATATAACCCTCGGTATTGTGCTTTTGATGATATCCTTGTATGTCCAAAAACCTCTTGAACTTGCAGCATTCCCGTCTATTATACTTTTGGGAACAATGTTCCGTTTGGTTCTTTCAATTGCATCTACTCGTTTGATTTTGGCGAAAGGAGATGCGGGAGAAGTTGTACACGCATTCGGAACTTTCGTAACCGGTGGCAACATGGTTGTTGGTGGTGTAATCTTCCTTATTATTACGGTCGTGCAGTTCATGGTAATTACCAAAGGTGCTGAACGTATCGCAGAAGTTGCGGCTCGTTTTGCATTAGACGCAATGCCCGGTAAACAAATGACCATTGACGCCGATTTTAATGCCGGTTTAATTTCTCCTGAAGAAGCGGTAAAGAGACGTGAAGATCTCCAAAGAGAATCCAGTCTCTTCGGTTCAATGGATGGTTCTATGAAGTTCGTAAAAGGTGATACTATGGCAGGTATCATCATCGTTATAATCAATATTGTTGGAGGATTGACAATTGGTTGCCTAATGAACCAAATGCCGATTGCAGACGCTGTTAGTAAATATACAATATTAACAATTGGTGACGGTCTTGCTTCACAATTGCCTTCTCTTTTAATGTCAATTGCAGCCGGTATCGTAATGACACGTGCATCTGCCGGTAACAACTCGTTGGGCGGAGACTTAACATCACAAATTATGTCAAAGCCGTATTCTTTGTTCTTTGCAGCATTGTTCCTCGGCTTAATTACAGTTACTTGTCCGATTACAGGATTACCATTTCTTCCATTCTTAATTTTTACGGTAATTCTTGCTGTAGCAGGCTTCTCTGTATTAGTTAACGCAGACGTTCAATCCCAATTGGGTCAATTGGAAAGTGTACGTCAAAATATGCAAGACTTGGTTAACCCTAACAAGATGTACGAAAGACTTGGTGTTGACGTATTAAGTTTACAAGTAGGTGCGGGCTTGCTTGTTATCGCAGACCCTGACCAAGAAGGTCAATTACTTGCTAAAATTGCAGCTTTACGTCAAAGAGTTACAGACGAATTGGGTTACATTTTGCCTAACATTCGTATTATGGACTCATCTGCTCTTGAAGCTAACGAATACGTTATTTCTATTCGTAATAACGTTGTTGCTTCCGGTTTTGTTTACCCAGGGAAATACATGGTCATTGCAGACCAATGGGATTCTGTAAAAAAATCTGTTCCAGAAGATGCGATTATCGGTGTTGACCCTACATATCAAACTCAAGCTTACTGGATTTCACAAGAAGATGCAAAAGCGACAAAGAATGTTACTGCGGTTGATGCAACAGATGTTCTTGTTACACACCTTCAAGAATGCGTACGTAAACACGTAGACGAAGTTATGACAAAAACTGACGTTCTGAAGCTTATGGAACTTGTCCGTTCACAAGACCCTACACTTGTTAACGACTTGGTACCTGCAATTATCTCGACATCAGATTTGCGTAAGATATTTGTTAACTTAATCAGAGAAAAAGTTTCTATCAAAGATATTATATTTGTATTTGAACGTCTGTGCGACTATGCAAGATTTTCTAAAGAACCCGATATTCTATCAGAACGTTTGAGAGCTGCATTGGGCAGACAGATTTGTTTAAGCAATGTTGACAGAGAACATGTGCTATATGCATTAACGCTTTCTCCTGAATGGGAAAAAACTCTCGATGACAGTTGTCAGAGAACAGAACTTGGTACAATGTTCTTGCTAAATCCGATGCAGGTTCAAGATTTAATTGAATCAACCGCAATGACACTTATGAGAGCACACCAATCAATCGGACAACAACCTGTAATCTTGTGCTCTCCAAGAATACGTTTACCATTGTTCCAACTCCTTGAAAGACACATTCCGACAATTGTTGTAATCTCTTACTCAGAATTGATTACTGACATTAAGGTTGAAGCGGTTGATACAATTGGCGACAATAGCGGTTATTAGTCCAATCGACTTGTATGTGTTAAGTAATTCGTTGACAAAAAATGTTTTGAAATAAGTAGTGACAATTGTGAAATCTGTCTCAGAATGACTTTTATACCTCTTATTCACTTATTAACCAATTCCCTTATTCCCTTTTTGCAGTAGTCTCATGCCAAGCCATACCTTTCCCCCACTACAATCTATACACTCAAAAAAGGTTGCTTAGTCTAATATGCGTGTTGAACTAGAACACGGACTTGACAATGAGTATATGTTCATATTAAACTAATCATGCCGAAGTATAGTGCTGTGGTATGCCTTACTCGGAATGGTAGTAAAGCGGGTGTAAAGCAATGTTTGGGATTTCTATTCCCACAGAACTATTTACTCCCACGAAAGGAGAACAAAATGCCAAAATTAAAAACTCACCGTGCAGCAGCTAAGAGATACAAAGTTACTGGCACAGGTAAAATTACAAGAAGACATGCAGGTATCGGTCACTTGCTTCAACACAAGTCTGAATCAAGAAAACGTAAGATTTTTGGAGATGTTGTAATTTCTGAAACTCACGAAAAATTGATTTCAAAAGAGTTACCTTACAAGAAGTATGCTAGATAGGAGTGTTGAACAATGAGAATTAAACGTGGAAATGTATGTCGCAACAGACACAAAAAAATATTAAAGCTTGCTAAAGGCTTCAAAGGCGCAAGAAGCAGAATCTTCAAAGTAGCTAATATCGCTGTTATGAAGGCTCTTAAGTATGCTTACAGAGACAGACGTGCTACAAAACGTAATATGCGTCGTTTGTGGATTGTAAGAATCAATGCAGCAGTTAGAGAACAAGGCTTGAGCTATTCAAGATTTGTTAATGCTTGCAAAAAAGCAAACATTCAAGTTAACAGAAAAATGCTTGCTGACCTTGCAGTAAATGACAAAGAAGCATTTGCAGTTGTTGTTGAAGCTGCTAAAGCTGCTCTTTAAGCAATCGCTTTATTATAAGTCTAAAATCAGAAGCGCGCGTTTTATAACGCGCGCTTCTTTCATGAGAGTGAGGAATCTTTTTTACATATCATAAACAAACTTTTGTCCTGTTGTATTTTCGGCTGCCTCTTGCGCCATAGCCTGAGATGCAAAGAACATTTGTTTTGCATAAGTTTGTATTTCAGAATTGTATACTCTTTGATCAAAAATATTTTCGTATTTTTCAAGATAATCACCAATAGGATTAATCGCATCTGTCAATATGCCCATTGCTGTATCGGCAAATTGCTGCATTACTCTTTCGCCAACTCCAAGCTCAGCCAGCTTTTCAGACAAAGTCAATGTCAAAAATCCGCTTTCTTGAACCGCTGCTTCTGCCTGCTGCTGAAGTCTTGCTTCCATATTAGCTTCTGCATTAGCATGAAGTTTCGTTGGATCATACGTCTGTGTTTTGTATGTTTGTAAAAAGTTATTCAGATTAAATGTTTCTGCCATATCCTTAGTCCCTGTTCTTCGTACTCATGTTATCGGCATTTTTTTTGAAAACTTTAGGATATTAGAACAAATCTTTACAAATATTTACAAATTCGTCTTTCCTGCATTCAAACTCGTCTATTAAACTCACCTTTATGCAAGTAATAAGTTTTGTAAAAAAACATTTGTACATGCTCCTTATTACTGCTACTCTATAAGAATAGAGGATTTTATGACAGCATCATTTACTAATAACAAAAAACGACAAAATGAAGATTTATCACAGTTAATGCCACAAAACATTGACGCAGAAGAAGCAATTTTAGGCGCAATTCTTGTAAGTCCTGCGTGTATGAACAAGGTTGTAGAGCATATTAAGCCAGAATCTTTTTACAAACCGGCTCACAGATATGTTTATGAAGCAATGGTTCAGCTATACAACGGCGAAGACAAGATTGATATCGTCTCCGTATCTGATATTCTAAACATAAACCAAAAGCTCGAACTTGTTGGTGGAAGAGCGTTTATAAACGATTTGAGCTACAAAACAATCACAACCTCTAACGTTGAATATTACGCAAAGATTGTACAAGAAAAAGCGATTAAACGCTCTTTGATTAATGCCGGTTCAGAAATTGTTTCTTCAGGCTATGACTTAAATCCGATTGAAGAATCTTTGGAAATGGCTGAAAAATTAATTTTTGACATTGCTTCTCAAAAAGCATCTCAGGCGCTTTGTCCGATAAAAGATTTGGTTTATGATACTTATGCTGAAATCGAAGAAAGATACAACAACAAAGGTCAATTAACAGGCGTTCCGACAAGTTTTTACGACATGGATGCTATGATGAACGGCTTACAGCGCTCGGACTTAATCATTCTTGCAGCCCGTCCTGCAATGGGTAAAACCGCTTTTGCTCTCAACATTGCACAAAACGTAGCCCTAAGAGCAAATACACCGGTAGCAATATTCTCTTTAGAAATGTCAAAGAAACAACTTGTGCAACGTCTTTTGTGTTCAGAAGCAGAAGTTGACACACAAAGACTTAAAACCGGTAACATGCAAGCAAAAGACTGGGAAAAACTTGCAGTTGCAATGAGCAGTTTTTCTGAAGCACCTATCTATATTGATGATACGGCAGGATGTACAATTACCGACTTAAGAGCTAAGTGTCGTCGTCTTGCTATGGCAGAAAAGAATTTGGGCTTAATCGTAATCGACTATTTGCAGTTGATTGAAGGCACAGGACGAGAAGACCGTATGCAACAGATTTCAGGCATTTCCAGAGGCCTGAAGATTCTTGCTAAAGAATTAAATGTGCCGATTATCGCACTTTCACAGCTTTCTCGTGCTGTAGAAAGCAGAACTGACAAACGTCCTATGCTTTCAGACTTGAGAGAATCTGGTTCTATCGAACAAGACGCGGATATTGTAATGTTCATTTATCGTGATGAGTATTATAAAAATGCTAATGACGAAGAAGAACAAGCCGAAAAAGCTGCAAACAAAGGCGAAGCAGAAATTATTATCGCAAAACACAGAAACGGACCAGTGGGAACAGTTAAGCTTCTATTCCAAGGAAGTATTACAAAATTCAAAAATCCGATTAAAACTGACGTGTTTTAATGCGTAAGCCGGTGTGAAGTCCGAATTCGGCGGCGGAAAGCCGGCGAACTGAGGACGTAACACTACGATACCGCCGTTGTGACGGAGCGAATGCGAAGGAACGAACGAATCTTTGATTCGACAGGCGGGAAAATGCGTAAGCCGGTGTGAAGTCTGAATTTGGCGGCGGAGAGCCGGCGAACTGAGGACGTAACACTACAATACCGCCGTTGTGAAGTCTTGGGAGGTGAACAGTGTCATATCTTGAAATTTTTTTGTTAGCAATTGCTTTATCCATCGATGCTTGTGTTGTTTCTTTTTCTTACGGATTAACCTATTCTTCAAATCGGATGAAAAATTCTTTTCGCCTTGCAATTTGCACCGGAATATTTCAAGGAATTATGCCAATTATCGGATTTTTCTTAACCGGTTTTGTAAAATCTTATATTGAACCTTACTCAGGATTTATCGTTTTTGCGATATTTACGTACTTGGGTATAAAATTCATAAAAGAGGCATTTGAAAAAGAGAAAGAAAAACAGCTTTGCATTGATTTAAAATGTCTTTTGTTAGTCGGAATTGCCACCAGTATAGACGCTTTTTCCGCCGGAATTTCACTTTCGCTTTTCGGAAACAAAATCTTCAAACCTGCATTTCTGATTGCATTTATTACATTTATAAATTCGATTTTTGGCTTTAGTTTGGGCGGAAAGCTTAAAAACATTCCAACGCACGCTCTTGAAATCGGGGCAGGAATTTTATTAATCCTGTTGGGTATAAAAAGTTTGTTTTAGAGATTCTCGCTGATTTTGTACAAATCAACTCCGCCAACAACTTTATACAATCCGATTGCGGAAATCAATTTGTTAATTTTTCCTGAGACTTCTTCCTTTTTGGTCATCAGATATAATTCTTTTGTAAACAAAACATCCAAATCAGAAGCGGCACCAATTTGTCTCTTATCATTTGCAAGGTTATATAATTCACTTTCAATTTCCAGACGTTTCAATATTTCTTCATAATTTTTTTGCGAAGTTTTATACTCAACAAGTCCTGAATTTATTTCTTTTACCGCAACCAGAAATGTTTTTTGATAGTCATTCAAAGCCTGTTCATATTGATATTTTTTGATTTTTAAAAAAGCTCTTTTTCTTCCTCCTGCAAAAATATCCCAAGTCGGCAGAACTCCGGCATTAAAAAAATGTGACGGAGAATTAAACAACGAACTTATATGATAAGCATTCAAACCAACTTGTCCGAATATGGTAAATGTCGGCAAAAACTCGCGTTTTGCAACTCTTACATCGAAGCCAATTCTTCTCAAATTCGCCTCTTCTTGTTTAAAATCAGGACGATTTTCAATAATATCCGTAGAATAATCCGACGGAATATTTGTTAACAACGCAATTTCTTCAAAATTACTGCGTTTAACAGCATTCTCACTTTCCGATAAATAAACTTTTAGACTATTTTCCAAAACGTCACGAGCTTGCAAATGCAAATTATACTCTTCTTTTAGCGAAGTTAAGATTTTTTCTTGTACCAAAAGATCCGTTATTGAACAGAGCCCGCACTTATATTTTATAGCAAGTTTCTGCAAAATGTTCTCTTGAATTTTAATCAACTCTTCTTGTATTTCAATAAGTTTATCTGCTTTGATTAAGTTAAAATAATCGGAAGCAAAATCTGATGACAACGCGATACATGTTGCGCGTTCAGCTTGTTTAATAATCTCTAACTGTTCCTTTTTGCTCTTCGTTTGTAACCTGTTTTTACCCCAAATATCAACCTCATAACCAGCTGTAATCGGAATATTATAATTATATTGAGAGTATTTTGGTATTCGCATTGCACCAAACTGTTGTCTTGGAGCGCGCAAATCTCTTGACAACTCTCCGGATAGAATAACCCCCGGAAGCTCGTTTGCAAATTGCATTCTTACAATCTGCTCGTTTTCCTTGATTTTCAAAGCTGTATTTTTGAGGTCATAGTTTTTTTCATAAAGAGTTAATAAATTTTGCGTTAAATTTTCATCATTAAACCTCTGCCACCACTCCATATTCATATATTCCGCCTGAATTGCAAATACAGGAGAAGTAATTAATAGCGCTATCATTATCAAAAATTTTTTCATACAACTGACCTCAAAATTTTTCTTGTGCTATAATTACATCACAAGAAAAATGGAAAATCAAATTATGCAGGAAATAAAATTTGGAAGAAGAATAGGAACAACAATTTATAATACAGGCGTGGTTTCGCGTGCATTATCTTCTCAAACTTTTGCAGAAAAAGGCTTTGAACTAACTCCTGAACAATTTTTGATTTTGGATTTAGTAATTGAATATGGTGAGCTTTATCAAAGACAAATTTGTGAAATTACACTAAAAGATAGAGGAAATGTTGCTCGACTGGTAAAAATACTTGAAGATAAAGAGCTTATTGTTAAAGAAGAAGCTTCTAATGGCAGAAGGATTTTTAAAATAAAAGCAACAGATAAAGGACATGAAATAAGAAATTTAATGAAACCTGTAGCAGTTGATTTAAGGGATATTCTTATAGAAAATATCACCGAAAAAGAACTTGAAATCACATTAAATACATTAAGAAAAGTGTATGAGAATGCAAGGACACTAGTACATTTACAAATATAAGAAGAAGGAAATAAAAATGGCAGACGAACAAAGTATAAATGAAATTGATGCAGAAGACACTCGTCACATATATGAAAAAAAGAGGGTTGTAGTACCCGCAATCACAGCATTAATACTTTTAATTTTTGGAACAATTGTTTCAATTAATTCAATATTTTACAAATCGACGGACGATGCGTTTGTTGAAGGTCATATTATAACCGTTGCCCCAAGAGTTTCTGGACCGGTTGTAAAACTTTGTATTGAGGACAATCAACTGGTTAAAAAAGGTGACTTATTATTGGAAATTGATCCGGTAGATTATCAAGTTAAGCTAAAACAAACAGAAGCAAAATTAGAAGAAGCAAAAGCAAATTTAAAGAAAGCGCAAAGTCGCAACGAAAAAGATACCGCGGATTTTAACAGATATCAGTTAATGTACGAAAAAGGAATTTCCTCTCAACAAGATTACGATAGCAGTCGTGACAATTTTAATTCGGCAAAATCTTCCATAGAAGAAATCACCGCTTCAATAAAAAGATTAGAGGCTGAAGTTGAACAAGCTAAGCTGGATTTATCTTATACAAAGGTTTATGCAATGCAGGACGGCAAAATTACTCACCGTACAGTAGAACAGGGTAACTACGTTCAAATCGCTCAACCATTGTTTGCGATTGCAAAAAATGACGTCTGGGTTGTAGCGAATTTCAAAGAAACACAAGTCGCAAATATGAAAAAAGGGCAACCTGTAAAAATCAAAATTGATGCCTTTGGAGGTAGAAAATTTAACGGGGTTGTAGATAGTTTGCAAATGGCATCCGGTGCAAAAGCAAGCCTTTTTCCTCCAGAAAATGCAGTCGGAAGTTATGTAAAAATAGTACAAAGGATTCCTGTAAAAATTCTATTTACTGATAATATAGACGGCTTGAATGTAATTCCTGGAATGAGTGTTGTTCCGACAGTTAAGGTAAAATAAAATGGAAAAACATAAAGTTCCGATTTGGTTAATTGCTATATCTATTCTGATGCCAACCTCGTTTTCAGCATTGGCAACAACAGCTACAAATGTTGCAATTCCACACATATCAGGGTATTTCGCAGCAACGAGTGATGAAGCAAAGTGGATTGTTACTTCTTATATGGTTGCAAATGCCTGTCTTATTATGCTTTCCGGTTGGCTGGAGAGTTTGTTTGGAAGAAAACAATTTATCAAAATTTGTATTTCTATATTCACCCTCGGAGCTTTAATTTGTACATTCGCGCCATCACTAAACATAATGGTTTTAGGACGATTTATTCAAGGTGTGGGCGGTGGCCCGATGACACCGATTTCTCAAACAGTTTTGTTATCAGCATTCCCGCCGGAGAAAAAAGGTGTTGCAATGTCTTTATTCGGATTCGCCGTAATGGTATGCGCGATTTTAGGTCCATCGTTTGGCGGATTCTTGGTTGACAACTTAAATTGGCACTACATATATTCGGTTAATATTCCGGTTGGAATTATCTCGTTTATTTTAATCAGCAAATTTATTGAAGATACAAAACCGCAGTCATCAAAAAAACAAATGGATTTTGTCGGTATGACAGCGTTAATTTTGTGGCTCATTTCAATGCAAATTGTACTTGACAAAGGACAACAATATAATTGGTTTGATTGCACTTGGATATGTTGGTTAAGCGGTTTTTCTCTCGTTGCACTCTCATTTTTGATTATTTGGGAAATAGAAAACAAAAATTCTTTTATAAAAGTTCGATTATTTAAGGACAAAAACTTTTTCATTGGTACCGTAATTTCTACAGCAGTAAGCATGGTTGTATTTACGACAATGTATTTAGCACCTCAATTTTTACAAAATGTATTGGGATACACTGCACTTCTCAGCGGATTTACAATGGCACCAAGGGTTATTTCATGCGTTTTAATGTTGCTCGCAATTCCACATTTAATGAGAATTTATGACAGCCGATTATTAATTGCTATCGGTTTTTTCTTTTTAGGATTGGCAACATTTTTGTATACAAATGTGAATCTGGCAGTTTCGTTTTTGTATGTTTCCATTCCAAATTTCCTATTAGGCGTAGGCGTTATCTTAACTTTTATACCGATTTCAGCACTTGCACTGGGAACATTACCTAAAGAACAACTCGCAAATGGTGCGAGTTTGCATAATTTTTGTAAAACAATAGGAGTTGCAATTGTCGTATCTATGTCATCCACAATAGTTGCACGACATTCTCAAATCCATCAAGGATATTTGGTTGACCACCTTTCCAATTATAACTTAGTTTTTCAAAACAAAATGGCATCATTAACTCATACATTTATGGGAAGCGCTTCTCACGCATTTGCACTCACAAAAGCAAACGCGTATGTTTATAAACAAATGGTTGCACAATCAACACTGTTTGCTTATGTAGACGCATTTGCGATAGTAGCATTACTCGCGTTTGTTTTGATTCCGGCATCGTTTTTTATGAATACTGATTCAAAATAACTGGACTTGAATAAGCGAATGTGCTAATATAACGTCAGACTGGGTTAATTACAAGCCAGTGATAGAAAGAATAAGCGTCTGTAGCTCAGTAGGATAGAGCGGAGGTTTCCTAAACCTTGTCTGCCGTGGGTTCGACTCCCTCCAGGCGCACCAATAAAAAACAGGGTAAAAACCCTGTTTTTTATTGGTCTTTTGTTTTGGCAAGCGAAGAAGCCACACAAAGCAAAGCTTTGTCCGTGGGTTCGGCGCGAGTGAGCTGAGGCTGAAGTGAATTTGAGGAGAGATAAAATCTCGATATCAAATTCACGGAATTGCCGTTATACGCGAACGAGCAAGACAACTCCCTCTAGGCGCATTTTTTAATTACAAACTTTTTTAATGAGTTTCCCTTCTACACAGTAGATAAATTTCCATCGCAGGATTTTTTTATACATTTGTACAAAAATGTATAGAAAAAATTGGGTTTAAATCCAGTTATAGCGTCATTTCCTACAAATGAATAAATCTACTGCGCGAACGTGTTGCGCTTGCGCAACAATAGTGAGCGGAAGAGATTGGGCGAATGCCCAATTTTTAAGAAACGACCGAGTGAAACGAGGGCGTAGAAAGCGATTGCGTGTTTTCTCTTCTTTTCCGTACCTTTTCTTCTCTTTGCCCCGCAAATAAAGAGAAGAAAAGGTACAAAGAAAAACAAAATGTAGATAAATAAAGCCTTTTGGTTCTAATATATTACGAATTGTAACGATTTTTATAAAAATCCTAAAGTTTTTCAAAAATATGCCGATAATACACGTATGCAACTATACATTTTTGTACAAATGTATAGAAAATAAGTTCCAACATATTTTCAAGGAGTTATATGGATATTAACAATTATAAAATTTATTCAGCAATTTCTGCAACTAATGATAAAAGTAATACAGATTTGTTAAAAATCATAGAACAGGTTGAAAATTTTAACCAAATTACAGAAATTAATGAAGCAAGAAAATACTTAAATGAAGTATGGAAAATAGAAAAAACTGTTCAAGATTTTTCATTGTGTGATGGTTGCGTACTTAATGTTATCGATAGTGAAAAGGCTTTTTGCATAAATTTAGTTTACAGCAATAAAAATAAAACATTTTATTACGAAAAATAGATAAGGAGAATATGGCATATGATAGAAAATAATTATTATTATAGTAGTAAAAAAATAAGAAGCCAAGAATGCACAAAAAAATCGTTTCAGTTGGATATGACGACTGATACTAAAGAGTCGACTTCTTCTACTGTCCAAGATGTAAATCTAAGCACATCTGTTACGTTTAATCCGCTAGAATTAAATAAAAAGTTTATGCGAGGAGAAATAAGTCCCGAAGAATTTTTAAAAACACTAGATGCAAAGAATATTAGTTATATTAAGTTCAATGAGGATGCTGCTATTGTTGTTCAATATGAATATAATGGAACTGAATATGAAGTTAGATGTAATTTGCAAAAAGCGCCGACAAATAACCCAAATACCATTACAAGTGAGGATTTCACAGGATTAGAACTATACGCAGTCGTAAGATATTTTATTCCTATGGCTGATGGCACTTATACAATGAACCAAATAAATATTCAAGAAGATTTTCCTGATAAAGAAATAAATAGCCTTGAGGACTTAAAAAAAGCTATTGCAGAAACTGTGAAAACTGATACTACTGAAACAACTGGTTTAATGCTAGGAAAGAGTGATGCTGCAATAACTTCTACTGAAAGCGATCCCCCTTCAACTAGCGATACCCCATCAACACTCCCAACTAGAGACGACAATAATGATAACGGTATGACAATTTTGGAACTACAAGGTATTGGAGCAGAAGAATTAAGAGCTCCTATCGCGGAGGTTGCGGATTCAATTGTAGCTGTTTGTAAAGAGGCAATAAATTATAAAAACTCATTCCAAGTAGGATATAGTTATGACGCAGAGGGAAATATTAATTTTACTACCGGTAGTGATGCCGAAAAAGTATTCAATACAATACTTGAGAAATTGAAGTCAAAAATTAATCGTTATGCAGCCGATTCTCTCGAAAAATTTGGCGGAGAATCAGCGCTAAAATATTTATTACAAGCTGCATGGGTAGAGGCTAGCTCCGAAACAACATATAATTCTGCAGCAAATACTAATGACTTTATAAACAAAATAATGACAAATTTAGATTCAATTTTAGCAAAAATTGCAACGAATCCTGAATATAGAGCATATTACGTAGATGATTGCTACAAGGACAGTAATTTAACTAATGGTTTGCCACATATAAATGAACAAAATATTAATTACAGCAATCCAGAGGAATATGATACCGGAGAAGTGCATCTTGATGACGACGCTTCAGACAAGAAATTCCAAGAAACTATGAATGCTCTTCTTGAAAACATTTACAATAAGTATCCAAACATTGATAAGACTGTTTTGAAAGAACTATTCTTAAAAGCTCAAAATAATGCTCTTATCAAAGCAAACGATATTCCTGTAGACTCAACAATCAATACAAAAAGCCGTTGGACCGGTACTTTAACCGGTTCTGCAGAAATGAGCGAATTGGTAGATCTTGTCCTTTACCACTTTGATAAGTTGTTTAAAGCGGCAGCAAAAGATACAACTTTCGCTGCAAGAACAGAAGATGCTCCTAGTAGAAGTTCGTCATCATCTCAAACTGCGGAAAGAAACAGTGATATAAAAGATGGTGCAGCAGGAATATTGAATAGTGTTGACGATGTTGCTGATTCAATCGTAGCTGTTTGCAAAGAAGCAATTGGTTATAAAGAGACGATTCATACAGAGTTTGGTGTTGATAATGGTGGTAATATCGTATTCCAAGAAGAAAGTACAACTACTGTATTCAATACAATATTGGATAAGTTGAAATCAAAAATTAGTCGTAATGCTACCGATGCGCTTGAAAAACTTGGCGGTGAAGAAGTTTTAAAACAGCTTCTTCAAGCAGCTTGGATTACAACTTATAATAGCTTTAACTCTTCACAAAGCAATAATACCACAGATTTCATTAATAAAGTAATGCAAAATCTTGAAAAAATGCTCAATAAACTTCAAACAAATCCTGAATATTTGGAAGTATTCACTCAAAGAGTTTCATACGCTGATAGAGCATTAACATCAGGATTAAAACATTACAACACAAAAACAACCGCGGGTGATGACGAACGAATTAAATATAGTGGTGAACCGACCATTTATGCGGACGGAACAGTTCACATTGCGAATACTACAGATGATAACGATTATCAGACAACGATGAGCGCATTATTAAATAACTTGTTGAACAAGTATTCAAGTCTTGAAACTGATGTTGTGACAAGTGTATTCCAAAAAGCTCAACTCGCTGCTCTAAAGACGTTAAGAAGCAATACTTCTGATTGTCCTTATGGTACAGGAAATAATAGCCATAGAGTAGAAGACCTTAATAAAAATTGGGGTGGCAAGGATAACCGTAAAGGAGATGATTATTATATCGATATGGATCAGCTGGTACAGATGACTTTGTACTATTTTGATAAATTAATCTACGCAGAATTGCTTAAGTAAACTTAATAAAAGAGGATGTCTTAAAAAGTCATCCTCTTTTATTCATTTACTTTTTTTGAAACTTTGCTAAAAACTTCCTCAAAGCTTTCAATTGGTTCAAGTCAGTATCCACAATGTTCAGCGAGAGTTCCACCCGTCAAAAACATCTTATCTAATTCTTTTTATAAAGTGACATTTTAACAAAGTCTCGTTTCGTCCAGTTTGGTTTGGCAAACATCCAAGCTTATGGTCACCCTGAATTTATTTCAGGGGCTTGCCTGAATGTAGTAGTTACGCCTAATTGGCAAGATGCTGAAACAAAGTTCAGCATGACGCATTATAATTTTACTTTCAGTCATCCTGTCTGTCTTAACATTTAGTCAACTCGTATATTTTTTATGCTAAAATGAACCCAAAGGAGTTTGTTATGAAAAAAGTTTTGATATTATCAGGTAGCCCAAGAAAAGGCGGAAATTCTGACACACTTTGTGATGAGTTTATGAAAGGTGCAGTTGAAGCGGGTAACAATGTTGAAAAAATTTTTGTTGCAGGACAAAATATTTGCTATTGCAAAGCTTGCTATGCTTGCAAAAATACAGGAGTTTGTGCAATTAAAGACGATATGGCTGAAATTTTACAAAAAATGCTTGATGCAGATGTAATTGTACTTTCAAGTCCTGTATATTTTTACTCAATTTCTGCGCAATTAAAAGCCGTAATCGATAGAACGGTTGCAAGATGGTTGGAGTTTAAGAATAAAGAATTTTACTACATAATGACTGCCGCTGAAAATGAAGCAACAACAATGAATTGAACCTTGGAATGCTTTAGAGGATTGGCTGCATGCCTAGAAGGTTCAAAAGAAATGGGTGTAATTTATGCAAAGGGCGTTTACGAACGTGGTGAAATCATCGGCACACCATATATACAACAAGCCTATAAAATGGGTAGGAATGTGTAATATAAAACCCGAATATCGCTAAGAACAATACTGTACCCACTTTAAGCATTCCTCATCGAAGAGATGCTTCATACTAATACCTATCGAATCGTTGTTTTAATCTACTATTTTGTTAACAACCGCGTATACTGTAGCTTGCACTCTGTTATGTACATTTAGTTTTCTGTAGATATTTTCCAGATGGATTTTAACGGTATGTATTGTTATAATAAGACTCTCCGCGATTTCCGGATTAGATTTTCCGGCAACCAATTCTTTAAGTACCATTTTTTCACGTTCTGTTAATTTTTCTTCCATACTTTCATTTTAGTATATATCTCCAAAAAGTGATTAATGTATTTTCCAATTAGTAATCTTTACAAAAATTGTTACAATTAAAGGGTACCGAAATTTTTTCACAAATCCATTCAAGTTTAATCTTCCGGTATAAATATTACTGTATCGCTTAAAAAATCTCTAATATTTTCCGAGTCGGCAAATCTGGGAACTATTCTTTGATATTCTCTCACAACAGACAGTATGTCATCAACAGACATTTTAATAATTCTTCTTCCATTAGTAGAAGATTCAATAATTCTTGCCATTAATCATTCCTTCCTTTTATATGATTATCGGCAAAAATATTCTAAACTTTAGTAATATCAGGTATTTGCGTTAGGAAAAACCTCTCCGTTTTGAATATAAATTTCAAATTCTTCTTGAATATTTACACTGGAAGCGGTTATTATATACTCATCAAAATGAAGTTTTTTGAACTTCTGCGCAGGTTTACCGAGTTTGTATTCAGCTTCATACTTTGTCCATTCGTTATAAAATTCTTCCAATGTATTACACTTAAATCCCATTCTTTTTGAGATTTCACCAAAATCGCGCAATTTTATTTTCTCAATATCAATTCCACAATCATAATCAGAAAATGCCAAAGCAACAAAATCATTGCTGTGACTTATACTAAAGAATTTTTGTCTGTTCTTTAGAAATGGTTTTCGTCCATTAAAGATAATTTCTCTATCTTCTACTTCATAAAAATCACGCAAAATTCTATCAACCATCAAATAAGAAAAACAATGTTGATTCCATTTTTGTGGATTAGAAATTTCTTTTTTCTGAAACTGTTTTAAAAGTTCCTCATGTACGTTATCCGCATCCACTATCTCAATTACAAAAATATCCATAAAGGTATTATAAAACAAACATTATTTACTGTTTAAGAATATTTGTCAATATATGAGTACAATATAAACGCGTCGGGTGCATAAATGCACCCGACGCGTCATTAAGCTTTTTACAAATTACTTACCTGCACCAGCTTTTTCGATAATTTCTTTTTCGATATTAGCAGGTACTTGTTCGTATTTTTGGAATTCCATAGAGAATGTACCACGACCTTGAGTATTTGATCTCAAGTCAGTTGCGTAACCAAACATGTTAGCAAGTGGAACAATTGCTCTTACGATTACGTTTCCAGTGTTACCAAGAGGTTCTTGACCTTCAACACGTCCACGACGTCTTGAAATATCACCAATGATTGTACCAGTAAATTCATCTGGGATTTCAATTTCAACCTTCATCATTGGTTCAAGAATACAAGCTTGAGCTTTTCTTGCACCATCCTTGATTGCCATAGAACCGGCAATCTTGAATGCCATTTCAGAAGAGTCAACTTCGTGATAAGAACCATCGTAAAGTTCAACCTTAACGTCAATCATAGGATATCCAGCTAAGATACCGCCCTCAAGAGCTTCTTCCATACCTTTTCTAGCAGGTTCGATGTATTCTCTAGGAATAGCACCACCGACAATTTTGTTTTCAAATACAAATCCTGCATTTTCTTCTGCCGGAGAAATTCTAATTTTAACGTGTCCGTATTGACCTTTACCACCTGACTGACGTACGAATTTAGAATCTTGATCTGCATTTCCTCTAATTGTTTCTCTGTAAGCAACTTGAGGTTTACCGATATTAGCTTCAACCTTGAATTCTCTTAACATACGGTCAACGATAATATCAAGGTGAAGTTCGCCCATACCTGAAATAATTGTTTGACCTGTTTCAGCGTCAGATTTAACTCTGAATGACGGATCTTCTTCTGCAAGTTTTTGAAGAGCAATACCCATTTTGTCTTGGTCTGCTTTTGTTTTTGGTTCAATTGCAACAGAAATAACCGGTTCTGGGAAAGTCATTCTTTCTAAGATGATAGGAGCTTTTTCATCGCACAAAGTATCACCTGTAGTAGTGTCTTTCAAACCAACTGCAGCACAAATGTCACCTGCGTATACTTCAGTTTCTTCAAGTCTTTGGTCAGCATACATACGAACCAATCTTGAAATACGTTCTTTTTTACCGTTAGTTGAGTTAAGAACATAAGAACCAGAAGTAATTACACCTGAGTAAACTCTCAAGAATGTTAAACGACCTACGAATGGGTCTGTCATAACTTTGAATGACAAAGCTGAAAATGGTTCATCATCAGAAGAATGTCTTTCTGTCTTAGTTCCATCTTCTAATTCACCTTCAATAGCTTTTACATCAACCGGAGATGGCATATAGTCAACTACGTTGTTAAGAAGCAATTGAACACCTTTGTTTTTGAATGCTGTACCACAGCAAACAGGAACGATTTTGTTATCACAAACTGCTTTTCTCAAAACAGCTTTTAATTCATCAACAGTGATTGAATCAGGATCTTCAAAGAATTTTTCCATCAAAGCGTCATCTTCAGAAGCAATAGCTTCAACCATTGCATCGTGATATTCTTTTGCTTTTTCAGCCATATCGGCAGGAATTTCTTCTTCTCTGATATCTGTACCAAGGTCATTAGTATAAATTTCAGCCTTCATTGTCATAAGGTCAATCAAGCCTGTGAATTTGTCTTCTGCACCGATTGGTAATTGGATAGGAACAGCGTTTGCACCCAATCTGTTTTTGATTTGGTCAACTACTCTGTAGAAGTCTGCACCGGTTCTATCCATTTTGTTTACGAATACCATTCTTGGAACTTCGTATCTGTTAGCTTGTCTCCAAACTGTTTCTGATTGAGATTGAACACCACCTACCGCACAGAATACAGCAACTACACCGTCTAATACACGGAGCGAACGTTCTACTTCAATTGTGAAGTCAACGTGACCTGGGGTGTCAATAATGTTAATTTGGTGTCCTTTCCATTCAGCTGTTACTGCAGCTGATTGAATTGTGATACCACGTTCTTTTTCTTGTTCCATAAAGTCAGTTACAGCTGCACCGTCGTGAGTTTCACCGATTTTATGTGTTTTACCTGTGTAAAACAGGATACGTTCAGTTGTAGTGGTTTTACCTGCATCAATGTGAGCAGCAATACCAATATTTCTGATTTTTTCTAATGGAGTTTTTCTAGCCATTTCTTATATCATCCTTTCTTATTAAGATTTGTAATATTTCATACTAGTCATTTTAATTATTTCATGAACATGTTTTGCTAGCAAGTATCTTGGTTTTAGCTATGCATAAAAAAACGAAACTCACAAATGTAAGTTTCGCTGTGCTAGAAATCAAGATTGCTTTGTTGTATTAGTACCACCAGAAGCTTCCATAACCATCTCTGTGGTCAAGATACTTGTCTGTACATACAAACTCATAAGATTCATAAGCTCTTGAACCCGGACGGTTGATATCATACCATTGTTTCCATACATTTCTTCCGGTTGTAACTACACGACCTGAACGATCATAAGCTGAATATGAAATAGTTTTAGCATAGTTTGAAGTACAATCTACAAAAGAATTTGTTTTAATTGTGTAAATGTTGCGTCCATTAATCACTTCAAGCGGTTCACTTCCACCTAAGTATTTTGTGCGCATCGTGTAAGTACCGTAGTTGGTTGATGGTCTAATGCTATCAGAATCGATATAGTGATTCGTACCAATTCTAACCCAATTAGTAGCAAAAGATGGAGCGCAAGTTAATGCAATAATTGCGAAAGCTACTACGCTTTTTAACATACTTCGTTTCATAAATCTTTTCCCTTTCTCTTAGTTAAACACTAACTACTATATATAACACATATAGTATATTAGGTTAAATACATTTTGTCAATATATTTAATCTATTCTGGTATAGTTTTGTTGTATTTGTTTTAGTACTTTATAAAAAATATAATAATGTAGATGAAGACAGAAATTAATAAAAAACTTGGTAGTAGAATTAAATATCTTCGTCAGCAGAGAGGCATGAGTCAAGAAAAGCTGGCAGAAGCAATTGATATTGCAACAACCTCATTAAGTTATGTTGAAACCGGACGAGGTTTTATGACTTTGGTAACATTAGAAAAATTGGCTAATGTACTTAATGTGGATTTATATGAAATTTTCCAATTTTCTACGGTAAATACAAATGAAGAAATGTATGATTACATAGTATCAAAACTAAATATAATTAAAAATGACGATGAAAAAATAAAAATTGTATACAATATTTTGAAAAACATACTATAAAACTCCGCTATGTATACCACGGCGGAGTTTTTTATATTTGTTGCTAATTTAATTTAAAGAAACATAATCTGTTTCGTACAATTCACATAAAGCAATTTCATCTGTTTCTAGAGCATAGTAATCCAATTCGTCATTTGGGTCGTACAATGATAATTCATCCGTATCTGCCTCCAATGCAAGATAATCTTCTTCATCGTTTTCATCGTATAATACACAAATGATTTCTCCATAATTTTCTTCTGTTTCTAACGCAAGATAATCTTCCTCGTCATTTGGGTCATACAATAACAATTCATCTATGTTGTTTTCTAAAGCCCAATAATCTTCTTCATCATTAATGTCATACAAGGCTATGTTTATTGCATCTGAAAGATAACAGTCTTCTTCAAAACTTTGTTGATTAACAACCTCATTTTGTTCAATTAAAGTTTCCATTACAGAAGCCTGTACAGGTACAACTGTAAATACTGCTAAAGCTAAAACTGCTGCTGAAGTAAATAAAATGTTTTTCATAATTCGATCCTCTTTCTTCTTGTACTTATAACTAATTCCCTATACAATATATAAGTAATCATAAATTTCTAAATTGCCACGAAGTTTTATAGTTTAAATATCAAAAGATCTATATTAAAGCTATATTAAGAAAAACTTAACTTCACAAAACTTAACAAAAAAAAAGAGAGGAGTATTATGTTTAAAAATTTAGGAAAAGAACTCAAAGAGTTTATTTTGCGCGGAAATGTATTAGATATGGCAGTCGGTATCATTATCGGAGCTGCATTTGGGAAGATTGTTGATTCTCTTGTAAAAGATATTATTATGCCACCGATTGGTTTAATTTTGGGAAAAGTTGATTTTTCAAACCTTTATTTTCAAATTTACCCGTACGGAGTTGATTATCCGTCTTTAGAGGCAGCAAAAGCAGCTGGAGCAGTTACAATAAATTATGGCTTGTTTATTAATACAGTAATTAGTTTTTTAATTGTTGCATGCGCAATCTTCGCAATCATTAAAGCAATGAATACGCTCAAAGACAAAATGTGCAAACAAGAAACCGCGGCAGAGGTTGCAACAACAAAAGAATGTCCTTACTGCTGTACTTGCATTCCTATTCAGGCGAAAAAATGTCCTAATTGCACAAGCGAGCTAAACTGACAAAGTTTCATTAACGTAAAAGGAATAAAAAATATCAAACTAATGTTGCGTTAAACATCAAAAAAAAATCGGACTGAATACTCAGTCCGATTTTTTTGATAAATTTTATAATTATACTGATACTTTCATTGTATTAGCTATAATTTCATTGAAGCTTTCTGCCTTCAAGCTTGCGCCACCAACCAAAGCTCCGTCGATATCTGATTGAGACATTTGTTCTTCGATTGTAGAAGGTTTTACAGAACCACCGTAAAGGATTCTGATTGAATCACCCGCAGAAACAGAAGAAACTTCTTTAACAACATTTCTAATCATAGCGATTACTCTGTTAGCTTCTGCGCTGTCACAAGTCTTACCAGTTCCGATAGCCCAGATTGGTTCGTATGCAATAACAGATTTAGCAACTTCTTCTTCGCTCAAACCATTCAAAGCAGCTCTGATTTGAGTTGCGATGTGTTGATCAGTAACGCCTGCTTCTCTTTGCTCAAGAGTTTCACCACAACAAATAATAGGAATCAAACCACCTGCTAAAATAGCTTTTGCCTTTTTGTTAATCATTTCATCTGTTTCAGAGAAATATTGACGTCTTTCTGAGTGACCGATGATTACGTGAGAGCATCCTGCATCTGCTAACATTTCAACAGAAACTTCGCCGGTAAATGCTCCTGATTTTTCCCAGTGACAGTTTTGACCTGCAATAGCAATTTTGTCACATCCACAACCACAAGTACATTTTTCAGCACTTACAACGCTTAAAGATGTGAATACCGGTGCAACTACGATTTCCGGCAATTGCGTAGCAGTAAAATCTTTTGTAAAATTCTTTATTCCTTCAAACAAAGCTTTTGCATCAGCTTGAAGTAAGTTCATTTTCCAGTTTCCTGCAATAATTGGTTTTCTTGACATAATAATTCTCCTTCTCTAAATATGCCCTTACCCTTGAATTTTAGTATAAACAATTGTTAAAAGCAACAAAAGAGAATTATTGATATTTTAACTTTTTTATTCTAAACTTCACTTATATGAATATCCAACCTATCAACAACTATAGTGTATCGTACAATTCAAGACAACATACAGCCCAGAAGATGTTGCCATACAGTTCTGTCGGATTTCAGGCAAAAATTCCTGTCTCAGATGATTTCGCAACACCTAGCAAAAACCCTATTGTTAAGTATGCATACGATATATTCAAACGCTCGCTTATTGCTTCTGCAAGAAATATTATGCCGATAACTCCAGAATTAAAACCAATTACAAAAGAAGTTCCTCTAAAAGTTTCATCTAAAGAAAAAACATACGCTTGGGATATAGAAAACAAAATTCCCGATAAATACGTTCTTTACCTTCATGGCGCTTCACAAAATATTACAAATATCCAGAATTTGTACAAATCTATAATTGATAATACGGATTTTTCAGTATTGGCATTAGAATATAGAGGGTTTGGCAGAAATCACGCAAGTAAAATCAGTTCTCACTCATTTGAAGAAGATGTTAATTCAGCATTGAGTTATTTAGAAAATGAAAAGAGAATTAAAGAAGAAAACATTTTTGTAGTAGGACATAGTATGGGATCATATCTTGCAGCATTAATTGCAAGCAAAAAGCCAAATCTTGGGCGCTTGGTTCTTGTTGCTCCACTCGGCTCTGTTGCAGAGCATCCGTTCGATGTCAATTTCTGGTTTACTAAAAGAATGCCGCCGCTTGTAAAATTCTTGTTTAAAAATTTTAAAATATTACGACGACCATTAACAAATTTCTTTAAAATAGAAAATCATATAAAAAAGTCACAAGTTCCAACAGACATTATTCATGCGCAAAATGATAGATTAATCAAATATAAATCTTCAGAAAAAATTGCAACATTGTGTCCTAACTTGCATAGTTTGCAGATTTTAAAACATGGCGGACATAAAATGGAAGGCAATAAAATAAACACAATATTATCAATCTTACGCGGAGAGTGATGTGCTTAAACCTTCCATAATGTTATAAAAATCTTCTTTTGGAAGTGTTGACATAGTCTTCATGGCATAAGATAAAATGCTTACCTTGTCATACCATCTTCTGGAATTTGAAATTTTATAAAGCCCGAGCACTCTGTCAATTCCAATACTGACATCCTGTTCTTCATCTTCATCCTCAACATGCATTTCCTTAATCTGTTTTATAACAGCAGTCAAGTCTCTGGACAAAGCTCTTCTTTTGTTCTCATCCAAGTCTTTTAAAAGAGACAAGGCTCTTTGCGTGTGTTCATTTGAATCATACCAACGTCTGTTCATCAAATCCTCTCCCAATACACACCTTAATTATATGCTAACACTACTGATGTGCAATCATACGTTTAGTTGAATTAGTTTATTACTTAATAGCCCCGAGTTTTCTGCAAGCCTCCAATGCACAATTTTGCTGAGCTTCTTTTTTAGACTTACCTTCCGCTTTAGAAATAATCTTTCCCTGCCATTCAACTTCTACTTCAAAAATTGGTTTATGTGCAGGACCTTTTACCGCAACAGTACGATAAATCGGAAGTGTTTTATCATAACCTTGAGTATACTGCTGTAAAATATCCTTTGCATTATATTTCTCAAAATGCTTATCAATATCATCTGCAAAAATTATTATATGTTCTTTGATGAATGCTTCAATCCGTGCACTTTGTCCGCTTAAATAATATGCACCAAATACCGCTTCCAGAGCACAAGCTATGTTCGACTCGCGCTTTCTTCCACCTTGTTTTTCTTCTGCCGCACCAAGTATTAGCTCTTTTTCTAAACCAATTTTTATTGCAACTTGCGCTAAAATTGCGTCAGATACAAGAATGGAACGAATTTTAGAAAGTTCACCTTCTGGAGCTTCTGGATACGCTTCGTACAAAAGTTTTGAAGTAAACAATTTCAAAACTGAATCGCCAAAAAACTCCAAGCGCTCGTAATTTTCCAAAGAGCTGATATCATTTTCCTGAGTATAAGAAGGGTGAGTCAATGCTTTTTTTACTAAATCGTTTTTCTCACCAAAAATTTCTTCTAGCATGGGAAAATACCTTTGAACAAATCAACAAAATTATTCACAACAAAGAAATAAAGGTAATAATGAACAACCGGAATTGTTAATACATAACTATCTGTTCTATCCAAGAAACCACCATGCCCCGGAAGAATATTGCTGGAGTCTTTAACACCAGCATCGCGCTTAATCATTGATTCACATAAATCACCAATTTGTGCAAATGCAGCAATTAGTAATCCCAGAATCAAACAATGATACCAAGGAATTTGAATTGCATGACCGAAAAACATGCAAAAAATCAAACACATAATCGTACCACCGATAGAACCTTCAATCGTTTTATTAGGGCTTATTACTTTTGATAATTTATGTTTTCCAAACTTACAACCTGCATAATAACAAAATGAATCAGTTAAAATTACTGCAAAAAAGAGTAACAATGCATAACTTGCCCCTTCTACAGTCACATTTTGTTTCAAAAAGCCGTTGTATACGGGATGGCTACCCAAATCTCTTAAGAACAAGAGGTGAAGCGGAAACCAACCACAATATACAAATCCTAATATTGTAGTTGCTACATTTGCAATATATGGTTGTTTGCCTTTAAACAACACTGACAAAAATGCTAAAATGGAGCATACAGTAAATACCAGAGCAACCAAATCAAATCTGTTAAAATATGCCATACCCGCAAAAATTAAGCTTGACGCAATAATGATTTTTAAACTCGGTCTAAACCCTTTATGTTCAAGAATTTGAACATACTCTCTTGAGGCAAGTATAACAATTGCCAAAACCAGCCCTACTATATATAAGCCACCTGCCATAATGGCACCAAGCGCCATAAAACCTATGATTACGCCTGTAATCAGCCTTGTTACACTTTTGCTCAATCCCATTATACCGTCATTACCTCTTTTTCTTTTTCTGCAACTTGAGTATCAACAATACCCACATATTTATCAGTCATCTTTTGAATTTTATCCTGATTATCTTTAACCGCATCTTCCGGCAGATTTTCTTCTTTTTCAATCTTCTTTAAGCTGTCAACCATATCACGTCTAATATTTCTTATGGCAACCTTTGCATCTTCACCATATTTTTTAACTTCTTTGGTTGTTTCTCTTCTTCTTTCTTCTGTCAAAGGCGGGAAGTTTAATCTTACGCAAGTGCCATCATTGTTTGGAGCAACACCAAGTTCTGCTTTTATGATAGCCTTTTCCAATTCTTTCATGATACTTTTATCAAAAGGAGTAATTACAAGAGTTGTACCTTCACTTACGCTAACTTGCGCCATTTGTCTGATTGGAGTAGGTGCTCCATAATAATCAACAACAACTCTGTCCAGAACCGCAGGATTTGCACGTCCTGTACGAACAGCAGCAAACTCACGTTTCATTTGAGCAAGCGCCTTTTCCATCTTTTCCTCTCCGAACAAATACATCTCTTCAAGAGCTTCTGACATAATTTTCTCCTTTATATAAATTTAACTAATGTACGTACCAACTGACTCGCCATTCATAATATTGACAAGACTACCTTTTGCTTTGAAATCAAAAACAATTATAGGAATTTTGTTCTGTTTGCACAATGCACAAGCAGACGTATCCATAACTTTTAATTCATTTTTGATAATATCGTCATAAGACATGCTATCAATCTTCTTAGCATCCGGATTAGTTTTAGGGTCATCGTTATAAACCCCGTCAACTCCGTTTTTCGCCATCAACATAACTTCTGCATCAATTTCCGAAGCACGAAGTGCTGACGCCGTATCCGTAGTAAAGAACGGATTACCTGTACCGGCAGCAAAAATTACAACTCTACCTTTTTCCAAATGTCTGATTGCTCTATGACGAACATAAGGTTCTGCAATCTGGTTCATCGCAATAGCCGTTTGAACTCTACATTCTACATTGATTTTTTTCAATGCACATTGTAGCGCAACAGCGTTCATAACAGTTGCAAGCATGCCTACGTAATCTCCGGAAGCTTGATCCATACCGAGCTTTGCACTGTTTTTCATACCGCGAAAAATATTTCCACCACCGACAACTACCGCAACTTCTACATCTTTATCGTAAATTGATTTAATTTCGTTTGCTATCATTTCAACAGGTTCATAGTCAATACCGAATTGTTGTTTTCCAAGTAACGCTTCCCCGCTGATTTTCAATAACACACGTTTGTATTTATTAGCCATTAGATACCTCTCATTTCTTTAATCGTATAAAAAAAGCGCGAATTTGTAAAGTATCTGCCGAGTTTTAGAAAAGTAAATTTGTTGCTTGTTGATTTACTCTGACAAATTGTTATAATTATTATATGGACGGATTTAGCATTGGAAAAATACTTGCAGGGCTTAGAAACCCCGAATTATACTTAAAAAAACTCAAACAAGTTGATGTAAACACAAGCAATAACGGATTTAATTCAGCCCTTTCACAACCGAAAGCGAATATTGTTCAGAATTTACAATCAACTGCGGCGCTCATGCAACAACTTCAAATGAATCAGATAGCAAGCATGGATAGAGCTATTTACATCAGAAATTTGCTTGGACTTCCTCAAACTCTCGGCGGAATTTTGCAAGCGGCTCAAAACCCAAATAGTCCATTAAACAGCACTTCGCTTTTATTGAATAATCTCAATGAAACTTTTTTGAAAAATCAACAAGCTCTGGCGCAAATTTTTGATGAAGGCGCAGGTATACAACCTCAAGCCGCTCAACAAAAAGATGCCGCAGTGTTGTTTTTTAGCGGAATGATTCACATGCCGGCAATCTCGGAAATTATACTAAAGAATAGCAAAGAAGCGGTTGCAAGACTAATTATCTCTATGGCTTCGGCATCAAAAGGCGGTGTTAATGGGGAACAAATACGTGAAAACCTCGGCATAATAAATTCATGTATTGCAATGGCAGAATCAAATAATCCTGCTCAAACTTTAAAAAGTCTAATGCTTCTTTACTTACCTTGGCTTCCGCTAAACGAGGGAGTCGGATTTGATTTGGAAGTTACTCCGCAAGATGGTGAAAATGAGTCTAATGATTCAAAACTTACGGTTCTTATTCAAACAAAAAACTTCGGTAATGTTAAAGGGGTTTTTACATTAACAACTTCAAATTCGGTAGACATATATATTTTTTGTTCGGATAATTTTCCAAAAAGAACTCTCCAAAAAAGCCTTATGGAAGAAAGTTCTTCTCACGCAATGAATACAACCATTGACATTGAAGCGGTTGAGCCTAAAAAACAAGAGACACTTGAAACGCAGGAAGCAAAAGTTAATCTATCCGCAACAAACGAAATGAACCCATACTTATTGCTTATGGCACACACATTTATCAGAAACACCATTTTTATTGATTCAAACGGAATAACAGAAGAAGCTACTGCAAAATAGGAATTTTCTTACCTACTTGAGTTGCCGTGATAATTGCCTTTTCCGCAAAAAATATCGGAAGCTTTGTTAAATTACCTTGAATGGATACTGTTGCACGATTATAAACCAATTTCGCCGTAACTCCCGACGTTATCAGACCTTCCATTGTGTTAATCAGTCTGTCATATATATAATCCAACGTAGTTGTTTTTACTATTTTTTCGTGCATTACCGGTATGATTGCCCAATTAATCCTTCCACCTTTTGCCAAAAACTCATTAATTTTTTCCGGAATGATATTTAAGTTATTAGGATTGTTGTATGCGTCAAAAGAAATCAAGTCTACACCTGCTTCTAAAGGAATTTTCCAATCACATTTTTCAAAGCATTGTATTCCAACAAGTCCGCCAAAATCGTGAATTTTTGATATTATTTTGGAAAACATCCCTATGACAATATCATTTGTAATGTCCTCATTTTCTCGCTTCAAATTTCCAATTCTGTATAAAAGAGGCTCTTCCAATAAAAACAAAACCTTTGTATCCGGAGAAATTGCTCTAAGTTTGTGAATTATCCACAAAGCTTTTATGCTAACAGCTTGTACAAGAATTTTTCTGTAGTACTTATCGGATAAAATTTGTATAACATTTTTATTTGCAATGCTGTGAGCAATTGTTATCGGGCCGGTTAAATTAATCACTGTTTCTGCCGGTTTTATTCTTTCTATAATTTGATAGTATTTTGAGAGAAAACTAGAATCAAAACCATAAGGGTCAAGACCAATCGGAGTCGGAGAGTTGTATGCAGAATCAAATGCCGCCAGTTTTTGTTTAAGATGAACTTCCTCATTGTTGAAAAAAAGTTTGTTTTCTAAAAACTGAAATCCTGGGGTATGCATTAACGTACGTTTTATAATGCTATCGTCCGGCGAAGCATTGGGAAGATTTGCAAGAAAAGGGATGTCCTCAAAAAGTTTTACCATCATTCTCGTTGCAGATTTATCATCCGTATATGACAAGTCCCCTATCGGAAGACATCTTATTCTCTTCTTCATCCTGTTTTATCTCTTATCTTCTTGCAAAAAAGCGCGCCAAAGTACATTGGCACGCTTTATTAAATATAAACTATGCTTCAGCTTCTTCTGAAACTTCTTCAACAGATTCTTTTACAACTTCAGAAGCTGTAACAACAACTTTTAATTCAGTTTTAACTTTTGAAGTAAGCTTAATCAACATTGTAAATTCACCAACTTTGTTGATAGGAGCATTTAAAGAAACAGTTTTTCTGTCGATTTCTATATTTGCTCTTTCTTTCAATTCTTCGCACAATTTTTTAGTTGTAATTGTACCGAACAATTTTCCGCTTTCACCTGCTTTTGCAGACAACTCGATAGAACCGATTTTTTCAATTTGTTCTGCTTTTGCCAAAGCTTCTTGGTGTAATTTTTCTTGTTTAGCTCTTAATCTTGCGATATTTTGTTCTCTGTTCTTAAGAGCACCTTCTGTTGCAGCTTCTGCAAAATTTTTAGGAATAAGGTAGTTTCTTGCATAACCGTCTTTTACATTTACTACGTCACCTGCTTCGCCAATATTTTGCACTTCTTTTTTCAATATTACTTGCATTTCTTTTTCTCCTTTAACTATTATTGGGCTAGTATAGATTTATCATAAACAAAAAAAGATGAATTGTCGAGTCCCCATGGATTTTTAGCTTAAAATAAGTTTACTTTTTACCTTAAAAATTGCTAAAATTACGATATATTCCATAAGATTAGCACAAGAATGCGCACCACAAACTCGGCGTTTTTTGCAAACCTACTATATCCAGAACCTTATACAATACTCATTACAAAGTATTCACTGCCGTAATAACAACTTCGCAAGCTTCTTCCGGCTTAATTGTTGATTTTTCGTTTGTTGCACGAACTTTGAACTCAACATTACCTTCCGCAATCGCCTTACCAACAATAATTTGATAAGGGAAGCCGATTAGGTCTGCATCCTTAAACTTAACTCCCGGACGCTCGTCTCTGTCATCAATAACAACTTCAGCGCCGTGTTTTTTAAGGGTCTCGTAAATATCCTGTGCAACCTTCATCTGTTGTTCATCCTTTGTACTAACAGGAATTACAACCGCATGATATGGCGCAATTGCAAGTGGCCATTTGATACCGTGTTCATCATAATGCGCTTCTACTGCAGCAGCAGCTGTTCTTGAGATACCAATACCATAACATCCCATTATATAAGGTTGAGACTTTCCGTTCTGGTCAAGATAAACAGCATTCATTGGTTTAGAATATTTTGTTCCGAGTTGGAAAATATTACCAACCTCAATACCTCTTGTAACCTTAAGAGGCTTTCCACACTGAGGACAAAGTTCTCCAGCTTCTACAAGACGAATGTCCGTAACAATTTCAGGAAGCTCTATTTCTTTCCCCCAATTGTATCCTACACCGTGCTTATCTTTTTGGTTAATTCCGATTACAAAGTTTTTCAATTCTTTTACTGTTTCATCAGCAACTACTGTAACTTCATATTCGCCATACTTTTTAAGCCCGTTTGGTCCGATAAATCCGCGTTCAGCTTCAAATCCGTTTTCACCCATCATTTCTTCGATTTCGCCCGCTGTCGCAATTCTTATATCGATTCCGCCTACTGCATTAAGAAGTTTTGTTTCTTCTACTTGTTTATCACCTCTGATTAAAGCCAAAACAGGTTTTTTATCCACAATATAAACAAGTGTTTTTACGATTAAACTTGCAGTAATATTCAAAAATTCACAAAGTTCTTCGATAGAATGAGTATTCGGAGTGTCAACAATTTCAGCTTTTGCCCAATCACCAACTGTTTTAGCTTCCGGCAAGTTTGAAACTGCATGGTTTGAATTTGCCGAATAATCACAATCATCACAATAGAATACATCATTTTCACCGGCATCAGTGTCTGTAATTACCATAAATTCGTGACTTACGCTTCCACCAATAGCACCAGAATCAGACTGAACCATTTTTGTATTAAGTCCGCAACGTTTAAAAATTCGAGTATAAGCTTGCGCCATATTTTCGTATTCTTTTTCAAGCCCTTCTTGAGTTGTATCAAAAGAGTATGCGTCTTTCATAATAAATTCACGACCTCTCAATAAACCAAAACGAGGACGTCTTTCATCACGGAATTTTGATTGAATTTGATACAAGTTAACAGGCAATTGTTTGTAAGACTTCAAGCCATCACGCGCAATTGCGGTAATTATTTCTTCGTGAGTAGGTCCAAGACACATTTCACGTCCGTGACGGTCTTTGAGTCTCATTAACTCTCCGCCGTACGCACCCCATCTGCCCGATTCTTCCCAAAGTTCTTTTGGTTGTACAAAAGGCATAAGAAGTTCTTGTGCTCCTGCATTATCCATCTCTTCACGAACAATATTTTCTACTTTTTTCAAAACTCGCCACATCAACGGTAAGTAGTTATACACACCACTGGTAAGTTTTCTTATATATCCTGCGCGTACCAACATTTTATGTGAAATTACTTCCGCATCAGAAGGAAATTCTCTTAATGTTTGCACAAATAATTTTGACATTTTCATAATAAAATCCTCTTAGTTAACTTAAATTATAAGTTTATCTTATCATGAACAATCTATTTGGTTAAAATTTTAACGACGACAATTCAAAGAATGTGTTTAATCAAATTTAACATCGCCAAGCATTTTTTGTTTTAACCAATATGTTAAATACTCTTCGCCATTTTGTGGAGGCGCATTTTTATTGTGTTTGTGCTTTAAAATCTGGGCTGGTGAGAGTTGTTTTAGGTTATCTTTCTCTTGTTTAGCAACCATAGCATCATAAGCTTTATTTCTTGCTAATGCATTGAGTCCAACTTTACCGCCTTGCAGCATTTGTCCGGTCTTTGTGTCTTGTTCTATTATTCCGATTAATTCCAGTTTGTTTAAAGATTTTTTCAATTCTAATAAAGAATTTTTTGCAGATTGTCTTGATTTATTCAAATTCAATTGCGAACTTCCCGGAATAATATTGTATTTTTGCATGATATTATCAGCGAGCGTCAAAATACGTTCATCATTTAATTGTTCCAACTTTGTTTCATTATCAAAGAAACATTTTTGTAATTCTGATTTAATTTTGTCTAGAGCATTTTCTTTAGTCATATTAGAAGGTAATTTTGCTCCGCTCAAAACGTATTCTGCAATATCGTGTACGTTACCTTGTTTTACATAATTAGTAAGATTTAAGGCATGCATTGATTGTTCTACGCCCATCTCAATTGTATTACCGGTATCAATTAGTGTAAATAACTTGCCGCGCTTTGTTCTAAGTACCTTTGGATCAATAAAGATGTTGCCCGGATGGATATCAGCGTGTATAACTTTGCCATTTTTGTCAATTTTGTGGAATTGTTCAATAAATACTTTCTGATATTCTCCAAGGATGTAGTTTGCATCTTTTTTATCAAATTTTATATTATCAAAACTAGGCATTCTGCTCGTAACTTCTTTAATTTTATTTTCAATTTCTTTTAGCTTTTGGTTGTAATTAGGCATATCTTTCCCCATTTTGTGCAATGTCTCTTTTTCTATGTATAGCTTATTCAAATCCATAAACGAAGACAAGCTTACACCATTGGCTTTTTCCATAACGTATACATTGTTTTTAACTTCTATTGGTTTTACAACATTTGCCACTAATGTATTTTGAGCAAGTTTTAGAGCTGCGTCCATCTCATTTTTTAAATCGGCTTCTTTCAAAATACCTTCAGCCAAATCGTCAATATTTCTGAGCAAATAATCCTTTTCATCCTGAGTTTTATCGCTCATATTTTTAACCATATCTACAAATTTTTGTTTATCATTTAAAATTTTATCTTTGCTAATTCCTTCTTTAAGAACTTTTATACATATCTCTTTTCCTGATTTATCTTTTGCCAAATATGTTTCCGCAATCGTTCCGACGCCTAAAAGCTTTTGTAATTTATATCCGCTACCCAGATTTTTATCAACAAATTTTTGTGCTTCACCTAAACTTCTTGTAGGAGGACATTTTTCTCTCAAAGCTTCTGTTAAAGCAGATTGGTCAGCAGAAATTTGTTTAAACTTAACTGCAAAAATGTTTTCATCAGTTAATTTTTTGATTTGTTCTTCAACTTTTTCACCACTTTCGATAATTGATTTTATTGAACTATTATTCAACATGGTTGTTTCCAGCTTTTTATAAGCCGAATTACTTTTAAACTCGGGTTCTTTGAGTGTCGCATCCGCAAGTTTTTTTGTAGCTTTTTCAATATTTTGGCTGAATGCTTTTGTGAAATTAGCTTTTTTTACAAGAGGAATCGCAATACCTGTAGTTATAAGTCCGGTTGTAATAATATCATTTTTGATATTATCAGCGTAACTATTAAGTGATTTGTTTTTGTCAGTTTTATTTGCGACAAAATATCTGTTTAAACTGTTACCAACAAGATAAATAGGAGCGCCTACAATTCCTCCTAGAAGCATAAGAGGCGACATTAAGCCATTTATTGCGCCGGAGATAAAGTTTTTTAAGTTTGTTTTTCTACGCTCACTTTTTAATTGCTTTTTGCTGCTCTTTGCCATTTGTTTTTGATAAGCATTGCGTGCTTTCTTCTTACCATAAAGATTTTCATCAACCTTAAACTCATCAGAGCCGACTCTGTTAAATTTTAATGCCCAATACTTTGTAATTCCTGCCACAAATATAGCCATACCGGTTGCAATAAGTACTCCTTTTTTATTTGAACCAAAGGTATTTTTAATTTTCTCGTATGTATCAATAGCCAATCTTGTATTTTTTTTGTTGTTTGCACTCATTTTGGTATCTTCGACCATTGCTTTTTGTGCCTTTTCAACAAGCTTATCCATTGAATTAATTAATGGTTTGTTAACACCAAATAAAGCTTTTCCTTTTTTAAAAAACTTATTCATTACAAAGAATATTATACCGCCTGCTCCGACAGAAAGAGTATCTCCTAGAAGCTGTGCAGAATTTTCTTGTGATGAATTATAATCATGTATGGTTTTTAAGGCTGCTTGAGAACTAATTTCACCCTTG
Source organism: uncultured Vampirovibrio sp. (assembly GCA_964503025.1). Classification (GTDB taxonomy): domain Bacteria; phylum Cyanobacteriota; class Vampirovibrionia; order Gastranaerophilales; family Gastranaerophilaceae; genus CAG-196. The sequence goes on along the minus strand of CAZCZF010000003.1, from coordinate 7,381 downwards.
CAAGTTTTTTGTATTTCTGTTTCAACTTTTTTAGAACCAATGCCAATTCCGGTAGTGTTTTTAACCCAATTATAAAATCTTTCGATCAAACCGCTGTTTTTACGTTTTTCTCGTCTAAAATATTCATCAAGCGGAATACATTTTGTTTTCATTGCACTACGCCTAATGTTATTTTGCGGTACTTGTATAACAGAATTTGAATAATTAGTATCAATTTGAGTCATAAATCACCATCAATTAATCTTACTTATAATATAATAAAGTACTTTCCATCAGAATTTTTGCCATTTTATTACAAATTGTTAAGGTTAATGAGGATACGACACTATTATATATCCGCAGGACATTTTCCTTTTTTTAACATTTCAGTTAACGGTTCAAGATAAGTTTCTTCATTTTCACATTGATTTTTGAGAGAGTAATAAGCAATTTCTACCAACTCTTTGCAAATATTTAAAATCGGCAATTTTCTCAGTTTGGAATTTATTGCATATCGAGCAACATTATACCTAAGCTCGTTAATTTCGTTATAAGAATATTTAAAAAGCATATTACCAACTTCATCTAAAGCAAAAGAGTTATACATTATACCTTTATAAAATGCAGGAATAGAATATTCCAAACCGTCACCAACACAATCGTGATTACGAATTTCAATAAAGTTTCTGAGGCGAACTTCCGGAAAGTATAAGTTGGAATGGAGTTGCCAATCTTCAATTTGTGCTTTAAAACCTTCAAATCCTTTTTTCATGAACTGCCTAAAAGTTAAACGTCCATTCATATTTACGGTTTTATCATCTCTGTTTATAAAAATCATAGGAGTATCAAGTAAAATTTCAACATAATCCTTGAAACACATTCCGTCCTGAAATTTTGTTGCAAAGCCGCAACGTTCATTATCCGTGTTAAGCCATGCCAGTGCTCGGAAAGATTTATAACCGATATCAACACCACCTCGAATGCGAGAATTTGCAAACATTGCAGTCACAAAAGGCATCATTATGTTTGCTATGCAAAATTTTCTCATCGCATCTTCTTCTGATTTATAATCAATTCCGACTTGAATACCTGCTGTTTCGCGCATCATTACATCGGATAAAATTCCCCAAAGATAGTTCGCCATCAAATGATATCGTCTTTTCGGCAAAAGCTTAATATTCTTATAAGTCGTTGTAGGTGATACGCCCTTATTAATGAGCTGTATGCCAAACTTTTCGAGAATCGGATTCATATCCGAATCAATCTCTTTAACGCGTTTCTCAATATCGCGTACAAACTCTTGTGGTTCAAGACTAAGTTCCACTTGACAACCGGGTTCGAGAGTTATTGTGTCATGGAGTTTTTTTAATCCGATAATATTTACGTCATCCAAAATATAATCCCAATTATCTATTTTTGCAAATTCTCTAAGCATTTCGCAAATACCATATTCGCCATCATAAGATGCAACTTCTTGCGTAACTTTAATTAGCGGGATTCGCTCATACTCCAAACCTATTTTTTGCGTTGTTTTACACCCCAATAGAAATTCATCCAACAATTGGTTGTATTCCAAGGCTTCTTCCGTTTTTTCTCCGCAATAATTCACAATAAATTCTCCTTTCCCGATTATATCCGAAATAATGATAAAAGAAACCAAAAGTTTTAACATTTCCCTGTTTGTACTATTATGATTACCATGATGGATTATTTTCAAAGAGCAAAATTTTTTAGAACAAAGAAAAGACTGGGACAGAATTTTCTGATAAATGCGGATGTAATTTCAGACATTATTGACTTTGCACAAATAACAAAAGATGATGTCATATTAGAAATCGGCCCAGGAGTCGGATTTGTAACAGAACAATTGGTAAAACATGCCAAAAAGGTGATTGCAGTTGAACTTGATGAAGAAGCTATCAAAGAGCTTCAAAAGCTTGAGGTCGACAATTTGGAAATCATACACAATGATATTTTGAAAACCGATATTTCCGAGTTGTGTGATGAAAAAATAAAAGTAGTTGCCAACATACCTTATTACATAACTTCTCCAATCATAGCTCATTTACTCGGAGAAATTGACGATTTGGAAAATAAAAATCGAAATAAAATTGTTGATATAATTTTGATGGTACAAGAAGAAGTTGCGAGAAGAATTGTTGCAACAGAAAAGAGTTCCGCAAAGCAGTATGGTTTATTGACAATACTTTCACAGTTTTGGGCAGATTGTTCCATAATCAGACTTGTTGGCAGAAAGTCTTTTTATCCAGCACCAAAAGTTAATTCTGCACTTGTTTCATTAAAAGTCAGAAAAGAACCTCTTTTGCAGCTCAATGACTACAAGCACTTTAGACGAACAATCAAAGCTGCGTTTTCACAGCGAAGAAAAACACTCAAGAATTGTCTTGTCGGCGCTGGTTTCGACAAAGAAAAAGTAGCAAATGCGATTTCCAAAATGGAACTTAATGAAAATATCAGAGGCGAAAAGCTTTCAATTGCACAATTAGGCGAATTATCAGAACAACTAAACTTGCCTTCATGCCGGTAAAATAGTATTTTCAAAACGGTGAAAAATGCGATACATAGCGATTACAGATATACACGGTGAAAAACGAAAATTAGACAGCGTTCTGTCTCAAATTGACATACAACCGGACGATACTTTTGTTTTTATGGGAGATTACATCGATCGAGGTCCGGATTCTCGTGGCGTTGTAGATAGAATTATAGAACTTGGAGAAAAGAATAAGTGTATTAACTTAATAGGCTCTCATGAATACGCGCTTTTGCACGCAAAGCAAGATGACTATTACCAATTCTTGTTTGATAATTACGGTGGGCCTGCAACTGTAAGAAGTTATGGAAGTTTTGAAAATATTTTTAAAATACACGGTGATTTTTTCAGAAGCTTAAAATTCTATCACTTAACAGATAAATACCTGTTTGTGCACGCAGGAATAAATCCTGATTACCCGCTTGACGAACAAGATGAGGTAGATTTGGTTTATATCAGAAGCAAATTCATTTACTCTAAACACAATCTGCCACAGAAAATTATTTTTGGTCATACAGAATTTGACGAACCGTATATTGACAACGATAAGATTTGCATTGATTTAGGTTGCGGAAAATATACTAACGCACATTTATGCGCACTTATTCTTAATCAAGACGGAAGTGAAGAATTTGTTTACTCTTAAAAGTATACATTTACTATGTTTTCTGGTATCATGTTTGTATGACAAAATTTTTGTTGGTGAGCGAGGATAAAGAAAAAGAGGAAATCGTCAGAGAAGTTTTTCCGTCTGACGAAATTCTTGTATCCGCAGAACAAGTTATGATATTCGATATTCTAAAAGTAGAAGAACCTGATATCGTAATTGTTGACGGCGATTTGGAGTTTGCGGACTTAAAACCGCTTTGTCGTAAAATTAAGCAGTATCCTGTTGTCATACTTCTTGTTCTTGGCGAAAAAGAGCATACAAAAGATGTTATGCATAACGCAAATCTTTTTATTAAGACTCCATTTGATAAAAAATTATTATCAGCAACAGTGGATTCCAGTTTGAAAACTCGCCACTCTTTGATGCGTATGGCAAAATCAAACCAAGAACTTGCAAGAAGCCTTTATCAGTTAAATGTGCTTTATAATACAAGTTCTCAACTTGCAGGAACACTCGATAAAGATAAGCTCATAAAAATTATGATAGAAGGAATTGAAAAATCTCTCAACTTTGAACTTTCTTGCACATTGATTTTTCGCTCCGAACGAGAGCCTGTACTAATAATAAATTCTTTGTACAAAGTTTCTGATAGATTGCTTGAAGCATTGAAACTCCGTGCAATTTTGAGTTACAAATCACTTGTAACCGATCCGCCCGTTGATATCAAAATCGGAAATTTGAAAATAGAAAAAAACATTAAACATAATATCCAAGAATACGATTTTTCAATACTAAGATTTGATAATTTATTTGCTCCAATAACTATGAGTGACGAGTTTTTCGGATTTACGGAAATTTACCGTGAAAAACCGTTTTCAACAGAGGATGCTACTTGTTTTCAAACTCTTGTTCAGCAAGTGATGCTGCCAATACAGAGTGCAGCACTGTACCAAGAACTAAAAGGAACGAACAGAAAGCTTCAAAAGCTAGAACGGTTAAAGTCAGAGTTCATCTCAATTGTTTCTCACGAATTGAGAACTCCGCTCACTGCGATAAAAAATGCAATGGACATTATTCTTAGCGGAAAAGCCGGAGAAATGACAGAAAATATTGAAAAATTCGTATCAATGGGGAAACGGAACGCAATAAGACTTTCCGGAATTATTAATGACCTTCTCGATATTTCCAAAATCGAAGCCGGCAAAATGGATTTCAAATTTGAACTGATACATATCGAACCTGTAATTGAATACGTAAAAAACAATTTGGCAGAAGTTGCCGCAGAAAAGAATTTGACTATCAAATACAGCTCTTCTGCCGACCAAGTAGAAGTTTATGCAGATTCCAACAGACTTGAACAAGTATTAACAAATTTGGTTTCAAACGCTATCAAGTTTACGCCGGATGCAGGAGAAATAGAAATCACATCAAAAGTTGTTAACGCAAGAGAACTTCAATACGACCATTGTTTTGAAGAAGATATCAAACGTTTGCAAGGCAACTATTTACTTGTCTGCGTAGAAGACCACGGAATCGGAATCGAACGCAAAGATTTGAACCACGTATTCGATAAATTTGCGCAAATCGAAAATTCACTTTCAAGAAAAGTCGGTGGTTCTGGTTTAGGACTTCCAATTGCAAGACAGCTCATGGAATCTCACAATGGTGCAATTTGGTGCGATAGCGAAATCAATAAAGGTTCAAAATTCTATTTTGTAATCCCTGTTGCGAATGATAAAAGCAACTTTGTTATGATAAAAAAACAACTTGCTCAGAAAGCTCGCTCTAACGGTTCGACCATTGCAGTCATCAAAATAAAATCCGCAAATGAAGTTATTGAGAACTTGCTTCGCGAAAATAATTTGTTAAATAAAACATATATGACAAATTCGCTTATTGAAAAAGAAGGTGCAATGACAACTTTGTCACTAATTTTAGTAGACGGTGATAAACCTTCCGCAGAGTTTTTAAAGAAAAAAATAGACTCTGTCATTGACGAAAAGCAAAATTTGTACGGCAAATGTGATATAATGTATTCATACGATATTGAAGGAGATACGCATGAAAAAGATTCTTATAGTGGATGACGAACAGGATATTGTAGAAAGTTTAAAGTTCGTTCTGGAAGTTTCAGGATTTGCGTGCTATACAGCTTTTAACGGCGAGGACGGACTGAGATTAGCTAAAGAAATCATGCCTGATTTAATCATTCTCGATGTAATGATGCCTAAAATTAACGGATATAAGATTAGTCGTCTACTAAAATATGACAGCAAATACAAAGACATTCCGATAATTATGGTTACGGCACGTTCACAACTTGAAGACAAAATGATTGGTGAAGAAACCGGAGTTAACGAATATATCACCAAACCATTTGAACTTGATGCAATTGTTAAAAAAGTGGAAGAATATATAGGAGGAGACGGCGACTAAGTTACTAAGTGACTAAATAACCAAGTATTAATTCTTGTTCACTCAGTCACCTGATTACTTAATCACCTACGGTATGGAAACAGTTAATAACAAAACTTTAGAAAAACTTAAATACGAGCTTGTGCGAGATGGCATTGTTTCTTACGAAACCTTGGAAAAAGCAGAAGAACTTGCAAACGTACAAAGAATTAACATTGGGCAAGCGCTAATTAATTCAGGAATTTTGCAAGAAAATACTCTTTTAAAATTCTTGGAAAGCAAATTGCACATACCTTGCGTTAGCCTTGAGGACTACGAACCTGACCCAAAATGTTTTAAGTTTGTAACTTTTGCAGATGCTCGAAGATATCGCATTATACCGCTTTTCAAAATTGAAGATGTATTAACTGTTGCCATGGCTGACCCATTGGATTTGTTTGCAATAGACAAAATTATTGAAACGGCTGAATGTTCAATTGAGCCTGTTATCGCTTCTGAATCAAGTATTATCAAAAAAATTGACGAATACTACAAAGTTGCAGATACCGTAGACAGCATATCACTTACATCTGATGAAGATGAAGAATTTGATTGGACAGAAGAATTACATAGAGAAGAAGCCGGAGAAGAGCATATTCAACACGTAATTCGCGCGATACTAAAGCAAGCCATCATTGAGGATGTTCATGAACTTAATTTTGAACAAGTAGAGGAAGGTTTGCGGGTTGTATTCAAAAAGAATGGTGAACCTGATGATAAAGGTATTATACCGGCAATTTTAAATTCGGCATTTGTTTCTAAGTTAAAAACGCTTTCAAACCTCGATTCAGCCGTTTGTGAAATTCCACAACTCGGAAAACTTTGCTTCAAAGTAGAAAATACAATGCTTATTGCTTCTGTATCATCTTTCCCAACTATTATGGGAGAAAGAATTTCGTTAAAAATTTATAAACCGCCGATGGAATTGGATAAAATTCTTCATGACGAAAAGCAAAAAAGTATTATTGCACACGCACTCAACAATACGGGAATCATTCTTGTATGTGGTTCACCTTTAAGCGGTAAAACACATTTAATCTACTCGCTCTTGATGGAAGCAGCAAAAACCGAAAAAAATATAATGACAATTGAATCAATTGCAAAATATGAATTAAAGGGAATTAACCAATGTGAACTTAACGAAAATATCGGGTTTAACATGGATAAAGCTCTCAGATATGTTGAGTTTCAATCTCCGGATACGATTTATTTGGAAGGGGTTAAAACTCGTGACGCGTTTGAATTTTTGTCAGAACTTTTCTATAACGATAAAGTTGTTATCACTGAGTTTATGGCAAACAATATGACTGATTTAAGACAGAAACTTGCATTTGAGGACTTCCAATCGTTTAAAACATTGATTTCCTGCCTAATATTTATCCACTCTCGCGATAGCGTAGAAGTTTTTGATAAAGAAACTTTGCAGAAATATTTGGCATAATGGGGCAAATGGGTAAAAAGGCAAAGGTATTTGCTTGGTGTAAGACTACCGAAAAAAGGGAATAAGGAAATGGGGTAATAAGGGAATAAGAAGTTTTAGTTTTCTGTCATTGCGAGAAAAACGCAGTTTTTCGTGGCAATCCAGGGGTAAGGGGGTAAAGATGCAAACAAACCCGTCATCCTGAAAGCGTAGAAAATAAGGATGTAAATCCGTAATTTTCAAGCTGTTCAGGATCTGACCAAAACATAAGTATCACGCCAAGTTGGTAAGATCCTGAAATACGCCTTTTTTATTATCTCAACCACAAACACTATGTCTGATTTTGTCGGCTATTCAGGATGAC
>CAZCZF010000002.1:0-82337 GCA_964503025.1 uncultured Vampirovibrio sp. | reverse complement strand
ATGCAAACTACGCTTCCGTCTGCAAACTTCTCATAATGTAACTTATCATCACCTACAAAAATATAAGATTCGTTTTTATCTTTTTTTAATTTGCCATCTTTAATAAGCTGTTCTTTTTCTTCTCTAATGCGTTCAAGTAGTTTACTTGCAGGCTCGTCATTAGGATCCTGTGGTACAAGCTTGCCTTTTATTGCTAAATCAAGAATTTTTTGTCTTAATTGTTTAGTATTCATTATTCTTTTACCTCTGCAATTAATTCTTGTAATTTTGTAACTGAGGTAACAATAGAATCCGTTTTTATTTTTATTTCTTGTAGTAATTCATCAAGGGAACAATCCGGAACTTCATCGCCTGTTTTTATCCAAGAAATATCTAAACTTGTTTTATCTCTTTTAAGAATTTCATCATAAGAATATCTGCGCCATCTGCCATCTGGATTTTCTTCAGACCAAGTTTGTTTTCTTTTTGAAAAATCTTCTGCACAATAGCATTTTACAAAATCATCAAAATCAGATTCTTTTAAAGGGTTTGTTTTTCCAAATGATGGCATATTTGAACGTAAATCATAAATCCAAACTTCTTTTGTGTTACCTTTATCTTCTTTTCCTCTTGTAAAGAACAGTACGTTAGTTTTTACACCTTGTGCATAGAATATACCGGTTGGAAGTCTTAAAATAGTATGCAAATTACATTTTTCCATCAAGTCTTTACGGATTTTTTCACCATCATTATCTGCAAATAATACGTTGTCAGGTAAAACAACAGCTGCTCTTGCCGTTCCTGTTGTTTTTAAACTGCGATAAATATGTTGTAAAAAGTTCAATTGTTTATTGCTTGTAGGGAATGTAAAATCATCTCTTGTTGCTCGTTCCCCACCCTTTTTAGTTCCAAATGGAGGGTTAGTTAAAACAACATCATAACCTTTAATTTGTTTACCTTCAGTTGATAAAGTATCTGCAAGATAAATTTTACCTTCAATGTTATGAAGCATTGCATTCATTAAAGCTAATCGATGCGTATCATGAACCAGTTCACACCCTGTGAATGCTTCGTATATTTGAAATTCTTGTTCTTCTAACGATAAATCAAATAAATCATTATTATTGTTCTTTACATGCTGGTCGGCAGCAATCATAAAACCAAAAGTACCACATGCCGGGTCATTGCATTTTTCCCCAGGTTTTGGATCTACCAATGCGGTCATAATATTAATCAAAACTCTTGGAGTGAAGTATTGACCTGCACCCGATTTTTTCTCATTAGCATTTTTTTCTAAAAGACCTTCATACAAATTGCCAAGACCTTCTTCTCTTGCAGAGTACCAATCTAATTGATCGATAGAAGTAATAATTTTTTCTAAATTTTTAGGTTCTTCAATATTACTAATTGCACCTTGGTATATTTCTCTAATTCTACCTTGGCACTCATCGCCTAAATAATTTAGCAACTCTTTATAAAATCTTTTAAGCTCAATTCCTTTTTTTTCTACTAATTTATCCCAACGATACTGTTCAGGAATTTTACCTTCAGTTTCTGTTTCTTTGCTCATTTTTAGAAACAAAATATATGTTAATTCGGTTACATATTGGTGATATGTAATCCCATCATCTCTTAATACATCGCATAATTTCCATAATTTTGAGACAATTTCTTTGTTATTCATGCTACATCCTCGTCATCATATAGATATTCATTAAGTTCATCTATAATTTCTTGTAATTTGCCGCCAAACCTTTTATTTATTGCGTTAAATCCACCATTGGTTCTAAAAGCTCCACTATTAAGAATTTGTTTATCCATAATGGTTTCTTCTAATAAACTTTTTTCAATCCTATCTAACCAATCTAACTGCATTTTATTAAAATCATGTTTTAATTTTATTTTTGCAACAGCATTTTTAATTCTTCTTTCATGACTTATCAAAGGAGAGCCCAATGCTTGTTGGCGGATAAAACTGATTATATCTGCTGCAATATCCTCGTTTTTCCAATGTTTCCAAGCAGAATTTAACAAACTTTCATTGAATTGGTTTTCATCCAATATTAATTTTAAATTTTTCAAATCAGTTCTTGTTAATTCTTTTGGTCTTGTGCATACAGTATTAAGAGCTGCAATTTTGTTTATATTATTTTCTATAAATTGCTTGAATGATTCGATGTAATCTTCTGGGCGTTTACCATTTATATAATCTCTTGTATGCTCTTTTAATTCGTCCTCTCTATCATCATATATTTTAGGTTTTGGCATACTTTTCTTTTTAACATCTAAAAGTATAAATGCATCTTTGTATTTTTGCATAAATTCTTTAGCTTCTTTTAGGGGTTTCAAGCGAGTTTCAGTCATAATTTCAATTGGAGTTTTGCCATCAGATTTAACTTGAAATTTTTCCAAGATTTCTTTAGATATATTCTTTTGTTTTCTTTGAATTTTAGCAAACAATAACTCTAATTGATTTTTAATACGAGCATCATCCTCAAAAGTTTCTAAACCTTTATATAAATCCTCGACAGTTGTTTCAACATTGTTTACAACAGGTTTCATTGTACTCACAGGGTTTAAAGAATCGTACACACCAACAGGATCATATATTTCGAAATGAGTTTTGCCAATGTCTGGGCATAATCTTGTAGCACGTCCTAACATCTGTTCAAACAAAATTCTTGATTTGATTCTTCTTAAAAATACGAGTTTTGTTATTTCTGGAACATCAATACCCGTTGTTAATAAATCAACTGTTACAACTATATTTGGATATTGTTCATTTTTAAATCTTTTTATTGCTTCAGTAATTTTCTTTTTATTGCCACCAGCAACACTACCTGTTATTTTTAATACAGCATCATTATCTATTCCAAATTCAGAATAAATTCTTTTTAAAATATCGACAATCATATCTGCGTGGTCATCATTGACAGCATATATAAGGGTTTTTTCTTTGCCTTCTGGGTTAATATCTTTTGCAATTTCTGCCAAAACTGTTTCATTGAATTTAGGAAGAATTATATCTCTATTAAATTTGTCTACATCAAATCTTAATTCATCTTCTAATTCAGCGCTATTTATAATCTCGCCAGTAACAGGATCATATATAGCAAGAGTTTCACCTTTTTGATAATTAACACCCTCAACGCTAAGTTTTGTTTTTATCGTATGAGGTGCATCATAATCAACTAAATAGCCATCAATGACTGCTTCTCTATAAGAATAATTAAATACGGGCTTTCCAAAGATATCAGTAGTATGTAATGCAGGAGTAGCTGTTAATGCAATCTTGAATGCATCAAAATATTCTATAACTGTTCTATATTTTGAAACATAGTCGTCTTGATCTCTATAAAGAAGCTCATCATCACTCATTTCTCTATCAAGAATATAACCTCTATGTGCTTCGTCAATTATAATTGCATCGAAATCTGATACTGCAGGATATTTTTCATCTTCAGGATATATTATACGTTTAACCATACTTTGCACGGTCGCAACTTGTATTTTTGTTGTTTTATCAATATCTTTATCTTCTAATTTATTTATATTGTATATTTGATTTAACGACATCAAATCTTCAAGTTTTACATCTTGAAATACGTCTTGCGCTTGTTCGCCCAAAGCAGTTCTATCAACCAAAAATAAAATTCTTTTAAATCGTTTGCTTTTTAAGAAACGATAAATCATACCCAAAATAGTTCTTGTTTTACCGGTACCAGTTGCCATAGAAAGAAGTGCTGTTTTCTTTCCTTCTGATAAAGCTTGTTCAACCGCTTCTATTGCTTTTAACTGATAATTTCTTAAATTCAAGCCGTCATTATCTTGTAAGAAATCATAAGGCATCTCTGTTAATGCTTCCGTAGCACTTTTCTTATCTTGTTCTAGTAATTCTACTATCCCTTCTGGGCTTATCCAACCTTGTAAAGCATAAGGTGCATTGCTTTCATCTCTTAAATCTAAAAACCATATTCCGGATTTTGTTTCGATTTGTTTTAAATATTTTCGCCCATTAGTTGCAAATACGAATGGGACTTGAAAATCTTTACAACAAGAAGCTAAACAATATTTATAGTCATGTTCTTTTATGCATTTTGAATAATCTTTGCATTGATAATCTATTACGGAAGGAATGTCAGACATTGCTTTTTTAGCTTCGACTATTCCGACAAGTTGCAAACCTATAAATAAGGCATAATCAGCATACCCATTTTTGGATACTTTTGAATCTGTTGGCCACTCTGCAATAGCTTGGTTAACACCTTTTTGAGGTCTGGCTCCTTTTGAATAACATATTTCTTTAGTATCTACTGTCCAACCAACTCTGCGTAATTGTTCATCTATAAAGAATCTTGTTTCTTCTTCTGAAATATCTAAGCCCTCAGAAACGGCCTCTGCTTGTTTCTTGCGTTCAATACTGTTTGCTTGTTTTACTTCTTTTATATTAGAGAGTTGTTCGTTTAACGCATTGATTTCTGCTTCTTTTTCTAGTATCACTTTTTCGTAATCTATTGCAGAAATTTCCTGTGGCAATACAAAAGGTTTTGCTTTATATTGCCAATCTATATAAACCTCAACAAACCAATTTGATAAACTATATGCCATTTTTAATAGTATTTTTGCATTGTCAACAGAATCCAAACCTTCGTGAACAGCATCATTTCTTCTTATTCTTAAAGCATATAAAATATCATCAATTAGTTTAGGTAATATACCTTCTTTTTTCAAAATTCTTACTTTAGTTGCTAGTTTTTTGTCTTCAGGAAGTTTTAATTTTTCAATATCAAAAACCGCATTTACGATTGTTTCACTTAATAATCCAAGTTTATATATACAAGCATTCGGATCAGAATACAAATAACATTCTGCCGCAATTCCTAATTTTGCAAGCTGTGGATAATATTCATTTAAATATTCGAAGTTTGAATTTTTCAAATTTACACCTCAAATTATACTTCCACATAATTATATTATCATGAACATGCGAATTATAAATTTTACAAATAAAACTCCCTATACACTGCATCAATATCTTCTTGTTCGATGCCGATATAGCGCAAGGTGATTTGGGAGGATGAGTGATTGAAAATCTTTTGCAGGAGCACGATATCGTCATATTTCTGGTAGCAGTGGTAGCCGAAAGTTTTTCTTAAGGTATGTGTTCCAATTCTTCTAGTTACGCCCACAGCTCTTGCGGCTTTATTCAGCATCTTATACGCTCTTGAGCGTTCCATTCGTCTGTGTTGTTGGGTATAAAACAGCGGTTGTTTCGGTGGCAGGTCTTTCGTAAATTCCTCAATTTCCTGTTTCAAGTTCTCATTAATCGGAAAGGCCTTCCTCTTATTGGTTTTCTTCTCCCTAATCTCGATATATTCTTTGCCTCTCACGTCTTCTACATTGAGTGCTAAAATATCGGAAATTCGCAGACCACTATTAATCCCAAAGCTAAAGAGTAGAGCGTTTCTTGGCTTTTTCGACAAGTATTCTTTGATTTTTCTTATATCGTCAAGGCTTTTTATTGGGTCGACTACGTTCATAAAGCACCTTTCAATCAACATACATCACCCAAAAGCAAGCGAAAGTAAAGTGTTAAAAAGTGTTCCCGTTCGGGAATAACCATACCCTTTATATCGAAAGATAAATAAAATATTCCCGTTCGGTTATAAAACATTGACAAAGTGATAAAAAGTTGTATAATATTACTGAACGGTAATAAAAAGGTACAAAATGATTATAAAATCAGTAAAAGAACTTGGTGCTATTATAAAAAAAACAAGAAAATGTCAAAAATTAACACAGGTTGAATTAGCGCAGTTATCTAATCTTGGGACTCGTTTTATCTCTGATTTAGAAAATGGCAAGCCTACTTGTGAAATAGAAAAAGTTCTAAAAGTTACTGCTAATTTAGGCATAAAAATAGAGGTTAATAATGGCTAAGTCATTATCTGTAAGATTGCACGGAAAAGAAGTCGGTATCCTAAGTCTTGTTAATGGCAAGATGGAATTTTTGTACAACAAGGATGCTGAAAATCCTATATCTTTGAGTTTACCTATTCAAGAAGCTCCGTTTAAAGAAAAAGCTTGCAGAGCTTTCTTTGGTGGCTTATTACCGGAAAATCCAAATATGCGTGAAGTTTTGGCTAAGAAATTTAACATAAACATTAATGATGATTTTAAGCTTCTTGAAGCAATCGGGCACGATTGTGCCGGTGCAATTTCTTTTCACACTCCGAATGAGCCTATAAATGAAGATGCCATTTATAAGCTCTCGGGAACAGTATTAACAAATGAAGACTTTAAAAAACTCATAGATGAGTTGCCATATCGTCCTTATATGGGCAAAAGATTATCTTTGGCTGGTGCACAGGAAAAAACCGCTATTTGTGTTTATGAAGACAAGTTTATTTTACCTGATGATAATGTACCAACAACTCATATTCTCAAAACAGCTTTGCCTAAACACATTCAATCTATTCAAAATGAATATATTTGTATGAAAGCCGCAAAGAAAATTGGTTTAAAAGTCGCAAACGCAGAAATAAAAAAGATTGACGACTTGGAGTTTTTGCTTGTTGAACGTTTTGATAGAATTGTCTATGATGGCTCTTTAAATACTGACCCAAAACCTGCTTATGAGAGAATTTTGCAAGAAGATTTCGCACAGGCTTTGGGCGTGCAATCTCGTGATAAATATAAAATTACATTTAAGGATTGTTTAAAAGTTTTAAATCAGACTCAAGCTCCTGCAGTTGAGAAAAAAGAGTTTGTAAAACAAGTTGTATTTAATTACCTAATCGGAAATACTGATGCACACGGGAAAAACTTTTCAATATATTGGTTCTTTTACAAAATCAATTTAACTCCGGCTTATGATTTGTTAAACTCAAGTATTTATGATTGTGACCAACGTATTGCAATGAAAATTGGAAAAGCAAAATATTATGCAGATGTTACAATAAAAGATTGGGAATTATTCGCACAAGATTTGGATGTTTCGCCTAAAGTTGTTTTTGCGGAATTAGAAAGACAAAAAAGATTATTACCAACAATATTAGAAAATATTGTTAAAGAAATGGACTGCGAAGTTGGCTATATGATTTTGGATTATGTAACCAAGACTATAAACAATGTTTAAATCGTGTTTTTGAACTGTACCCGAAAAAGTGGACAATTAAAATTTAAATTGTTTAATAAAAGAAAGAGGTACAGAAAATGGCAAAACGACAAATCCAATTTACACAAGAACAGATGGATATTCTGCTTCAGAATCCTAATGTAGAGAGTATTAGTTCTAATACCATACGATTTACTACCGAGTTTAAGGAGTTGGCTCTCAAAAAAGATAAAGAAGGAATACCTGCTTTACAGATATTCAAAGATGCAGGATTTGATTTGAATGTTCTCGGAAAAGAAATACCTAAAACAAGTATTTCTTTTGGCTCATATACCGTATCAATAATATACTTTGAAACTTCATATTTTTTATTTTTTAAATTTTCGTTTAAATCCTTTATTCTTTGCGGTTTTCTCTTATTAAATTTTTCGATATATTCTAAATCTTCCGAGTATTCACTCGGGATTTTATACGCTAAATCAAGATTTTTAACATCAATTATCCTTTCCCAAACATTCTTTAATGTTTTTGGCATATTTCTCCTTTTGATTTTTCGGAAGAAAGCCCCAGCTTTCAAAAATTTACTAACAAGGGCTTTCAGTTTTTCTTCGTATTTTGCCTCACTCCTCAAAGGAAGATTTCGACAAGGTTACAAATTCAGACGATAGCGAAAATTTTAAACCCACCGTATCACGCCACGCCCACCGTTGTTCGCATTCGCAATCGAACGCCCGTTATTCGCATTCCGAGAACGAGAACCGCAGGAGGAGGAATTGTTCCAATTCCCGCCCGCTTTGAGGCAATAGCTTTACAATCTGCAACCTATATTTTTTGCGACCGCAAGCGGTCACGGGTACGACTACGCCGCACGCAATGGAAGGCTCACGCCACGCCCACCGCTGTGCGCAGACGCAACCGAACGCCCGCTAGCCGCAGACCGAGAACGAGAACCGCAGGAGGAGGAATCGCTCCAATTCCCGCCCGCTTTGAGGCAATACGGTACGCCGTAGCTTTGCCCTCTTGCTGCCGAGCCGTCATAGTTACTAAATCCTGAACCTCCAGTTGGTGCAATTTCATCTAGCCATTGCCATAAATAACCGCAACACTCTTCAATGAAATAACCGCTAATCATACGCTTACCCACAGTATCTGTATGACCTCCGGCGGTTTTCGGATTAGGTGCGGCACTTCCGTATATAGCGGTTTTTTGATTACTACCCTCTGCAAAAATCATAAAATCGTTATCAGTTGCCAATTTTTTATTTATTAACTGAAAATCCCATTGATGATTAGGTTGTTGTCGAGTGTCTATAACCGTTGCACCAAAAACAGATGTAGGATTTCCGTCTTTCCCGCCTTGTAAATAAATATCTACCCATTTATCAATTTTATCAACATAAACCATACCGTTAGGCTCTGATTGTGGTCTATGCGTTAAACACCATACGGAATTAGGGATTATATCCCCTGCGTTATAGCCGATAGCGGGGTGCGTTGTCCATATTTTAGTATCTACAAGAGCCGGTGCGTTTGCCTCTGTAACCGCTATACAAAGAGTGTGAAATCCGCCGATTTTACGAGAATTTAAAGTGTTATAACCTGTTGGATATGTTGAATTTAACGACACTTTAAGCTCTACTGTTTTAATTGTTTCTTCGGTGTTTTCGTCCTCTTCGTCTTTTTGAACAAGATAAATATAATAATCTTTTCCGGCGGTTAAGGAACTGATACCCGTGTCTAAAAGTTCATAAATATTGTATTCTGTGTCTTCATCAACTTGTAAATACCTTATATCCGTTTCGGATAATTCAAGTCTTATGATAGTTCCTGCTTTTACGGTAATACTATTTTTGGCATTCGATACAATAAAAGCTTGTTCTTTTAAAGTATTGTTATAATCGGGCATTACTTGAGGTTCGATTGTGGTTTTAAATGTTTCAAGATTGCTTTCAACCTCTGTAATATCCGTTCCGCAACTCTCGATTGCCTCTTTGCAGGCTTGAAAATTCTCATTAACTTCGGAGGCTTTCGCCTTTGTTCCCGCAATAAATTGATGTGGTACGTTCATTTTTTATTCTCCTATATATTCCTCGTAATTTTCTAATATTTGTTGAGTATAAGGCTTATATTTTCTTGTTGGCTCGTGTCCGAATTGCTTTATTTTCACTGCCTCCTCGACAGATTGCCTCAACTCCATTAAATATTCCGTTTTTTCTTCATCACTTAAATTTGCAAATTCGGGATTATTTAATGCTCTATCCCTCAATACATGTCGTGCGGAATATCAGAAGAGATTTTCCCCTTCTTAATTTGTAAGAATAGAAGAAATCCGATTGTCAAAATACACAATTCCGGAATAATACTGATGAATATGCTTGCAATAGTGTAAAGAGTTATACATAAAGTATTGAGTTTTTGTTTAATACAGCCATTAATATCGTTTAATCGTTTTATAATGTTTAGAATTGATAATGCACAAAAAATAACAATTCCAACCATATATACAGTGAAAAATATAAAAAGACCTATTGTAGAATCTTCTATTTTTGGAAAAAAAATACCAGTGCAATAGCGATTGTGAAAAATGGCAATGAAAACATTAATGAATATAACGTATTTATAAAGAATTCACGCCTGCCAATAATTCCGGAACATTTTAAAAAGCTCCCATTCATTTCTAACTTTTCCATATACGTAAGCTCCAATATTCTCAGAAAGATGTAAGCATTATAGCTTATTGCTTGCGTTGATAAATCATACAAATGCTCTATTTATAACAAAACCGTTACATATTATTGATTTTAAATCTTGCCATATTAAAATCAAATTTATGTGGAATTAAGTGTTTTTATAATTTCGATATTTTAGAGGAGTATAAATTTCATAAAAAAAATGTTGAGTGTAGCTTTAGTCGCATTAATGCTATTTGGTGACTCTGGTGCCAATTGTGTATTCGCAATTCAGTTGTAGTTGTAAATAACTTTGAATACAAATTAAAGTGGCATGAAGAACAAAAAGAAAAATTAAGAACCAATGAGAATCAGCAGTTTAAGGATTTAAAAACTGCTGATATTTATTTTGAGGACAATAGAATTAAAATCAGACCTAAAAATACATCAAATCTTGCGTTAAATAGTACAAATAATGAAATTTATTATGTTCCTTATGAAATATCAGAAGATTTAACAACTATAACCATTCAAAACAAACAATACAAAATTCCGAACTGGTATAACAAAGAAATGATAAAACAAAAAGACCAAAAAATATTAGAGATGATTTTAATATCATACGACACAAATTGACATAGACGTGGTGGATAATAAAAATAAAGGAGCAAAATTATGAAAGAATATCAAGAAAATTTTATCTTTGACGAAATCAAAACATATTACAAAGAAAATCCTATATTTAAACTTGGCGAATACTATGGCGAAATTGATACAAACGGCAAAGTAATATGTGTAGGTAAAGGCAATTCAGACTGGAACAATTCAGCTCCACATGGAGCTGGTAGAGCATTGTCAAGAACACAGGCAAAAGATAAATTATCAATGAAAGATTATAAGGATAAAATGAAGAATATTTTTTCAAGCTGTGTTTCAATTTCAACACTTGATGAAGCTCCAATGGCTTATAAAAATAGTGATGAAATTATAAAAGCAATTGAGCCGACTGCCCAAATCATAGACCACTTAAAACCGCTGTATAACTTTAAGGCAGAGGAATGATACTAAATTGAGAGAATTTTAGACAAAAAGTTTCAAAAATAAGTAATAAACAAGATTATTAAGGAGAACAAATATGAATGCACAATCAGATAGCATAAACGAAAACTTTATTTTTGATAGTATCATATTATTCTGCTATAATCTAGCTACTAATGGATAGACTATAAATCTAATAATAAAATTTGTTACGACAAGTTTTGACGTATTTGCATGCTAAACTGTTGTAAAAAGCGAAAGGAGTAAAAATGGAAACAATTAATGGGTTCTCACCAGAAGTATGCAATGAATTAAAATACTATGTGTATAGGTTAATTGACCCTAGAAATGGGCAAACTTTTTATGTAGGAAAAGGGAAATACAACAGAGTATTTGCTCATGCCAATGATGCATTAAAAGACTGTGATTTAAGCGAAGAGGAGGATACAGCTTCTTTAAAACTTAAGACTATCAGAAATATCAGAAGAGAGGGACTTGATGTAATATATTTAATTCATAGTTATGGGCTTGATGAAGTCACAGCTTATGAAGTTGAAGCCGCTGTAATTGATTGTTTTCAAGGATTGACAAATTTAGTCAACGGACATTATGGTGATAGAGGAGTTACAAATGCTTTGACTCTTCAACATAATTTATCAGTTGAAACATACACAGAACCTGATAATTTAAAATATATGTTGATAAAGACTAAATGGGATAGAGTAAATCAATTAAAAGAAGAAAATCCTGAATTATCTGATGATGAATGTATTTATAGAGCAACTAGATGCTCTTGGAGAATTGATCCCCAAAAAGCAAGACAATATGAATATGTTATTGGAGTAATTGATGGGATAGTTCAGGGAGTTTACAAAGTAAAGGATTGGAAATTATCTGATAACGGTGTAAGATATGAATTTGATAAAGATGACAATGTTTCTTCTGAAATAGTTGAACATTTCTTAAAAAAACGAATTCCTGATACTTATACAAAAAAAGGAATGGCAAGTCCTGTTTTATACCACAATTGATAAGAATGCAACTGCGCCATTTTCTGACGCAGTTGTATTGTATTATGTTATTATAAAGATTAAAAATTTTTGCAAATAAAAAGGAGCTTATAATGGCAGAGGTCGGATTTTTCCCAAAATATGGGCAAAAAGAAAATAAAGTAACAAACTATACTCTATTGGTTTTAAGACAGTTATATAACGAAAGTCCTAATCTGTTTCAAGAATTCATAACTATTGATACTTTTTGATGAGTTTGAAGAGTTTTTATATAATGAAAATTTATTGCCAATTTGGAAATATCGCTTAGATGTAGTTAACTGTGCAAAGACAAAAGATTTTGTGTTAGAAAACCATATCTATACTTGTCCTGATACAAAAGGAACATATAAACATTTGCGTTCTAGATATTTCGGTATATATGAAAATAAAGCCGTGAATATCATAGCTGAAACGCGGGGGCTTTGTATTATTGATAAAGATAATCAAATAAATGTTTCATGGTGGGATAATGATAAATGCAATAAAGACGAACTTGTTCAAAAAACGAAAAAACTTTTAAATAAACTGCCTGAATACAGACCAATTCAAGTTTTTTTACTTGATAATTTTAGAGAAAATGTAAACTTCTATAAAGATACTCAAGGTGGAATGTATAATAGTAAAATGTATTTCAATGTTTATGACAATATAAAAGATATTGATGATTTACTAATAGCACTACAAAATAAGAGTTGGAGTAACTATTAAATCAACGACAAAGGAGTATAAATGTCGAGATTAAACAAAACCGAAGAAATAATCGAACTTGCAATGATGTTTCAAAACAGTTATTGTGGGATTTGCATTGATGATATAAAAGAGCATTTTGAATGTTCTCGCAGGTCAGCGGAGCGTATGAAATCGCTTTTGTTTGACTTGTTTCCTGAGAAAATTGAGGAAGTGCAGACCAACGATAAAAAGAAACGCTGGCGATTTATCAAGGGAACAATGAACTCTTTAATTTCTTTTACTGTGGATGATTTTGCTAATCTTGAATATCTAAAAGGTTTATCGAATGATGAGAACCGCAAAAAAGAACTTGACGAGGTGATTGCAAAAATCAAGGCTTTGACTCCTCAAAAGAATTTGCAATCACTTGATACAGATGTTTCAGCCATTTTAGAATCAGAAGGCTTTGCTGTAAGACAATATTTTGGAGTAAAAGCTGAACCATTGATTTTAGAAAAACTCCGAAATGCAATGCTTGCATTTAAAAAAGTTCAATTTGATTATCCGACAGATAAAGGCAATCGCACAATTACACTCAATCCTTATGGAGTAATCATTGCTGATAAATATTATTTGGTTGGTTTTAATGAATATGTAAAAGATTTGCGACTTTATAAAGTTGATAAAATTTCAAAGCTTGAAATCATAGAAGAATATTTTGAAAAAGATGAGGAATTTTCGCTGACAGAATATTGTAATAATTCTTTTGGAATTTATCAAGAAGAACCGCTTAAAATAACTCTTGAATTTGATAAATCTACTGCAGAAGATGTTCTAAATTATCACTTCCACCCGACACAAAAAAGGAAACAACTTGATAACGGTAATGTTCAAGTAAAATTCACAGCAGGTGGAACTTATGCAATCTGCCAAGAACTTTTCAAGTGGGGCGGAAAAGTTCAAATCAAAAAGCCAATTGAACTGAAAAATTATTACAAAAAATACCTCTCTGATGTTTTGAATAATTTGTGAAAGATTTATGTCGAATATTCATAATCTTTTAATATGTTTATATACTTTTTAGGATGTAGATTGCTTCACTTTCGCCCGCAATGCCAGTGATTAAGTAAATAAGTTGGTATAAATATTGTTTACA
Organism: uncultured Vampirovibrio sp.; assembly: GCA_964503025.1. GTDB lineage: Bacteria > Cyanobacteriota > Vampirovibrionia > Gastranaerophilales > Gastranaerophilaceae > CAG-196. Next base: position 68,657 of record CAZCZF010000002.1, on the reverse strand, counting down.
TAAAACGCATTAAGCATAAAAATATTTTATACATCTTATTAACTTATTAACCCATTAACTTATTAACTTTGTTTCATCGTCATCCTGAATAGCCGGCAAAATTAGACATTATTCAATTATATCGTACTTAACAAGCGAATAATGTCAGATTAGTATGGACATCTAAGACAATATAAATTATTAAGTTGACTACTTTATAGATTTATAAAACTGATACATCAACTTAATATCAACTTGTTCATCTCTGATAGCTTCTATTAATTCTTTTTTTAGTTCCTCTTTTTCATCAAGATGTTTAAAGTTAAAAAGCTCTGTTGGTTCGACTTCAAGGGCAGTTATAATTTTTGAAAGAGTTTCTGCTGTTACAAAATTATTTCCACATTCAATTTTGCTAAGGTTTCTTTCTCCGACATCAACCATATCAGCTAGTTGTTCCTGTGTTAATCCTTTTCTTTGACGGAGTTCTTTAATTCTTCTTCCCAAAAGTTTCTTAATATCAGTATTGTTATCCATTTCAGCCCTCTTTCCTTACATAATAAGTGATACAGGCTTTTAATGTAACGAAACTAAAAGCTCTTTATAGCTTGACAAAGAGTTTTAAATTTCTAATAATAGAGTATAAGAGTTCTGCTTTTGATTAAAAACAAGAACTTACAAAACGATTAAATTAAAGAATAGCAAAGGATTATTATGGGAATTTTAAGTTATATAGTTATCGGCATCTTTTTAGTTACTTTTATTGGTTATTGGGCAATTTTAGAAAACTTTTGGGGCGGTTTAGGCATAGGAATACTTATGGTTCTTTGCCTGTGGATAGCATTTCTACCTTTATGGATTGCACGAGTGAGAAAACACCCTCATAGTTTAGCAATATTTCTTATTAACTTATTATTGGGTTGGACTCTATTATTTTGGATAATCGCACTTATTTGGGCTTTTGTCGGAAAAGAAGAAAAATAAATATTATTTGTACTCTATAATTTCGTACTCAAAATAATGACAAGTTCTACCGCAGGAACCATAGCAGTTCCTATAACCAGTATTATCTGTATAAAAATACAGCCCATCTGTTTTTGCATTTTCTAAAAAACCAACTATATAATATCTGCTATCTTCATCAAAATCAGGAGAAAAAACCCTTTCATCTCTTGTTCTTAATACACTACCTACTTTTAAACCTTTATCCAAGAGATAATAAATCATTTAAAAAAATCTTGCTCCCAAATTCATCGTTTCGCTATTTATCAGGGAGTTTCAGGAGGTTAAATTTTTCAAAATTAATAAAATTGCAAAACAAAATAAACCTTTAAAAGGTCAAAGTAATTATAAATACTGACATTTACCAGTTTTACCAACAAGGGAAAGTCTAAAAACTATGTTACACTTGACATTGACCGCATTTTCTGCAAAAAACGATGTGTAATATTGAGTTTTGCTTAATCTCTGAAACCCTCTAAAATCAACAAAATTTTTCAGCAGTCCCTTTTTGGTCCCTTTTGGGACTATTTTGCCTTATTTTTTCGGTTCGGGGACAGGGCAGAAACGCAATAAAAAAGAGCCCTTTAAGGACTCTTTTTTATGGAGCGGAAGACGAGACTCGAACTCGCGACAGTCTGCTTGGAAGGCAGATACTCTACCAACTGAGCTACTTCCGCACATCGCAACATTGAACCTCTGTTCTCTGTGCATGTAAATCGTACACCAAACAAAAACTTTTAGCAAGCTTTTTCTAAAAAACAAAGAGCTGATTGCTCAGCTCTCCATTTTAAAATCTCATATTTTCAACAACTACTGTGGAATTGATGTTTCTGCACCATCCAACACAGGAACTGCTACATCATCTGTTTCCTCTTCAGGTTCAGTGTGAGCATACAATCTCAAACTTAAACTAGATAACAAAACCTTCTTATCTTTAGCATAAGGTTTAACTTCCAACGAGTTTATTCTGATGTAATACGGATATTGATACAAGTTTTCTATCAATTTTCCTAAATTTACATAATTAGAAACCAATTCCATATTAACATCGCATACAAAGTAAATGTCTTTACCTGATTTTACGAAGCTATCACTCTCCGGATTATACTTATAATCAAGAGACTTAATCTTAATAGAATTTGCATGTAGCATCTCAATTACATCATTATACAAAGTAAAGAACAGCGTTTCATCGCCCAAATCTGATTCAACCGGAGAATACACTTTCTTCTGAACAGAATTAACTACATCTTTCATTTTTTTAATTTTGCTCTGCACTACCTGCATCTTGTTCTTAAGGTTTTGTACCTCAGTTTCTCTCGTTGCAACTGTTTCTTCCAAAGAAGTCAGGCTCTGAACCTTTGGCATAACCAACATATAAGACCCTACTAACAAGGCAACGATTACTATACAAAAAATAATTACACCATAATATTTTTTAATCTTATCCATTTTTTATCCTTTTAATTACTTTCATTTATTGGTTCTAAAGCAGGCATTGCATTGCTCAACGGATCAGAATTCTTCTTTGCCCCCTTCTTAGCAGGTGTTTCATCTGAAATAACAAATTCATAAAAATCTGCATTCAATGATGTTAAAATAGAATCCGTATCAAACTCTGCCCCACCGGAGCCATTTATTTCTGTTAACACTGAGCTGTTGGACTTCGCAGCTAAACCCAGTTTTTGAAGTTTTATTGCAGAATTCGGGGCATAGTCTTTTATACTTCTAAAGAAAGCATAAACACTCTCAAGGTTATCTGCCTGTCCTTCAATCGTAGTTTTATCACCAAACTTCAAATGTGTTAACCACAATTTCTTCGGTATTTCTGTTCCTACAATAGTGTAGTAAGAATAAACACCTTTATTACGCGTTAAACCGAGTTTAATTTCTTCACCTTCGTTAAACAAGTCTGTTGACACATCCTCATTAGCTTTCAAGTACTGCTCAATTTGAGTTTTTTGCATATCAAGTCTGTCTAAGCGTGATTGCGCGTCCAAAGTTCTTACATTGAAATATACAAAAAGCGCAGCCGCAATACCACCAATTATCAAAGCCAAAAACATTCCAATTCCGGTCAAAAATTCTTTGGAAAGAACAATTGTTCTTGAACCAAGTTGAAGTTCCGGCGGTTGCTCAATCGTATAAACTTCTCCAAGAGACTTATTAAATAAATTAAAATGTATATCCGAATACGGTGCAAAGTTTGTATTAATTGCCGCACCGATAACATCGAGAGAAATCAAGCTTGCAGCTTTTTCATCAACACTTGGCGCCAAGTCAAGCAATGCCTCTTTTGAGTAGCAATTTGCTTCTTGGTGAATAATCGGTGCCGAATAAGTAAGTTTGCTTGCTAAAACTTCTGCACTTATAACATTCGTCTTTGAAACAACGCATAAGTATTTTGAAGGCAAATTCTTCAATATTGGAGATACCGCATTAATAACCGTACCATAGTTTTCTGCATCATCAAGCACCTGACCAATAGCTAATTTTTCTTCAAATACATCAACAAAATCCTTGCCGTTCATTGTTAATATTCGACAACAATTTGTTTCAACTATCATCAATACCCATGCCATATCAGGACTTACATCAACGCGTTGCTTGTACATTAAGGCATTCAACACGGAATTAACCGATGTATCAATTACCGCAACTTTATATCCGATATCTCTGATGCCCATAGCAATTTCAATAAGCATTTGTTTTTGAGCTGCCGTATACGCTATTTTATAGAATTGCATTGATGAATTAGGCAACCTTGTTGCGCTGATTGCAGGCTCTACAGACTTGAATATGAAGTGTTCATTGAGTTCTTCTTCAATAGCACCTTCAATCTGAACCCCATCCAACGAAGCCGGATAATCGTTTACATTAAATGCAACCGTAGGAATGTTCACAACCACTTCTGTTCCCGCAGGAATTTGAAGTTCGATAAACAAATCTTGTAAAGTTTCTTTAAATACATCTAAATCAAGAATCTCACGTCTGGCGAGATCATACTCTAATTGTCTATAACCGTATTTTAAGACAGTCTGGCTCGCAAAATCTATTTGTGCAACTTCTAAGCCAATCTCAGGAGTTACGGATACACCTACTATGCTCTTTCTCATCATATCAGTTTCTTCCTATTTTTTTTTATTGTACAATAAAACTTAAATTTTGTACACAGGATAAATGAATGAATAATTTGATTGAAAAAATTAAAAAACTGAAAAAAGAAAAAAATGCAATCATTTTGGCGCACAGTTACCAAAATATTGAGATAGACGAAGTTGCTGATTTTGTAGGGGATTCACTCTATCTGAGCCAGAAAGCAAAAGACACAAACGCTGATATTATTGTGTTTGCAGGTGTATACTTTATGGCACAAACAGCAAAAATAATATCTCCGGACAAAAAAGTTTTACTTCCGAATTTGAATGCAGGATGTCTTATGGCAGATATGATTGACCATGAAAAGATGATTAATTTCAAAAAAAATCATCCAAATGTACCAGTTGTATGTTACATCAATTCTACTGCTGAAGTTAAGGCTGAATGCGACATTTGCTGCACAAGCTCAAATGCATTAAGAATTGTAAAGAGTCTTAACAATTCTAAAGTTTTATTCCTGCCGGATGCAAACCTTGGAAAATGGATTGAAAGCAAAATAGACAATGTAGAAGTTATTACGTACAATGGCAATTGTCCTGTTCACAACAACATTGAAATTAAGGATATTGAATTAGCACGCAAAAAACATCCAAGCGCAAAAATTCTTATTCATCCTGAGTGCAAGCCGGAAGTTAGCAAACTCGGCGATTATGTCGGCAGCACAAGCGGTATAATGGAATACGTAAGAAAAAGCAAGGATAAGCAATTTGTAATCGTAACCGAAAAAGGCGTTGTAGACCGTTTGGAACGAGATTATCCGGACAAGAAATTTATACCAATTAATAAACACATGCTATGCGAAAGCATGAAACTCACAACTCTTGAAGAGATTTTGTACTCTCTTCAACACGAAGTCAATGAAATTACATTAGACGAAAACATAAGAAAACGTAGCGCAGGTTGTATTGAAAGAATGTTAAAGGTTTCAAAATAATGGAAAACAATACCATAATATACGGAAAAAACGCAGTAATAGAAGCATTAGAGAGTGGTAACAGAACTTTTAATAAAATTCTGATATCAAACAGTGCACATGCCGATGTAAAAATTGAAAAAATAAAAGAACTTGCTTCAAAAAACGGAATTATATTTCAATTTGTTAGCATCCAAAAGCTCAATCAAATTGAGCCGGAAGGACGCCATCAAGGCGTAATTGCACAAATTTCTCCGGTAAAATACACCGAGCTTGACGATTTCATTGAACAAAACCAAGGCAAACAAGCGTCTGTAGTTGTACTTGACGGTGTTGAAGATTCACACAATGTCGGAGCAATAATTCGTACATGCGTTTGCGCAGACATAAAAGCAATAATATTGCCATCAAGACGTGGTGTTTTAATCAATTCAACAGTAGAAAAAACAAGTGCCGGAGCTGTAAACCATATATCAATTATCAAAGTAAACAGCCTTGTCAATGCAATACAAAGGCTAAAAGAAAACAACTACTGGGTAATTGCTTCCGATCATCATGCAAAAGATAATTATTATGATATTGATTATACGGATATGAATTTTGTTCTCGTTATGGGTGCTGAACATGCCGGAATATCAAAATCTTTGTTAAAGTTATCTGATTTTATTGTAAAAATTCCGATGTTAACAAATTTTAATTCTTTAAATGTTTCAAACGCTGCTGCTATAATATTGTTTGAGAGCGTAAAACAACTAGAAAAATCCAAAATAAGAGGGAAATAACATGGCAAAAAAGAATGATACTCTAAATATAATGGTTGACGACATTTCTGATGAGGGTGTTGATTTTAATAACATTGAGCCGGTTGAAGAGGATGATGAAGATTCTATTGCGATTGAAGAGCCTAAGACACAGGAGAGTCTCAACTCCGTTAATTCCGACGATTCTGTGCGAATTTATTTGCAACAAATCGGAAAAATTCCGCTTTTAACTCCGGAAGAAGAGTTGGAAGTTGCCAAGAAAATTTATGAAACCCAGAGCGAATTTGCAAGAAAAGTTCTCATTAATGCAAATTTAAGACTTGTTGTAAGTATCGCAAAAAAATACATAGGTAGAGGTCTTTCTTTCTTGGATTTAATTCAGGAAGGCAACATGGGACTTATCAAAGCTACTGAAAAGTTTGATTACACAAAAGGATACAAATTTTCAACTTATGCAACATGGTGGATTCAGCAATCAATCACAAGAGCTATTGCTGACAAAGCCAGAATTATAAGACTACCTATTCATTTGATTGAATCAATAAACAAGATTAAAAAAGCTACAATAGATTTAACGACAGAGCTTGGCAGAATACCTGTTAAGCAAGAGATTGCAGACAAAATGGGCATTCCTGTTTCAAAACTAACTTCAATAATTAAGTCTACGCAATCTACGATAAGTATTGATACTCCAACAGGGCAAAAAGATGATTCAAATAAAATCATTGACTACATTGTAGATGAATCAACAATTGCACCTGACTCATTGGTATCACAAGAAAGCATGTTGGATGACATAAAAGGTATGCTTGAACAGTTGAGCCAAAAAGAAAGAGATGTTTTGATTTTGCGTTTTGGGCTTAACAATGACGGAAACAAAAAGACATTGGATGAAATCGGTTCTATATACGGTGTATCTAGAGAACGTATCAGACAAATTGAAAATCGCGCGATTTCAAAGCTCAAAAAATTATGTAAAAACAAAAACATGACAGCAGGATTAAAGAACTATTTTGGAGAATAGTGCTACGCACGTAGATATTGGGTCGGGATGCATTGGACAAACTACCAATTTAATATATAAACACAAGCATCCCTCAACGTAAAACGACAAGGCGGGGTTGGTTGACACCTCACCCTAACCCTCTCCTCAAGGAGAGGGATTGATAAAAAAGGTTGGAAAAATGATTGATATAAACAGAATTAACGAATTGGTTGGAGAAAAAGAATTTGAACAAGCAGAAGTACTGTTAAATGAGGCTTTGCGGGAAGATGCAAACAACATAGAGCTTCTTAAGCTTGCCGGACTTACTGCCGTAAATCTGGGTAAATGGGCTGATGCGCGCAAGTATTTTGAAACAGTTGTAAAATACAACCAAGATGACGCTTCCTCATTCTTCTACTTGGGAAATTGTTATGACCATTTGAACGACTTAGTTTCTGCAAAAAATGCATATCAAACGGTTCTAACTTTGCGCCCTGAATACATAGAAGGCTTCCAAAGTCTTTGTGTAACACTTATAAAATTGAATGAAATAGAAGAAGCTATAAAATATGCATTTAAAGCTTCTGCAATTGCTCCGTATGATTATATCTTTGATTTTATAATCGGAACTTCGTACATGAAAATAAAAGAGTTTGAAAAGAGTATTGAGCCATTCAAACGAGCTTTGTCAAAAAATCCTGAGAATTTGGGAACATTAAACAGTCTCGGAACTGCTTGTATTGCAACTGGAAGAAGCGATGAAGCAATAAAATATTACAACATGGCATTAGAATTAAGTCCTAATAATCCGATGGCATACTACAATATCGGTTCGGCTTTTCAAATCCAACAAAACCACGAAGAAGCTTGCAAATATCTGCAAAAAGCAGTTGAGTTGGACGATGAGGACGAAAGTTTTAAAGTTGCACTTGCAATGTCTTTGGTAAAATGCAACCAATACAAAGAAGCTGCGGATGTTTACAAAAGCTTATTAATTTCTCATCCGGAAAAAGAAAATTACAAATACAACCTTGTAACTTGCTATGAAGCATTGGGAGAAATCCAAACCGCGATTTCCATGTTGGAAAAAATGGTTTATATTAATACAAAATTTATTCTTCCTGCGCAAAAACTGGCAAGTCTATACATAAGAACAAACCAACTTGCCAAAGCTAAAGATATTTATGATAATATTCTTCTCAAAAATAAACCAAGTGCTGAAACCATCCACCAATACGCAATATTGTCATCCAGTTTATGCGATACGGAAACTGCTGAGCGAATGCTAAAAAAAGTTATTAAAATGAATCCAAGCTTGGCAAAAGCTCATAAAGATCTTGGTATAATATTTTTAAATAAGCGTTTGTTTGATTATGCAGAAGATGAATTTAAAACAGCAATGAAACTACAACCAAATGATTTTGAAATCATTTTTGAGTATGGAAACTTTTTGTATTCAATTTCCAAAAACACGGAAGCAGAAAGATTTTACCAAGAAGCGTTGGATATTGAGCCTGAAAACATCCTTGCATTAACATTTATGGCATTAAACAAGCTTATTTTAAACCAGCTTGACGAGGCAAAAGATTACATAATGAAAGCCTTTAAAATTAATCCGCACCACGAATATATACAGTTCTGCGCAGGAAGAATTTTATTTGCTAGAAAAGAGTTTGAAGAAGCTAAACAATATCTTATTCGAGCTGTTGAACAAAATCCTGATATTGAAACACAGAATACACTTGCACTAACTTATTACGAATTAGGCGAGTACAATTCTGCAATAAATATTTTTAACAACTTGCTCGCAAAAAAACAAGATAACATATCTTTGTTAATGAGTCTTGCAAAATGTTACGAAGGCTTAAAAGACAACGACAAAGCGCTGGAATATCTAGACAAAGTTGTTTCAATTTTTCCGGAAGATGAGGACGCGCACGAAATGATTAGAAAATTATCATAAAATTTTCTAAATCGATTTATCTAAATTACCACCGATTCTGACGAAATTTTCATAATAGTATTTGCATATCAACAATGCCACATAAACCATGTAGTAAAAGTTTACAAGCGTAAAAACAAAGTGCGTTACCACATTAAACCCTGCTAATGTGGTTAAAACGGATAAAATGCTATATGAAACAAAGATTAGCACATAGAGCAAAACATTATGAAAAAACTTTCTGCTAAACAAATCTCTCAATGATATGAAGAAAGCTTTGAACGGATTTTTTTCTTTAAAAACAACAACCGGCATATAGAACATCAAAATAAAGTATTCTAACCCCATTGCACCAAATAACAGAAAATTCCATAAATTAAGTCTCAACAATTGATCTTCCGTCAATGACATCAGAAATTTTTTCATTGTATCAATTGTTTCAAAAGCACCTGACATAGCTTCAGCCGAAATTCCAAGATTGCCGATAAATTTCATTCCTAAAAAGTAAGCAATTGTAAGCAATATTCCGGAAAGAATAAATACATTTAATTGCACACCCAAAACCGAAAGAAAATACTCTCCGACTCCCGATGGAAACTCTTTGATTAATAAATTTGTATCTTCTTTTTCTTCTTCCAAAACAGCCAACTTTAACATATAAAACCATCCGGAAAGAAATGCAGCCAACATTAATAGAAATAATACAACAGCAATTCCCAAACTTATAAGGCTTCCGGCGGTTGAAAATAAAAGGTACAAACTTGATAACAAAGAAAAAATTATCAAAGGTGTTGCCAAAATTATATATCTGTTTGTAAGTCCAAAACTCGCTTTAACACAGTTTAACATGTATTCTCCTTAACCTAAACTCTGTATTGTATTACAGACTGCTCAATAATATCATCCGAAACTTTTGTTGCAAAATCTCTAAAACTGCTTCCGATATTGGATTCGGAATTAACTTCGGATATGCTTACACCCTTATTGATTGCTTCCATAATAGTAAAGTAATTATTCGGAATTTTCCAATAAACAGTTTCACCAAGCGTATTTTCAATATCATCAATTTTAATTTCGTCATTTTCCATGTAACGATTAATGACAATTTTAACCTTACCCGACGGATATTTCCTTGAGCGGAAAAGATTTAAGCATCTTTGAGCATTTCTTATTGCAGGAATGTTTACTATTGTAGTAAACAAAACCCAATCCGATTCATCAAGAATTTTCAAGGAAATTGGGGCAATACTTGATGACATATCAACTACTATATATGAAAAAACTTTTTTCAATGCCGCAAACAAAGCCGTAACTTGGTTTACAGTAATACTTTCCGCTTGTTCTATGTAGCTCGGATCTGACAAAACATATAGTGGTAAATCTTTATATTTTTCAAAACCTTTTATAAAAATATTTTCATCCTTATCCAACAACCTTTTTATTACATAGTTCACGTCGAAAGGCGGATTGAGATTCAAGAATGTTGAAACATCGCCCAGTTGCAAATTCAAATCGATAAGAGCAACTTTTTCTTTTGTCACCTTAGCAAGCTCCGTTGCTAAATTAACTGCCAAAGTCGTTTTTCCAATTCCACCTTTATTTGAATAAACCGTAATAATTTTTGATTGAGAAGATTCGTTTTCAGGAGAAATACTCGCCAACATTGAAACAACACGCATCAAATCATCTTTCAATACAGGCTTTGGCAAAAATTCCTTAGCACCGTATCGCAACGCTTTTATTATCGTATCCGTCGCATAATTAACCGACGTTATTATAATCTTGGAAGTACAAAGTTTGATATTATCCGCAATTTCCTTCAAATCAGAAAATTCTTCCGATATATCCATTATAACAATAGGTGATGCCGATTTTTTAATCTCATCATATCCCTGTTGAAAATCATCATAAAGTTTTACGTCATCAACAAAATCAAGCCCCTGAACAAAAGATTTGATAATATTTCTTGAATCTTGATTTTTGTCAAGAATAAATATCGTAGATGAATTTTGCATACCTTGCTTCTCCCAAATATTTCTTATTTCTCCAATATACCTCAAATTCAAAATAAGAACAAATTATGTTAAGATAATATTTCCTTCAAATCTTTCTTTACAGAAGTCAGTGCATTTATTCCAAAAACTGTATGAAATGTTGTCATCATAGTAGGATTCAGCATTATAGGAGTGCATTTTCCCGCGTAAACATTCACTTTTTCCTTTTTTGCAAGATATATCATTTGAGAAATTGTATGCCTTCCGCAAGTCGGAAAAAACACCGTTATAGGAAGAGGAATCTCATTTGTTAAGCCATCTGTAATTTTGGTAATTGCAGCCGAATCAAAACAAGCATTCAGACAAATAATGTTGCTTCGTTTTGCACAATAAGAAAGTGAAACCGCCAAAACATCATCAGGCAATTGTGAAAGCAACTTTTCAAAGTATACTTTTTGTTCTAACGTGTACGCGCCCAACGCTATAATAAAAACATGTTTATAACTCTTTTCCGCCTCCTTAACCTGTGCTATGAGCTTGTCATAATCATATCCAACGCTCACGCTTTCGCATTGTTTTCCTTTCTTGAAACCTTTTGCCACTTCGGCAAATTTTATAACTTCAGAAAAATCTTTATTTTTAATCGAAATTACACCTTTGGAGGTTGCAAAATCTGTTGTAAACAACAACCCTCTATAGAGATGTTCCACGTTATACAGAGAATGTCTTGTTAAAATAATAGGTCCCGGAAATGTTGCAAAATCAAGCAAACAATTTTCAATTCCTTGACCGAATTGTCCTTTCAAATTTGGATACTCTTCAAATTTGGGATAAGTATTCGCCAAAATCATTTCATCATGCGTATAAACATCAATATTCTTACCTTTGAGTGCTTCAAGAACATCCTCTAACTCTCTAATATTAGAGCCGACAACTAATACGGCTTTTCCGGATGTAGTGGAGTAAGAGACCTCTTTTATTCGCGCCTTACCATAGCGCTCTTCTTTTACTGTTTGCAGAGTTTTCATCAAACAATTATCAACAGAAGCAATTTCTTCCATAAATATTTTTATTTTTTCAGAATTTTGCTCCACAGAATTTAAAGAATCAAGTAAATGCAAAATAGACAAATACCCTTCTTTTATCTTAGGATTTGTTGAATCAAATGTCTCCAAATCAAGCAGATTAATACAAATACTTTTTGCTAATACAAAAGCAATCTTGTACAAATTCATTATTTCTACAGAAAGTTCTTTTGATTTTTTCAAAAATTCTTTTTCCCCAAGTCTTATCAACTTGATTATATCCATCTTTTGACCAAATTTAAGACTCGTCTCCAAAATCTGCGGAGAAACATTTTGCTCTTCACACATTTTTTTGTATTTATCAATCAATTTCGGCAAAACTTTATTAAATCCTGACGTTAACATCCAAAAATCCGTCTCAGAAAATTCAAAATTAGAAACCATTATTGATATTGTGTTCAAAATAATATTTCGCGCGCTTTCATCACAATAACCGTAATCATAAAGTTTTAGTGCGTAATGCGCGGTTTGTTTCAAGTACAAAACCAAAATTTCCTGTAACGAAGAAGTTTTAGGATTTATGGAACAAAGTCCGCGTGAGACACAACTGTCATATTGATAATCTTCATTATAATTGTAATTCATAGCACCCATATAATACGCGTTTATACAATATTTTTTATTCCCCGCAACGGTTAATCACAAAGAGCTATATTTTGCCCTAAAGGGTTGACAAAATCCATTTTTTAGTGTAATCTGCATGGGTGTGTTTTTGAAAAGAGGATTTTATTATGAGAATTTCTGCTATCCAACATTATGAGAACCCTCGCACAATCTCAAAACAAAAATGTGTGCGTAATCATCAAGGTCTGAAAACAACTCCGGAGTCAGAACCAATACAAGACACAGTAGCTTTTAAAGGTTACACTGCAAAAGGAGCCGGTCTGGGAGCACTTATTGGGATAGGAGCAGTAGCACTTATTAGCGGAGGCTTAGCAACTCCTATTGCGTACGGAATTTATGCAGCAACAATGGGTACAGCCGGTGGTATGCTTGGTCACGCAATTGATGATGTAAACGAAGAGGAAAAAAAGAAAAAACCGTAATAAGGAAAAAGAATTGAAGTAAAATTCAATTCTTTTTTTATGCTACAATATTTACGTACTGGGGGAATGAAAATGTTTAGCACAGATATTATCTATGAAGTTGTAACATTTGCAATCGGAGACACAAAGTCCGGTAGCAAAATGGGGAAATTACAGTTAAAAAATCCGGAAAACGGAGAGACTTTAAACTGTATCCTCTGGGAAGAAGCTCTAAACAGAATGGACTCAAAGTTGTTCAGATGTGGCAACTTGCTTAGAATAGTATCAGGTTCTTATAACGAAAAATACAACAACTGTCTTGTTTCTGCGTTGGAATTAATTAAAGAAGCAAAAATTGGACTTAGCGAAGAAGAAAGAATTTCTGAATATAACGCTCTTTTAAGTTATATCGAAAAAATCAAAGACGAAAAATTAAAAAGCTTTGTATCAAATATATACAGCGAAAATAAAGACAAAATTCTTATCATGCCGGCAGCAAAGTTAATGCATCACAATTACGTGGGTGGATTAATGGTTCATACCCACGAATGTTTAAAATATGCAGAAGCCAATTTGGAAGTATTTTTCCAAAGAGTTAACAGTGATGAAGTTTTTGCGGCTTGTTTGTTGCATGATATTGGTAAAATATTTGAATATAAAGTAGATACCGAATCAGGCTTGATTGATTATGAAGAAGATTTCCGCAAAGAATGGATTTCGCACTCTCAGTACGGATTTTCAATTTGTATGACATCCGGATTTAAGCGTGTAGCAAAAATGATTGCAGCACACCACGCAAGAACAGACTGGGGTGCAATCGTTGATTTGAACGAAAAAGACTTAGAACCTTATGTGTATCTTATTCATCACATTGATGATTTGTCCGCAAAATTCGGCAAAACAAATGTTGCAATGTTGGGATAAAAAAAGCCGCTATGAAGTGTGAAAAGCGGCACAAATTAAATTTTATTTTTCTTTTGGATACAAACTTTGCATAATTTCAACAAATTTATCTGCAAGATTTTTATATCCAGAGTTTATTCCGCTTTCACTGTTACGTTCCAAAAAGTTCTTTGGAAAAACTCTGCTCCAATAAGGCAAAAGAGCTTCAGGAGTTGTTTTCATCAAGAATTTATCCTTTATTCCATTCCAAAATCCCGGAATATTAGGACGGAAATATATTCCCAATGCATCCTGTAATGTTGTTTGTACCTGTTTTACATTATTTGTATAATGCCATTTCAACAAATTTTCAAAAACTGCATTTGAATCTTTCAATTCTTCTTCTGTTAATTTTAATTCTTCTTTGCAAAAGTTTAAAAATTTCTTCTGCGTTTTTTGGTTAACATCTTTGCCTTTGCCCATCAACTTATCCACAAACTCTCTTAGTGGTGGCATATCATGGTTTCCGGTTAAAATTGCTATATTATACTTCATCTTCTTTTTGTTTTTAGAGTCACAAATATCCATTCCTACAGGAACATGCTGACTTATAAAATTCTTTCCGGATTTCTTTTGAAATTCTTTATATAACTTTGTCTTGGCAAGAGGTCCAAAATCTTCTAAAACATAGGTTTCTTCCGGTTTCAAACCAAGTTCGCACGCAGAACGAATAAATAAGTCTATAATATTTTCGCCTTTAGGACTTTTTTTGTTATAAATATCTTCAATCCATGAGTTATCAAAAAAGCCTTCACCCATACCGCCCTTAGCCACCGGTTTAAAAATATCATTTCCTCTTAAAATAGTTCCATCTGCTTTCTTGTATTCCGTAGGTATTGCAGCCCTATTAATATAACCGACAAAATGATCCAACCTTAAATCGGCATTCTGTAGAAGTTGCTTGATAGAAGCTTCCTGATAATCCCAAAATTCAGGTGAATCATAATTGTATAATGCGTGTCCCCAAACTTGCGTATACGGATATGCTTTTTCCGAAGGACAACCACTTACTTTCAATGGTTTATAATTTTTATCTAACAAGAAAATGCCCTTCTTACCCCACGTATCTACACCACATGAACTTACGCCGATAGGTAAATCTAACAACATACGAATGCCATTACTTTTCAATTCTTCCGTCATTTCGTTATATTGCTTGTCATACAAAAATTGTTCAAACTTATATAATCCTAATCCGTCATAATACTCATTTTTATTAATTTTTCCATCTAAAACTTTTAATATCTGTTCATCAAGAGAGACTCCGTTTTTCTTGGCATCTTCCGGCGCTGATTGAAGTTCCTTTTCCCAATTATGCCAATTTGAACCAAATTTTCTGGATAAAACATCAAAACTTGCATAATCCTTAAGCCACAGATCACCCTGCTTTTCAACAAAATTGTTATACTCTTTCTTTATCGGCATTTCATCCGGTAATTTTTTAAACCTATCATACGCCAGTTTAAATCTCGGATTTTTCTGTCGTTCTAACATATCTAAAGTAAAATTCGGAGTTGTAATATCATCAGGCAACTCTTTTGGCTTAAGAATTTTGCCATACTCTTTTCCTGTAAGCTTGTTAAGATTTACAATAAATTTATTCCTGCTAAATCTTCCATTTGCACCATAAGGGCATAACGTATCATCAAGGGCATTTAGCGGATTCATAATCCAGTGTGTCTGTTTTGCTTTCTTAAGCCATTTTATAAAAGCTGAAGTCTGCACATCTCCAAATTGCCCACAAAAAGAACGAGTTGCAGGCAAACTTGTTATATGAAACAAAAGCCCCCTTTGTTGTGCAATTCCCATTTGTGTAATACCTTCAAATGCAACCGAAGAAGAAACAAATGTATCGTTCTTAGAAACAGCATGTAAACATGAAAATAATATTTTTGGTCATTAGTATATACTATTTTTTACAATTCTTAATGGTTAATAACTAGTATTTGTTATCTAACAGTAATTAGAAATAGGTCAGCACTAATACTATACTTTTATCATGAGTGTTAATGAAAATCTTGAAAAGAAATTCGGAGCCAAATTGGCATACATAAGAAAATCGCAGAAGCTTTCACAGATGAAGCTTGCAGAAATTGTTGACATGAACTTTAACTATATCGGACAAATAGAACGAGGTGAAGCCAATGTAACAATTCATACAATGGTAATTCTTGCCAATGCTTTAAATGTTGAAATGAAGGAACTGTTTGATTTCACCTTTTAATCAATCATTGAAATACCCCGCAAAATGTGTTACAATCAAGTCCGAAGTCTATGAATATTAACCCGATTAATAGAATTAATAACATAACAACAAGAGGTGTTGACTCAAAAGCACCTCAGAACAAGATTGCTGAAAATTCAAATAAATTATTAGAGGAGCTTGATAAAATGAGCATGATTAACAACGTAAATATTGGAAAAAAAGATTTTGAATTAAATCTTTCAATGGAAGAACTAAATAAAAGAACACATAAAGATTATTTAACAACAAAAAAAATGTTAGCTGTTGATGCGCCTGAATACGCAGAACTTGCAGATGGAGACAAAGAAGCATTAAAACACTTGGTAAAAGCGGCAATTGCATTAGACAAGGTTAATATGCAACTTGATAACCCAAATAACCTGCCTTTTAAAGAATTTCTTGAAGATGAAATTGCAAAAGGAAACGAGCAAGCTAAACTTACAAAAATTCTTTTTGATGCACAAAAGGGAGTTTGCTCTCTCGATAGAGAAAGTAACATGATTGAACTTGTAAAAGGAGTTTCAATGCGTGCCGGAAAAGGCGTTTACCCGCAAGATTTGGAAAAAGAAGAGTTCCATTCAATCCTTATCAACATGCTTCAAAAGGGAGAAGTGGACGAAGTTGCCAAAATACTTAATCAGCGTTCGGTTGTGGAAAGAGCAGGAAATGAACTTGTTGCAACCGATTATGTAGACAAATTCAAAGACGATTTTGCGATTATGGCATCCGAATTGGAAAAAGCTGCAGAAACTTCCACAAATGCAGATTTTAATGAGTTCTTACTTTTGCAAGCAAAAGCTCTAAGAACAGCAGATCCAATGCTTGATGCTTATGCTGATAAAAAGTGGGCAACTCTGCAAGATACACCGCTGGAATTTACAATAACAAGAGAAAACTACTCTGATGAATTAACAGAAACGGTTGTGGAAAATCCTGAATTAAAAAAATTGCTTGATGAAAACGGAATTATACCGGTTGCCAAGGATTTTCTCGGCGGAAGAGTGGGAATTATCAACAAAAAAGGAACAGAAGCCATACTGGGAGTTAAAAATTATTTACCATTAATGGCACAAAATATGCCGTTCAAAGATGATTACATCCAAAATATTTCTCCTGACAAAGAATCAAAACAGACTATGGTTGATGCGGATTTAGTAGCCGTAACCGGTGATGTTGGAGAATTTAGAGCGGGAATTACACTTGCGGAAAACTTACCAAATGACGACAAGCTTTCCATCAAAGAACTTGACGGTGGCAGAAGAAATGTTTACCACAGGCAAATTCGTTTGATTACATCAGACGATGCACGCGAAAAAATGAAAAAGAGACTGAACGCAACGCTTAATCCTGAATTACATCAATTCTACAACGATGAAGCAGACCATTGGTTTACTGTCGGACACGAAAACGGACACTCACTCGGACCAAAATCCGGCACAGAAGGATTAGGCAAGTATAAATCAATAATTGAAGAAAACAAAGCTGATATGATTTCTCTTGCCATGTTAGATTTGCTGACAGAAGCCGGAATGTACACACCGGAGCAGAGAAAACAAATTATTGTAACTTATGCTGCAGATAATATGATGATGTCTAAACCGACTTTGAGTCAGGCTCATAGGGTTCGTTCGGTCATGCAAAATTATTATTTCATCAAAGAAGGCGCAATAGAAATTTCTCCGGATGGCATTTTAAATGTAAATATCGACAAAATGGTGCCAACCGCGCGTAAAATGTTAGAAGAAATAATACAGGTTCAGCTAAAGGGCGATTTCTCTAAAGGAGAAAAATATGTCCTTGACAACTTTGTATGGACTCCGGAAATGGAAAAAATGGCAGAAAACATAAAAAAAGTTTCTAAAACCTTGAACGGGAAAGTCGAATCACCATTAGCTGACAAGCTTCTTGGAGAATAAATAAATAAGTAAATAACTTTAAAATATTATCAAAACTTGATGGGTTAAAGCTCATCAAGTTTTTGATATATAGCTAAAACAAAAATATAAAGCATATCCTGAGGGAATTTTTGCGGAAAATCAATATTAAATCCAATATTATACAAAACACCATCTGAGAGAATAACATCGGAATTTATATATCCGATAAAATTTGCCACCTCTTTCACAAACATAGTTTGAATTTTTTTGTTATACTCGGCAATTAAATCGGAAGAGAGTCCTTCGACCTGAAATGTCACAGCATTTTTCCCATCAAAAAATGATGTTAACATATATTTTTCACCTTCCAAGAATTGTTCCAGATATATTGTTTGAGTAATTTCTGTAGGCACATTCAAAAAATTCTTCCTTACCTCGATTAATTCAGCCATTGAATTTACAAATTCTTTCTTTCCATCCGCACGCAAAACAAGCGGGAATGTTTTTGGATACTTAAATTTTTCAGGAACGGCAATACCATATTTTTCTGCAATATTTCGCGCAAACCGGCTTGATAAAATAAGTTTGGTCCAATCTGAAGTTAGCGCAATACAATTAATAAAATTCGCACGCAATACATCCGCAATACCCTGCAAAATCAATTTTTTATCTTCTACTAAAACAATATCAATCTTTAAAGACTTGCACTTTACCGCAAGCTCTCTGAATGTATTATAGCGAATATTAGTAAATCCTTCCGACTCAAATGTAGTAAAAATTTTATTCAAATACTTGGATTCAGAAAGCAAAGACAAGACATTAGTGTCACTGTTTCCGACAACCAAAATGTTTAACTTTTGCATCCGCCACACCCCTTGCAATTACCACCACATCCGTTTTGTTTCAACATAGATTTAAGCTCAATCGGCTCATTTTTTGCTATTTTTTCCACAATGAACGGACGTAAGACTTGTTCAAGATAAGTAAGCTGCTGTACAACATCCTCATAGTGCATATCATTTGTAATAAAAATAGGGTACTGTGCAATTATTTTGAGAGGATTTTCATAATAAAAAGTTACGCCTGTAATTTTCACTCCTGCAAGCATGGCATCCCTAACTGGTTCATCAGTATCAAATGCCGGCAATAAAGAATAATGACATTTCAACAATTTATTTCCCATAGCAACATTCTAACATGAGAATTGAATAAGAAACTACATATTTTGAGCAAGTTCTTTGTCTACTAAAGCACCAAATTCAGCAAAACTTAAACCCAAAGCATTTACAACATTAAACAAATTATCAACTCTTATTTTTCTATTGCCCTGTTCCAACATATAAAGTGTAGTTGTGGGAATACCATGTTCATAACAAAACAAAGTAAACTTAAAGCCGCGCCGTTTTCTCTCTGCACGTATAACGCGTCCTACAATTTTTTGTATATCAACATTATCATCCCACATAGCTACTATAATAATGCCTTCTTAAAAATAATGATTTCCGCATGCGGAAATAAAACATAATTATTCAATTAACTTTTGTAACAAAAATAAAAACAATGAAAAATCTTAATATTTATCTAATTTAAAGCAATGGAACAACAGTCCCTTTTAAAAAACATAACACACTTCACAATTGCCAACCGATAATTATTTAATCATCATCGTCATCGTCGTCATCATCGGCTTCTTTAGTTTTCGTGTTTTCTTCTATTTGTTCATTATAATCTTCTTTTTCAATCTTATCATTGTCATCCGAATCATCTATTTCTTCTTCTTTAGTTATTTTATCCATCTTGTCTTTAACAACGTTTGCTACCGGAGTCGCAACAAACGGAACTATAATACGTTTACCGATAATTGTAGCAGCAGCAATATCAACAACAAACTTGAACAAATCCAATGATTCTTTTCTTACTTTTTCAGCTTCTTTGTTAAACACCAACTTTCTGATAGAATGATCTTCATTTCTCAATTTTGCAGCCAAGTTTTCCAAAGCTTTTGGGTTAAATGATTTTTTGAACAACTTATCAAAAATAGGTCCACTGTATTTTCTCATTGCAAAGAACATTCCTATCTGAGCAAGAATCATCAAAAGACCATTTGACAAATCCATTGCTGCAACAAAATTTCTTCTTTCATCAGGAATTTCTTTGTTATTCAAAGATTGACTTACATATTTAAAACAACCAACACCATCTTTGATAACAATTGAAGCTCCGGTTGTATAAGCCAACGCTTTTTCAGGATTCTTTTGGAACTGATCTCCAAGCCATTTTATAGGCTTTGTACGCGTTACAGAACCGACAGCATTTGCACCATAATTTACCATTTTAGAAATGAAGGATGAATTATCAATTTTCATTATTTATCCTCCCTTTCTTTTTGTGCCTTTTTAGCTCCGGCTAATTTCGGGAAAAATTTATCCATTACTTTAGGATATACCCAGTTCAAAACATTACAAGTAATTGGCAATGTAATGCAAACACCAATAAGTATTTTTATAATCTGATTCAACCCTTTATAGTGGTTTCTTACAAAGTCTTTATATTGTTTGGCAGTATCCTTATAAACCTTATTTGAAAGTTTTTCTTTGTCAAAGTTAAATGTATTGGTATCATGCAATATTGTATTCATCAATTTGTCCGATTTATCAAAACGACAAGTTTCAATAACCTTTTTCATTGATTCATTAATTTGAGCATTTGAAGCCAACTTAGGTTTCACTATCTTTATATGCATTAAGTCTGTAATTATGTTATCCAATTTTGTATTACGAGTTGACATAGCATCAAAATATTTTTCGTATGTATATTCACCGCCACACATATTTTTTATATTTTGTATTCTGTCCAATGTTCTTGTAATTCTGCTATACTGTATATCAGAAGGCCTTTCCAATATTTCCTCCAACAACATCTTTACATCAGGATTTTTTTCCTTTGCATAAAGATTTTTTACGAAATCCGTTATCTTGGATTTATCATTAGGAGCATCTTTAAACATCTCTTTTAAATGCGCTTCATTCCCTATTAAAATTTTTGCTCTTTCTGAATAGTATGCCAATTTTTCATTATCTATTTTCAAAGCTTTTGCGTCATTAATATACTCTTCAATTTGTCGATTAATTAATTCTGCCAGAGATTTATTATCCAAAGCTTTTTCACCAATCATTATTTTACCGGTTTTTTTGAAATTCTCTGCAACTTTATTCACTTGAGAACTTTCTATTTCACTCTTTGTTGCAGATAGTAATTCATCATACTCTTTGCCTTTTAAAGAAGGATTCTCATTTTTTATTTTTTGCTTAGCCAATTTTTCTATATATGACTTGCCGTTAATTACCGATTGATTAACATGTATTCCGACATTAAATCGTTCATTTGCCCATTCAGGCTTGTTAAACACAATATCTAATACTTTATCGATAGGTTTTAATGCGCTTACTTGAAATAAAATTGCAAGAATTGCAGAAATCGGCTGTCTGAGAGCAGTATACTTTTTAGTATTTTCTAAATCAATTTTCTCTTGTTCTGTCGCATCTTTCGGAGCTTTTACAAACGGATTATACGCAATTGGCCAAGGAGCTACCACACCAGTACCGATTGCAGTAATTAAAATACCGCCAATCTCCCCTTTTAACCATTCCCAACTCTTCATCATTTTTATTAATTTTTTGTCAGGTAAACCATCCATTATTCTATCGCTCAAAGGCATCTTCTGGGCAAAGTTTACGTTATAACTACCGGATTTGCGTAGTTTATAACGACCGCTACTTTCATAATTTTGATAAATCTTATCTACTTTCATACGCTTTCCAAGATACCTTCCTATATATATAAAGCTTAGACAACATCAAAAATTGCCTCTTTGAAACAAAAATGTTAACATTTGTTAATGCTACACACATGAAATTTCGTGTTGTCTTGGAATACACATCTCAATCCCGAATACCTTTTATTGTATAGCAAAATAAAATAATAGCAATAACCTTACTTATTTATTTATGATAAAATTAAAAAAAACATAAGGGAGATAAAAATGAGTATACTGACAACACTAAAAAACTTTTTTAAAGAACCTCCGGCAATTGAGCCAATTCAAGATAAAGAATTAGTCGATAAATTGTACGCAAAGTGGAGAATGAGAATATTTTTGTCGATGTTCTTTGGCTACATTCTTTTTTACACTTGCAGAAAAAACATCTCGGTAGCTTTACCCGTGATGCAACAAGCACTCGGTTATAACACCGTTGAACTTGGATTATTAGGAAGTTCATTATATTTTTCTTACGCAATAGGTAAATTTGTCAACGGAATCGTTGCCGATAATACAAATGTTAAACGCATCCTACCGACTGCACTGTTTATATCGGCTCTAACAAATATTCTGTTTGTCGTATGTGCTCATTTCGTACCATCTGAAAAAGTTTCTATTTTCGGACTTCCTCCGGTTTCAATTCTATTGTGGTTTTTAGCATTTTTATGGGGTGTTAACGGTTGGTTTCAATCAATGGGTTTTCCACCAATTGCCAAAAACCTTTCGTACTGGTTTGCCAACAAAGAACGCGGTGTAAAATGGTCATTATGGTCATCTTCTCACGAAGTAGGAACATACTTAAGCGTTATTTTATCAGGATTTTTAATCACAAAATACGGTTGGGAATCAGTATTCTACGTTCCTGCTATTATGGCAATGGTATTTTGCTACTTCTTCTACAAAAATTTGCAAGACAAACCGACAAGTATCGGACTTCCTGATATTGAGATTTACAAGGACCCGAATTATGTTGAATGCGAAGCAAAAACAACAGAAGAAGATGGACTTACTTATGGACAAATTTTCAAAAAATATATTATACAAAATCCTACGGTTTGGCTTTTAGCATTAGCTTATATTTTCGTTTACGTTGTTAGATACGGAACAATCGACTGGCTTGTTATGTACCAAGTTGATGAAAAACATTATACTCTTGCCGCTGCAGCGAAAAGACTAAGCTTTTTACCTCTGGTTGGTGTTCTCGGAACAATTGGCGCCGGATTCGTTTCAGATAAATTCTTTAAAGGGAAAAGAGCTCCTGTTAACATAATCTGCTTAAGCATACTTGCAGTTTGTGTATACTTATTCAAAGTAAACCAAATCCCTGTATTAGATTATGTATATATTTCAGCTATAGGTGTATTTACCTGCGGTCCGCAAGTATTAATTGGCGGTCTATCGGCTGTAGAATCCAGCTCCAAAAAAGTTGCTTCCGCAGTAACCGGCTTCTGTGGCATGTTTGGATACATAGGCGCAATTCTATCAGGAGTAGGAACAGGTTATATTATTGATAAATTTTCTTGGAACAGCGCAATTAATTTCTGGATTCTTTCAGCATTAATATCGTTATCAATATGTATAATCCTTTGGCAAAAAGAAAAGAAAAAAACTTGTTAATAAATTTCTAAACAAATTAAAGTTGCGGGCGGTATATCATATCATCCGCAACTTTTTACCAAATAACAAAATTTTACAATTCAAAACATATTAACTAAAATTAATGTATAAATAAAACAAAAAAACAAAAAAGACCTGCATTTCTGCAAGTCTTTTTTAAATGGTCGGGATGACACGAGTGCTACACACGTAGATATACTGTCGGTCTGCAAAACTAATACCGCTAATACAACGTATATCTACAAGCAGACCTCAAAGAGATATCCACCAAACCTCGAAGTTCGAATCGTGTCAAAAAGACTAAAATATAAACAAAAAACAAAAAAGACCTGCACTTTTGCAAGTCTTTTTTAAATGGTCGGGATGACACGATTCGAACGTGCGACCCCCTCGTCCCAAGCGAGGTGCGCTACCAAACTGCGCTACATCCCGATATTCAGATTTCGAAGTTGGAATGCAGTTTGGTCGATCTTTATACGGCTCGCATTAAGCTTTGCTTACTGACTCGCCTCCCTCCACTACAAACGATACTTAATCGTTTTCCGTGGAGTCCTTGCTACATCCCGATATCCAATTTTCAAACACAAGCGCGATTCAACGACCAGTGCATGACTATATTACTTGAAACAAAATCATAAATCAAGTCTTTATTTTAAAAAATACCTCTTTGATGTATAATAGCGATACAATGGCAAATCTTTTACAAGAAAAACATACTCAAAACAAAACAGTTGCCTCTGCTCTCGTTGAGACACTGCTTGAACTTGGCGTAAACAGCATTTTTGGATACCCCGGAGCTTCAGTACTGAGTATCTATAATGAGCTTTCCAAAGTTAACAAAATCAAACACTATCTTGTAAGACATGAACAAGCTGCCGTACATGCAGCAGAAGGTTACGCACGCGTTAGCGGAAAAACCGGTGTCGTATTAGTTACATCAGGTCCAGGTTTTACAAATACAATTACCGGAATTGCAAACGCATTCGCAGATTCCACTCCTCTCGTCATTTTAGCGGGCGATGTTGCAAATACCGGAAAAGACGGAAAAATATTCCAAAACGTAGATATTGCTTCCATTACGAAATCTTGTTGCAAAAAAACATTCACGCTGACGAAAAATTCAGACATATCAGAACTTGTTAAAAATGCTTTTAAAGAAGCAGAATCCGGAGTCAAAGGTCCTGTTGTAATCATTTTACCAAGAAATATCCTTGAATCAGAATTTGTACAAACATCAAAAAACATTCCTTCCAACATACAGCCAAACAATTCAAACCTCTTTGATTCAGTAAAAGAATTTTATAAAAAGCTTAAGCCTGCCAATAAACCACTTCTGTTGGTTGGGGGCGGTTGTATTGATGCAGCTTCTGAAATCGAACATTTTGCTTCCCGCTTACAAATCCCAATCGTATCAACTCTCATGGGCATTGGCATTTATCCGGCAGAAAACGATTTATACCTTGGAATGATTGGGCTTAATGGAGTAGATGCCGCAAATGAAGCTCTAAAACATTGCGATTTGTTGATTGCCCTCGGAACAGCATTTTCAGACCGTTCTACTTGTAAAAAAACAAACTTTGCAGAAAATTGTGACATCATTTCAGTCAATATACAGAACTCCTCTCAAGAAACTTGTTTAGGAATACAGGCTGACGTAAAAGATTTTTTGACAGCATGCCTTCAAGAAAAAAATTCACCACAAATTAATGAAAAATGGCGTGCAGAAATTGATACATTCAAAGATGATTTTCAATATGCGGATACAATTTCGGACTATTTGCACTCTTCTTATGTATTGGCAACACTTTCAGAATATACAAAATATTATGAACCAATCGTTGTAACGGATGTAGGACAACATCAAATGCTAACCGCGCAGTTTTTCAACTTCAACAAGCCACGCAAATTTATAACATCCGGCGGACTTGGCACAATGGGATTCGGACTTCCTGCTGCTATCGGAGCGCACATTGCAAACTCTGACAATCTTATATTAAACATTACAGGAGACGGTTCTTTTCAAATGAACTTACAAGAACTTGCAACTTGCAGAGAACACAAAATTCCCGTAAAAATTATCATTATGAACAACAGCTATTTGGGTATGGTGCGCCAAATGCAAGAAAAAATATACTCAAACAGATTCCAAGTTGAGATGATTAACCCTGATTTTACAAAAATTGCCGAAGCTTATGATTTGTTTGCAATAAGAGTTACAAAAAAAGAAGAACTTATACCCGCTCTTGAAAAAGCAATACGCCACGATGGAACCGCAATTGTTGATGTCGTAATTGATTCATTTGAAAATATATAAATACTAAATATGTATAGCTGTCCTATATTTTTTTACGAGAATTCATTGTATTCTTGCATGTGAATGACAAATATGTTATGATTGCAGGGCAATATATTTCCGTTTTCGGAAATGTACAAAGGAGGTATAATGCCTAAGACTTTGCTAATCGATCTTGATGGTGTACTTAATACATATAGCGGTAATTATAACGAATTGGAAATAGCTCCGCCCAGAGAAGGTGTGAGCGAATTTTTGGAAACGATTTCCAAGACATATAACATAGAAATTTTTACTGTAAGAGACAAAGAGACTACTCAGAAATGGCTGGAAAAATACAACCTAAACCAATTTGTAAGCAATATTACGGATGTTAAAAATCCACGAGCTAGTATTATCATTGACGATAGGGCATTGCAATTTAAAGGAGATTTTCAACAAACGCTCCAAGATATTACAAACTTCAAACCTCACTGGAAAAATTTATAACAATTCTTTTCCTTTAATATATCGAGGTCTCGCTTTTACTTCGTAGAATATTTGCCCAATGTATTCGCCAATAATACCCAAGCAAAATAATTGAACTCCCCCAAAAAATGCTAGCAAAATAGCTAATGTCGCCCAACCGCTCGGCATGTCGTTCAGAAAATATTTTTCAAATATTACGTCTGCTGCAAACAAGAAGCTTCCTAAAACAGTTAAAATCCCAAGAGCTGCTATTATGCGTAAAGGTACTACGCTATAAGCCGTAATCCCGTTTAATGCAAGGCTTGTTAACGAAAAGAAATTAAATTTTGAACATCCGGCTTGTCTTGCCTTGACATCAAAATGGACATAAGCCGTTTTCAATCCTATTTCGTGGAAAAATCCTCTCAAAAACAATCCTGCTTCCGAATACTTTTCCATAATTTCAAGAGCTTTGCTGCTTACAAGTCTGTAGTCCGAATGGTTTGGCGGAATTTTCACACCAAGAATATTCATCAATTTATAGAAACACAAAGCTGACCACTTTTTGAAAAAACTATCCGTCTTACGGTCATTCCGGATACCGGAAACAATTTCTGCACCATTATGATATTCATCAATAAATTTTTCAATCGCATATTCATCTTGTTGCAAGTCGGCATCTATTGATATTACGCAATCACAACCAACTTGTTTAACACTCATAAGTCCGGCAATCAAAGCTTTTTGGTTACCGTAATTTCTTACAAAACTTGTTCCTTTTATTCTATTACCGTAAACATTGCGCAATTCCTCTATAATTTGCCAAGTCTTATCCTTAGAACCGTCATCCACAAGGTAAATATAACTTTCGTCAGATATTTTTCCTTTTGCAATGATTTCTTCCATTACCTTCAAAAGTGTTTCGATAGTTGATTTTATCACAAGTTCCTCATTGAAACACGGAATTATAATTGCAAGTTTCGTTTTTGTTTCGCTCATTGTATTCCTCTCAAAATTATAATACAATAAATTATGTTAATAGGGAAGTCAACAGTGAGCAATAAAAAATTTATACTTAATGCAGATGATTTTGGAATGAGTAACGCTTTTAACAAGGCGGTACTGGAAGGGTATTCGTCCGGCATACTCAAAAGTGCAAGTCTGGTTGCAAACGGTGAAGCTTTTGCAGAAGCTTGTAACAGAATTATCCCCTCTTGTCCTGAACTAGGAGTCGGCATCCATTTAAACATTATTGAAGGAAAATCTTTATGCGCTGACTTAGATAGATTAACGGACGAAAACGGCAATTTTAGCAATTCTTATATTCAATTGCTAATAAAATCTTTGAATTATAAAGACAACCGTTTTATGGAACAATTGGAAAAAGAGTTTAGAGCACAGATTGAAAAAATTAAAAGCAAAACAGAAGTTACGCATATTGATTCACATGTTCACACACACTCTATTCCGAGAATTTTTGAACTTGTGTGTCGTTTAGCCAAGGAATACGGAATTAAACAAATTAGAACACAATACGAGAAACCATATATTATTCCTGATATTTATCAACATTTGACAATAAAATACCCAATTAATCTTATCAAAGTCATTTTGTTGAATACTTTTACACTTGTAAACGAAACAAATGTAAGGAAATATGGGCTTAATACAAATGATTATTTAATTGGAGTAACATACACTTCTATGATGAACAGCCTTGCCATCTCTTATGGATTAATGGCAATTCGATATGACAAAGTGATTGCAGAAGCCTTAATTCATCCTTGCAGATATGAAGACGGCACTATTGACAATCATTTTACCGAATTTCAAATAACAAAAAACCAAAAGCTCAAGGAAAAAATTGAAAAAATCGGATTTGAAATTACCAACTATAGAGACCTTTTGTGATGCGCTCAAAAATACTTTATATCATTATACTTATAATCCTTTTTATTCTTTTTTCAATGTTTTTATGTCCTAACAAGAAAAGTTATTATATAAAAGAAGTTGTTTCTCCTTGTGAAATAATTTTAAATAATGACGAAAGCTTCAAACTTAGCGGATATGAAACTTTTGATTCCAAATTTAATAAAAGAAATAAAGAATTAGCAAATTTATTCGGATTAAGCGAAGAAGAAGCTTTTGTTATCGGAAATTTTGCAAAGGATTGGGCTTCAAATATTCTTTCAGGCAGAAAAATAAATGTATATCAAAATGACCTTGTTTATTATAAATTCGGCTATAAAAGCAAATTTGAAAATTCACCATACTGCATTAAAGATGGCAAATTTTTAAACAAAGATACTTCTGAAAAACTTATTAATACTGTAAAGCGCACAGATTACGTTTTTTTGAACTTGAAAGATGACAAAACATACCCAATAGCCAAAGACATAGATTTCAGCAATTGTATTGTGGTTAAAAAGGGGTATAAGAAAAAATCTGTATCTACAAAAACAGAAAAAATCAGGTCTAACAATATATTGAATCTAAAAAATGTTAAAATTATTCTCTCTGACATGACCACAAAACTAAAACCGGATAGAAATTGCTCAACAGATATGTGCAAAGAAATATTAACTCAAATCAACCATGCAAACAAAAGTATTGATATTGCGATTTACGGATATTCCACAGTTCCTGCGCTTGAAAATGCTTTAAGCAAAGCAATACAACGCGGAGTTGAAATAAGACTTGTGTATGATTCCAATGCAAAGGGTGAAAATATTTATGAAAACACGTTTGATTTAGTTAAATTAATTAAAAATTCAAAATCCGACATCAATTCATCAGAAGCAAATGCAATTATGCACAACAAATTCTATATTTTTGATAACAAAACAGTTATCACAGGTTCGGCAAATCTTTCACATACGGATATGTCGGGTTATAATTCCAATGTAATTACCGTAATTAACTCTCCTGAAATTGCAAATATATACAAAAGTGAATTTGAGCAGATGTACAACGGCAAATTCCATACCGCGAAAATCGCTGCTAAAAGCCAAAGTAATGCATATTTTTCGCCACAAGATAAACCGATTACCCGAGAAATATTGCCTTTGATAAGAAAAGCACAGAGATATATTTATATACCTGCATTTTTGATTACTGAAAAACAACTGACATCAGAACTTATTAATGCAAAAAAGCGAGGAGTTGACGTAAAAATAATTACTGATGCACTGAACGCTTCTTCTAAATATTCAAAAGTAAAAGAATTAAGAAACAACGGAATACCTGTAAAAATAGAAAATTATGCCGGCAAAATGCATTCAAAAACAATTATAATTGATGATAAATATTTGATAGTTGGCTCGATGAACTTTTCTTACAGCGGTGAAAATAAAAACGACGAAAATTTATTGATTATTGACAACATAGAAGCTGCAAAATTTTACAAAGAATTTTTCTTATACCTTTGGACAAAAATTCCCGACAAGTGGTTGAAATTTTATCCGCGCGCAGAAGGCAAAGACTCTATCGGTTCTTGCTCTGACGGTATCGACAACGATTATGACGGACTTATTGACAATGCCGACGAAGGTTGCAAAAATTAAACAAACTGTCAAACTTTTCCTCCCCCTCTTTTCTACTTAAAAAAAATTTACAAGTTGAAAAGATTTCTCCTATAGGATATGATTATATTGAAGAACTGTGCGCGGGGAGATATGGAAAATAATTATTTTGCACTACTAGCTAACGATGTAAAGAAATTATGGAATGGTTTAGACGGAAACCAGAGACTTGGAATGCTTGCTTTGATTGTGATTACAATTGTTGCTGCAACATTCTTTTTATCAAAAGCAATGGAGCCTGATTGGGTAGTTTTATACTCTGACCTCAATGAAGTAAACGCGTTAAGCATTGTTGAAGGGATGAAGAAAAACGGCTATCAATACAAGGTTTCCGAAGATCATAAAACAATTTTAGTACCATCCAACGTAAGAGATGACATGCGAGTTTTTGTTGCAGAAAACGATTTGATAAAAAACGGTGACACCGGATTTGAGCTACTTGATGATATGCAATTAGGTTCTACCGACTTTAAAAACAAACTTACAAAACAGAGAATTTTTCAAGGCGAACTCACACGTTCAATAGAAAGAATACAGGGTGTAAGATACGCACGAGTTCAACTTGCAGAGCCTGAACGTTCCATATTTGACGATAATGACGAAAAGCCAACTGCTTCAGTAGTTTTGGTTCTTGAACCAAGCTATAAAATTAAGGCATCACAGGTTAAAGCAATAAAAAATCTCGTTGCTTATGCAGTTCCGAGAATGACACCGGAAAATGTATTTATTACTGACCAAAACGGTAATACGTTATCGGATGAAACATCAAAAAATTCTACAGACATGGAAAGCTTCAAGAGTGGTTTGGAAAAGGATACCGCCAAAAAAGTTTCAGATGTTTTGGAAAAAATTGTCGGCAAAGGCAATGTTTCAGTACAGGTTAATGCAGATATTGATTTCAACTCTGCAAAATCGACAATAGAAAGTTACATTCCAGCGAATGAAAAAGGAGAAGGTGTTGTTACAAGTTCTCAAACAGAAGTCGAAACTTATGAGAACCCTAACAATGTTCCTAATCCAAATAACGTTAACCAGAGAAATTTGAATTATTCAAAACAAAAAACATCAGTAAATTACAGTGTAACAAAAGAAGTTAAACAAGTTGTTTATGCACCTGGGACTGTAAAGCGTTTATCGATTGCCGTAGCCGTAAACAAAATCTTGACCGATTCAGAAAAAGAAGAGCTCAAAAATCTTGTTCTTTCTGCTGCCGGAGTTGATTATTCACGAGGAGACGTCATTTCAGTTTCAGGACTTCAATTTGAAGGTGTTGTTATTGATAAACACGCACAAGAAGAATTTGCTCAGCAATATCAAAAGGAACAAATGATATACTTTGTAACTTCTTCCGTAATACCTCTACTTATTGTTCTAATCCTTGGTGGATTCGCTCTGTATATTTTGAAAAACTTTATTGCAAAGATGCCATCTGCAAAAAGAACAGAACATATAATTCAGCAAGAAGAATATAATGAAAAACAAGAAGATTTAGAGCAAGAAGAAGAGTTGCCAAAAATTGAATTGAACAGAAAAGAAGTTAAATCTCAAAAAGAACAAAATATAAACGAAATAAACGACGCAGTCATGGCCGCTCCTGATGAAGCCGCAAAACTTCTGACATCGTTTATCAGAGATTAATGATTTATCACCATAAAGGTTAAAAAATGGGAATAGAAGAAATAAAAAAAGCAAAAGAAGAAGCAAAAAAGACGATAACGCGTCCGAGTCAAAAGGTTGCAGCACTTTTGATCGCGTTAGGACCGGCAACTGCTTCCGAAATACTTAAAAACATAAAAGACGAGGATTTATTGGAACAAATCACCCTTGATATTGCAAACCTTGGCAAAATTTCTGATGAAGATTTAAACGAAGTATTGTTAGAATTTAAGAGCGTTTTCCAAGCTAAAAACTATATTGCCCAAGGTGGGGTCGGATATGCCAAGCAACTTCTTGCACAAACTTATGGTGATGCAGAAGCTTCCAAATTGTTAGAAAAAGTTAATTCAATGATTAACACAAACCCGTTCTACTTTCTTAACGAAGCAGACCCTTCACAATTAGCAAGCACATTCTCTTCCGAAAACCCGCAACTTCTGGCACTTATTTTGGCATACTTGAGACCGGAACAAGCAGCACAAGTTCTTGCCTTTTTACCTCCGGATATTCAGGCTGTAGTTTCTATGCGTATTGCGGACATGACACCTACAAATCCTGAAATTCTTTCCACGATTGAAGATATTGTAGAACATAAATTCTCTGCATTATTGGTACAAGATTTTTCAAATGCAGGTGGTGTAGAATCTCTTGCAAACATCTTGAACTGTTGCGACAGAGGTACTGAAAAGAACATTATGGAATGGCTAGACATTGAAAACCAACAAATGGCACAAGAGGTTCGCGACTTGATGTTCGTATTTGAAGATATTATCATTCTTGATGACAGAGCTATTCAAAGATTACTTAGGGAAGTTGATTCTAAGCAACTTGCGCTCGCACTTAAAGGTACAAAAGAAGAAATTAAAGATAAAATCTTCAAAAACATGTCTGAAAGAGCAAAACAAATGCTTACGGACGACATGGAATATCTTGGTCCTGTCAGAGCCAAAGAGGTTCAGGAAGCTCAAACGGGAATTGTTAACGCTATCAGAAATCTTGAAGCAACCGGAGAAATTACTATTACACGTGCAAGTGTTGAGGACGAATTAATTGAGTAGCAACAGAATTAAAAGTGATGACATACAAATGGGCGGTAATTACGTTTTGCCCATCGAGCAAACGCGCGTAACACGTCAGCAAGCAAAAGTACAACAAATTTTAGAAGAAACTGATGCAAAAGCTAAGCAAATTATCAGTGTTGCCGAAAATAAATCACAAATAGTTGTTCAAGCCGCAAATACCGAAGCGGAAACAATCATAGAAAATGCAAAAAAAAAGGCTCAAAAAGAGTATGACGCAATCAAAGAACAAGCTTACAAAGAAGGATTTGAAAAAGGAGAGCTGGACGGATTACACAAATTTCAGAACGATGCAATTGAAGGGTTAAAATCTCTTGACACACTTTCTTCAAGCTCTTTTGAAATCAAAAAAAATATAATAGAATCTGCTTCCAGAGATATTATAGAACTCGTTATTGCAATCGCAGACAAGGTTTGCCACCTACAATTTAACGAAGAGGTGCTGCATAATGTCACACTTGATGCGATTAAACAATTAAATGATAAAGAAAACATCACAATTATTGTTAACCCAAAACTCACAGATAATATTAATCAACTGACACCTGAATTTAAAAATGAAATTTCTAAATTAGAAACACTCAAAATTCTTGAGGATAACTCGCTTTCTGCAGATGGTGTAATTGTAGAAACTCCGGATACCAGACTCGATTCAAGAGTTTCATCGCAAATCGCAGAAATTGCAGAAAAAATGTTAAGAGGAAGCTAAATATATCGCGAGTTCTGATTGAAACACAAAGGGAGTTAATAAAGAGTACAACGTATGACGGACTGGAACAAAAACGAATATCTTAACATAATAAAAGAGTCACAAACGATTAAAGAAATCGGCAAGATTACTGAAATTATCGGACTAACGATTGAATCCGACGGTCCAAAATCCTCTATTGGCGACTTGTGCTACATTTATAACAATTATAGCGATAAACCTACGATGGCGGAAGTTGTAGGATTTAAACGTGACAAAATATTGCTCATGCCTCTTGCTTCACCCGATGGAATTCACCCCGGAGCTCTAGTAGTTAACACCGGCGGTGCAATGAAAATCGGCGTAGGAAACCAATTAATCGGAAGAGTTTTAGA
Organism: uncultured Vampirovibrio sp.; assembly: GCA_964503025.1. Lineage (GTDB taxonomy): Bacteria > Cyanobacteriota > Vampirovibrionia > Gastranaerophilales > Gastranaerophilaceae > CAG-196. The sequence continues at coordinate 35,175 of CAZCZF010000002.1, read as the reverse complement.
TGGGCTTGGATACCCGATTGATACATTAGGAGAAATTCGTTTTTCAGAATATCGCTCTACGCAAGCAGAAGCAATCAACCCATTAAAACGCAAACGAATTGCAGAACCGCTTTCTCTCGGTATCAAATCTATTGACGGATTTGCCACCGTCGGAAAAGGACAGAGAATGGGTATTTTTGCAGGTTCTGGTGTCGGAAAAAGTACAACCATCGGTATGATGGCAAAAAATACTACCGCAGATTTAAACGTAATCGCACTTATAGGAGAACGTGGACGTGAGGTTAAGGAATTTATAGAAGAAATCCTTGGTGCAGAAGGCATGAAGCGCTCAATTGTAATTGCAGCGACTTCCGAACAACCATCATTGGTTAAGATAAAAGCAGCTTTCGTTGCAACCTCAATTGCGGAATATTTCCGAGACAAAGGCATGGATGTACTTTTTATGCTGGATAGTATTACACGTATTGCAATGGCACAGAGAGAAGTCGGACTTGCTATCGGAGAACCACCTGCGACAAGAGGATACACACCTTCTGTATTTGCATTAATGCCTAAATTAATGGAACGCGCCGGAACTAATGAATTTGGCACAATCACGGGACTTTATACAGTCTTGGTAGAAGGTGACGACTTTAACGAACCGATTTCTGATACAGCAAGAAGCATCCTTGACGGACACATTATGCTTTCCAGAGAATTGGCACACAAAAACCACTATCCCGCAGTCGATGTTTTGCAATCATTAAGCAGGGTAATGGGAGATGTCACAACAAAAGAACATCGCGCATCTGCGGGTAATTTAAGAAACCTGCTTGCCGTCCACAAAAAGAATGAGGACTTAATCAATATCGGAGCTTATGTTAAAGGTTCTGATCCGTCCTGTGACAAGGCAATTGCCATGATGCCACAAATTAACGAATTTTTAACCCAATCAACAGATGACAAAATTGAATATGAAGATACCATAAATCAGCTAATTCAACTCGGTGGCTAGTTAGCGCAACTCTAATCTATTTGTGATATGTCTCATTTTTTAGAATTTTGAAGGCCCTATAAATTTGCTCAACCAAAAGCAAACGTGCAAATTGATGCAAAAACGTCATCTTAGATATACTGAGTTTAAAATTTGCTCTCGCAGAAACAGTTGGTGCAAGTCCACAGGAAGAGCCGATTACAAAAACGATTTCACTAACACCGCTCATCATGATTTCGTTTATTTTTTCCGCAAAACCTTCCGATGAAAGTTGTTTCCCCAAAATTTCCATTGTAATGACAAAAGAATCAGGTTTTATATTCGCAAGTATTTTCTCGCCTTCTTGCAAAAGAGCTTTTTCCGTTAAATTTTCATCTCTAATTTCTACAGGCTGCAGTTCTACAACTTCCACAGAAGTATACGGAGTCAGACGTTTCAGAAATTCATCTATGCCATCTTTTAAAAATTTTTCCTTAATCTTTCCCAGTGCAATAATTTTAATATTCATTCAATTATTCACCTTTTTCGATATACACACTTGTAGAAGGGAATGCAAAACCAATTCCTTCTTCTCTGTATTTGTGTATAATTTTTCGCAAAACTCTGCTCTTAACAATTGTTACATCCGCCCAAGTTGTTAGATGAGTATATGCTACAAGTCTTACAACAATTGAGCTTGGCGCCATATTATCAATAAAAGAAATTGCGCCGTCTTTGATATCCTTATCTGTTTCTGCAATTTCCGTTAATATTCTGCACGCTCTGTCAAGCTTGTCATTAGAAGTTCCATACTCAACATCAACAGAAATATCAATTCTGCGTTGATTTGCCTGAGAAACATTTGTAATTTCTTCATTCGCAAGAAGGTTATTTGGCACATTAACTCTGAACCCTTCTAAAGTTCTAATAGTGGTAGAGCGTAAATTAACGTTTTCCACAGTGCCTTCATATCCATTAAAAACAATATACTCGCCTACCTTGTATACTTTATCAGCAAGGAGTCCGATTGAACCAAAAACATTACCGATTGCTTCTTTTGCCGCAAAACCGACTGCTAAACCTGTAATTCCGAAACCTGCAACCAAGGATGAAACATTATATCCGAAACTTTGTAAAAATCCCGCTAAAAGCATAAATATTACTACAGCTTTAAAAATTCTTGTAAGCACAGGCATAAGATTTAACAACGGAGAATCCGGATTTCTATCACGCAAACGTTTTTCAAATTTTGCAGTAAATGTATCAGTTATTCTCAGAAAAACATAAATTATAATCGCATTAATAATTATTCCAATTATAAAATCTGCGTGTAATTTTATAAAACCTAAAAATTGTTCAAAAATATCTTTTTTATTCATCCCATTACCTTTTCCTAATTCAACTCTCTTAATTTATTCAATTCATCCTGAAATGGAGAAATTTTTGTAAGCTTCTCCATAATTTTTGGCATATTTTCCACCACAAAATCAATTTCTTTTTCGGTCGTAAACCTTGAAAGAGAAAATCTTATTGAGCCATGAAGTGCAGTAAACGGAATTCCCATTGCTCTCAAAACATGGCTCGGTTCTAAAGAGCCTGATGTGCAAGCGCTGCCTGAACTTGCGCAAACTCCAATGTCATTCAAATGTAAAAGAATCAACTCACCTTCTACGTACTCAAAACCAATGTTTGTTGTATTTGGCACTCTTCCGGAAATTGAAGTATTTAATCGAGCATTAAACACATTTTTCAAGATTCCTGCTTCAAGCTTATCTCTCAATCGCTTAATTTCAGTCGCTTCATAACCAAGAGCATTTTGCGCAAGTTCAGCCGCTTTTCCCATGCCGGCAATATACGCAACATTCTCAGTACCTGCTCTCATACCACGCTCCTGATGTCCGCCATTAATCAAAGGAAGTATTCTCACATCAGGCTTAACATAAAGCGCACCCACTCCTTTCGGCGCATGAAACTTGTGACCTGAAATTCCCAATAAATCTATTTTAGTTTCTTTTACATTTATCGGAATTTTTCCTGCCGCTTGAACAGCATCAACATAAAATCTTGTTTCAGGTGATTTTGTTTTAATATATTCTGCGATTTCCTCAACAGGATGAATCACACCGGTTTCATTGTTAGCCCACATAACAGAAACGAGCGCAGTATCTTTTCTTAGCTTTGATTTAAGCTCATCAATATCAAGCACACCTTGTGAATCTACACCGATATAATCTACTTCATATCCTTGTTTTTCAAGTTGTTTATAAGTATTTAAAACACAAGGATGTTCTACTTTTGTAGTTATCAAATGTTTTTTTTCTTTATTACATTCAACAACACCCTTGATAGCCATGTTGGCAGATTCTGAACCACAAGACGTGAAATAAATGTCTTTTTCATTTTTTGCACCCAGAAAATCTCTAATCTGCACACGCGCTTCCTTAATCGCAGAAGCAGGTTTTTTAGCTATATCATACATGCTGGAAGGGTTTGCAAAATCCTCTTTTAGAAAAGGAAGCATAACTTCCAAAACCTTATCATCAATTTTTGTCGTTGCGTTGTTATCCAAATATATCATTTTTTATACCATTTTGGCGGAGCGCATTCCGTCAACCTACTAAAATTATACCTACCGGCACTCCTTTTGAGCGAACCACCGGCTTAATAAGCGCACTTACACCTGCTCTATCTCCAAGTTCTCATCAACCTTATCTTTTAAAATTGATTCAACAAAGTTTTTAAGCGTCATCTGTGCATTTTTACATCCGCTGCACATGCCGGTAAGCCTAACTTTTACGATATTGTTTTCAATATCAACAAGCTCAATATCTCCACCGTCTTTTTGAAGTTGAGGAGAGATTTGCTGCTCAATTACTTTGCTGATTTTCAAAATCTTTTGTGTCGGAGTAAGTTCTTGTTCCTTGCTTTCTTTGCGCAAATATGTTTCTATCATATCTTTGATAACACCTTTGCACCTTCCGCAAGCACCACCGGCTTTTGTATAATTTGTAACCTCTTCTACTGTCCTAAGTCCGTTAACTTTAATAGCTTCCCATATTTGGTTTTCCGTAACGTTAAAACAAGTACAAACGATTTTTTCACCACTTTTCTGATGGAATTCATCTTCTACAATCTCATCTTCGCCATAATATTTCTTTAAAGCATTTTCCAATGCTTCGTGCCCCATTACAGAACAGTGCATCTTCTCTTGCGGAAGTCCATCAAGTTCATTTGCAATATCTTTATTGGTAATTTTTGCAGCTTCATCAATTGTTTTGCCTATAATCATTTCGGTCAAAATACTTGAAGATGCAACAGCAGAACCGCATCCAAAAGTTTGGAATTTTGCGTCTTTAATAACATTACCATCTAATTTTATATATAATTTTAATGAATCACCACACGCGAGCGAACCTGCTTCACCAATCAAATTCGCGTCATCAATTTTTCCTACATTTCTGGGATTTCTGTAGTGATCCAAAACTTTTTCCGAATATTCCCACATAATTATCACCTCGTGTCTAGTTGGATTTTTCAAGTCTATTTTAATACAAACACGAGCAAATTACATTACCTTAATTCTGCAACTTTTTTTCTTCTTGTTTAAGAAATTCACAATCCGCTTCAAGTCGCTTGTCATCCATTGCATCAATTAATTCTTCAATATTTTTAATTTGCCCAAGCTCAAATCCGACTTCAGCAAGCAAAACGCAGTCGTTACATAATCTGTAATTTTGTCCATACTGAACTGAACCTGCAAGAGACTTAGTTGCACCACAAGCATCACAGGTGAAAAACTCGTTTTCGCAATCAGGATTTTCTTCTATATCATCAAGTCGCATTTGTTCAACGACCAACTGCATTTCTTTTACAACTTCTTCTTTGTTTTTCATTAGCGATCCTTTCTTAACTCCCTCCACTTAGGAGAGGCAATAATTTATCCCTCACACAACTGCTTCATCTCTTTAACCGCTTGTTCTAAACCTACAAACACAGAACGAGCAATAATTGAATGTCCGATATTAAGCTCACACAAATTTGGAATTTCGTGCATTCTTTTAACATTTTGATAATTCAAACCGTGTCCCGCATTAACTTTAAGCCCAAAATTTTGAGCAAAAATTGCTCCGCCTTTTAAATCCTGAAACGCCTTTTCTTCAGCTTGTGTTCCAAAAGCTTCTGAATATCTGCCCGTATGTAATTCAATAAAAGGAGCACCCGTTTTTGAAACCGCAGAAATTTGGTGCACATCAGGGTCAATGAAGAAACTTACTTCAATATTCTTTTCCAACAAAGGTTTAACAAATTCTTTTGCCCTATCAAGTTGTCCTGCCACATCAAGCCCACCTTCAGTAGTAAGCTCTTGTCTTTTTTCCGGAACAAGACAAATTGCATGAGGTCTGATTTTTAGTGCAAATTCTTGCATTTCATCCGTCATTGCCATTTCCAAATTCAAACGCACACGAGGAAACTTTCTAATAGCTTCAACATCTGCGTCTTTAATATGACGCCTGTCCTCGCGTAAATGCGTGGTTATTGATGCAACATTACAATCCTTACCAATTCTGACAGCAGTCATAATATCCGGTTCAAGTCCGCCACGTGCATTTCTCAATGTCGCTATATGATCTATATTTACACCTAATAACATTTTTCCTCCTTTGTCTCGCACCTTCTCCGTTGAGGAGTGGGTTAAAGGTTAATCCTTTAACTCTTTTAGCTTATTAATTTTCAACAATGCTGTATAAGTCGGCAATATTGTAATACTATTATCCGCCGATTTTCCTACATATTCAACCGCTTTTTTGATATCCGGAATAACTTTGATATTTTTTACATCCGCGTACTTAAGTCTCAAAGCCATATCCTCTGCTCGTGTTCCGGAAACAACAATTTCATGACTATTATCATTTATTTTTTCAAACTCCGCATCCCATAGCCACGAGACATCACGTCCGTCAGCATAATTATCGTTAATTATAATCAGAAGGTTTGAATCTTTATCAACCGTCTTTAGAACTTCATTTGCACCGATAGGATTTTTTATCAACTGGATTAGCGTCCGCTTTCCGTTTAAAAACTTTACTTCACTTCTCCCAAACGCGACTTTAAAAGTTTGCAAATTTTCCTCAATGTTATCTATGCCTAATTCAAGCGCAAGCGCGATTGCAGCGAGTGCATTATACGCATTAAACAAACCTGTTAAAGGAACATTGTAATTTACTCCGTTGATTTTCAAAACAGAAAAATCTTTGTATAAAGTAACATCAGCTTTATACTTAGGTTCAACTCGTTTGTACCCGCAATCACAATAATAGTGCCCCTGTTGAGCAAAAAACTTCTTCTCGTATTTCAAAGGTTTTCCGCAAATACAGTTAAAAACTTCTTCTACAGAAATTGTTTCACCCAATTTCCTATCTGAATTTTCTACACCATATCCGCAAGGTTTCTCGTTTGCATAATAAACATTTTCAATCCCGTAAAAAATTTTATTTTTAGCTTCAAAAGAAGCTACCAAAGGGTCATCAGCATTTAGAAACAACGTTAAATTCGGTTTTTTATCAATACCTTCCTGAATAAGTTTTTTTGTCGTCGCAAGTTCACCGTATCTATCCAATTGATCACGAAAAAGATTTGTTACAACGAGATAATCCGCTTCAAATTGATTATAAATCTTTGAAAGATAAGCCTCGTCAGATTCTATTACTGAATAATCCGTCATTACAAAAGGATTTAGCGAAACTGAAAGAGCATTCACAACACCCGTTAGCATATTTGCACCAAGCGCATTATTAACAACAGAAGCGTTGCTCTTCTTTAACAAATGCGAAATTAAGCCGGAAGTCGTAGTTTTTCCGTTAGTTCCGGTTACATTGATTTTAGTTTTTATGTATTTATTGCACTCTGACAAAAAATTCGGACAAAGTTTTAAAACAACTTTGCCGATTATTGATGTTCCGGAGGAAAGTTTTGTTAGCTGCAACAACGTATATGCCGTTTTTGCAGTAATTATAGAGAAATAAAAAGTTAATTTATCCACAAGAAATAATCCTCCAAGTGTATTTATTTTTGCAAAATTATAAAATATAATCATATAATAATACAAATATACATGGGAAAATATGGTTTTAACAATTTTTACGTTTATAGTTTTTATTTCGCAGTTAATAATCGCATTCACGTTAATTTTTTGGCTATTCAAGTTCGATAAATTTATTCAGGAAAAGAACTTGTACTTAGAAAAATCCATGACAAAAATTAGCGATATTGCAAAACTTGTAAGAGGAATTTCCGAGCAACTGGCAGAACTTACACCGATATGAGTGGATAACTTCTACCGATTTCGCGATAAAATAATCCTTTCAAAACTGGAAGGATTATTGTCAGCAATTTTGTTTTGGCGCATTAAGACAAAAGTAATGCGTAAAATTAAAAAATCAAAATTTTTAAAAGCCATTTTTAAGGGTTTATCCCTTGTTAATAATATGATATAATATAGCAGCAGATACAAGAAAGAGGTACATTATGAGTAAGGATAAATCATCATTTGGTTTCGGCATGGGACTTCTTGCAGGTGTGGTTGGCGGACTTATCGCCGGCGTACTTTTTGCACCTCGTCCCGGGGCAGAAATGAGAGAAAAAGTTAAGGAAACCGTTTGCGATTTAGCAGAAAAGCATTCTCCTGCTGTTCAAGAAGCTAAAAAACAAGCTATGGATTCAATTGACTTACTGAAATATAAGTTAGAAAGAGAATACAAAAAATTTGCTAACATGATTAAATCAAAAAAACTTAGAAAAGCAAAAGAACTTGAACAAATGGACGAATACGACTTTTAGAGATAAAATCGGGTATCAAGTCAATCAAGACCACACTCGACACAGAACATGACTACGAGAAATAGGAAAAAAACATGGAAACAGCACAATTATATACAAGTTTAACATTTTTGGCATATTCAACAGGGGTTATCGTAATTCTTGTCGGAGGAATGCTCATAAAGGTTTTGTATGATTTATCAAAACTAGCAAAAAATGTTGATGAGACTGCCACTATTATTAAAACGGAGTTAGTACCTACACTGAAAAATATTAACAAATCCGTTGAAATCGTAAGCGGTATTATCATTAAGGCTGATGAAGGTGTAAACAAGGTAAAAGAAATTATTAAAAATTCACCGCTCAGATTATTAACCAAACTTTCTGCCGTAACCGGCACAATATCAAAAGGTTTCCTAAGCGGAATCAGCACTGCTTTTAAATTTTTTACAAAAAAAGCATAGGCTGATATAAAGCCCAAAAATAAACAGTTGGCGAATAAAAAATTTTAAAGATACAGTTAAACTACATTTGAAGGAGAAAAATATATGTCAGTAACAAAATTTTTAACAGGCTTTGCGGTAGGTGCTGCAATCGGCGCAGTTGCAGGTATTTTGCTTGCACCAAAATCCGGAGCGGAAACAAGAGAAATGCTTGGCGATATGGCTTCTGATATTGCTAAAAAAACTGATGAATCAGTAAAAGATATACAAAGAAGAGCAGATAATATCGTTTCTGATGTTCAGGAAAAAAGCGAAGAAATCATGGGAAAAATCCAAGATATGCTCAACAAACAAGGAAACGAAGCATAAACCGCTAAACAATAGCTATTAAAAACAGCTAAAAAAGAGAATTGAGAGAGTGCAAAGTTTGCGCTCTCTTTTTGATTGACTTATTATAGTGTTTATATTATCATTAGTTTGTTGACAATATGCCCTTGTGGCGGAATCGGTAGACGCGTTGGACTTAAAATCCAATCGGGGTTCACCCTCGGTGCCAGTTCAAGTCTGGCCAAGGGCATATTTAAAAAAAGACTTGCAGCAATGCTAGTCTTTTTTTTACGGCAACACCTTTTTTAAAACCGACGTTTATACCGAAATAATCCTATAAATAGCCCATTTCAGAGCAGAAAAGATGTGCTATCATTTTGCTAAGTAGGTATTACAAAGCGAGGAAAGTATGCAAGTTTCAAAACGTTTGGTTGTAAGAAAAGAAGTTCCAATGGATAATTCAAAAGACTTAATCAATTCATTGGACATTGCAATGGCAGAATATTATTGCAAAAACAACGATTATGAACGCGGATTAACAATATACAGAGAAGCAATTACAAGCATTGCAGACGAAGCTGAGCGAAACAGCATTATTAACCAATATATAAATGCCGCATTGAACTTTGCACAAAAACTTTATTTAGACAAAAAATACATTGAAGCAATCGAACAATACCGCGACATAATGCGTTATTCAGGATTTCCAATCAATATCTATAAAAATATCGGTTTATGTATGAAATCAATTGGTAATGCCGACCTCGCAATCAAATTCCTTAAACGTTTTGAAGAAATATCACCAGATAAAGAAGATGTTTATGTATATCTTGCAGACCTTACTTACACTGACATCAAGGATAATAAAAAGGCTATTGAATACTACGAAAAAGCACTTGAAAAGAATATAAACAATTTTTCAATTTACAATATGCTCGGTCACTTGTATTCAACTTGTTATCAAGACAAATTTAAAGAGAAACAAATTGAATATCTCACCAAAGCATATGAACTTGCTCCGCAAAACAGAATTATTGTTAAAAACCTTGCATACGTTTACGGTAAATTTGATGAAGTTCAAAAAGCAGATGAGTTTTATTCCAAACTTATGTATCTAAGCCCTACACACTCGGATTTACATGCATACGGCGCTTATCTTGTACGTCATCAACGTTTTGCGGAAGGATTCAAATTCCTGCAACACAGATTCCTAAAAGAAGATTTAAAAAATGTTGCATTCCCGCCACTTCTTACAACTAAGAAGAAAAAATGGAACATGAAACTTGATATCAAAGACAAAAAAATTCTTGTACACTTTGAACAAGGTTTCGGTGACTCTATTATGTTTGTCAGATTCTTGGATGAACTCAAGAAAAGATGCAAAGAAGTTTCCCTTGTTGTACAAAAACCTCTTGTATCACTTTTTGAAGCTTCAAAACTTGGTGTAAATATCTACACGGAAGATCAAATTCCAACAATCAATTACGATTATTGGATTCCGATGATGGACTTGCCTATTGTGTGCGAAACAAAACCGACTACAATACCAAAAGCCGGCGGATACTTGAAAGTACTTAAGTCAAAAATTAACGCATACAAAAAAGAACATATTAACGACAACGATAAAATCAAAATCGGTATTGCTTTTGAAGGTACACTTGCTTCCAAGGAAACAGACAGAGACATTCCGCTTCATTTCTTGTATCCGTTAATGCAACTTCCTGATGTAGAAGTATACAGCTTCCAAGTAGATGATTTAACGCGTCAAATGGATCGTATTCCGCAAGATGCCCAACTTATCCGACTCGGTAAAACCTTCCACAATTGGGAAGATACTGCTTGTGCAATGAATTGCATGGATTTGATGGTTACAACCGACAACGGCGTTATGAACCTTGCGGGAGCACTCGGAATTAAGACTTTCGGCTTATTTAACAGAATTGTTGAATGGCGTTGGTTTAAAACCGAAGGCGAAGATATTGCTTGGTACAAAAGCATTAAGCCTTTCCAATGTCCTACTTCCGGTGCTTGGGATGTTCCTGTTGCAAAAGTTTTGGAAGAAGTTGATAAACTCAGATGTCAGAAAATTGCAGCAAAAATAAAGGGTAGATAGCACTACAATTTAATGCCATAAAGCTTTTGGACATTTTTAAATAACAAATTTTCCAATAGATTTTTGTCATTAAAATTTTCGCTGACGGCAGATTGAAATTCTTTCAAATTTTTTAGGTATAATTCTTGTTTTTGGTTAAAATCACCGACAGGCGCGTCAGATGCCCACATAATACGATGGGTATAATCACCGCACTTTGTATTTTTTAATCTTTCAATCAAAAGAAGCGTATCCTCAATTCCAATCCAAGAGGTATCAACATAAAGAGTTGCCGTCTTTTTCTCAATTGACTCCACCAGAATTTCAATTGCTGCTTCATGTGATGTTCTCGGTCCTGTAGACAAATGTCCCAAAATAATCGGAACATCGGGAAACTCTCTTGCTTTTTGATATATTAACTCAGGTGAAGAAAAACGCGATTTTATATGTCCACTATGATACAGGCATGGCTTCCCGAACTCTTGTGCTACTCTTAAATAATCGTCATATTTTTCAGAAGTCGCAGTAAGCTTAGTAAATTCGGGATGAAGCTTCAACCCAATAAATTCAGGATGTTCACCCAGCAACTTGCGAATTTGACTTGCATTTTCCGTCTTATGAACTTCACACACCGCAAGCGCCTTGAACTTTGTAAACTTTTTACATATTTCAAGCATTTCAAGATTACATTCCGTCTCATCTTTTCCTGTTACAGTATCAATTCCTTCCAGATGAGAACATATCGCATAATCAACATCACCTATAACATTCAATAAAAATTCCGGTGAAAAATCTCCCCAAAACGACTTTCCGACATGAGTGTGCGAATCAATAATCATAATCTATTTTGCAACTCCGCGTGTTATTGCTTCCAAAATTTTCCTAATCTTAACCACCTCTATACCTTCAATTTTTTCCTGAAGCTCATTTGCTTCTGGAATAATAATGCGCTTGAAACCAAGTTTTTGAGCCTCAGTAATTCTTTTTTCAATATGATTAACAGCTCTAATCTCTCCTGAAAGTCCTATTTCACCAACAATTGCCGTGCGTGAATCGAAAAGAACATCTCTTACGCACGTAACAATTGCAAGCGCAATGCCCAAATCTGCAGCCGGTTCGTCAACATCAATACCGCCAATTACATTCACATAAACATCTTGCTTAGAAAGATTTAATCCTATTCTTTTTTCCAACACTGCAAGAATTTGCAATACTCTGCTTGTATCCACACCATTAGCAACCCTTCTCGGCGCAGGATAAGGAGTTGTTCCGACCAAAGCTTGAATTTCTACCAATAATGGTCTTGTGCCCTCACTGGTTACAATTATTGTACTCCCCGGAGTTTGAGTTTGATTATATTCTTTCAAAAACAATTCGCTTGGATTAATAACTTCTGTTAATCCTTTTCCGCTCATTTCAAAAATACCAACCTCTGAAGTATTACCAAAACGATTTTTAACAGAACGCAAAATTCTGTAAGTTTTATACTTGTCACCCTCAAATTGAATAACCGTGTCAACCATGTGTTCCAGAACTTTCGGTCCTGCAATATTACCTTCTTTAGTCACATGCCCGATAACAATGATTGAAATATTTTGTGTTTTTGCGGTTTGCATTAACATATTGCAGCACTCTCTGATTTGAGAAACGCTACCCGCAGAACTTTGAATTTGTGCAGTATAAACAGCTTGAATACTATCCACAATAACTAAATCCGGCTGCATTTCCGTAACATATTTTTTTACTGATTCCAAATTCGTCTGGGGATAAATATAAAGATTGTCCGTTTTTATACCAAGTCGCTCCGCTCTCAATTTAATTTGTCCCGCAGACTCTTCTGCTGACACATACAAAATCTTTTTATTGTTTTTACAAAGCTCACCTGCCGTTTGCAACAACAATGTAGATTTTCCTATTCCGGGATCACCTGCTATAAGCACCAAAGAACCTTGAACAATCCCTCCGCCTAAAACTCTATCAAACTCTGAAATATTCGTCCCCATTCTTATTTCAGAATTGGTCACGATTTCATCAAGCCTCATTGGCGGATTAGTATTATCAATCTCTTTCAAGACAGGTTTTTGAGGAGTATCAATTTCTTCCACAAAAGAACCCCAACTACCACACTCAGGACATTTACCCAAATAACCGGCAGTTTCATACCCACAACTTTGACATACGTATTTTGACTTAATCTTCGCCATAAATTACTGATTCATCGGAATAACCAACTTTTGACCGATTGATAAAGCATTAGGATTAGCCATTTTGTTTGCTTCCTGAATCCTTGCAACCTTATCCATATCAAAAGAACCGTAAAATCTTATAACAATACTTTCTAAAGTGTCGCCCTCTTTAACGACGTACTCTTCATTTACACTTACGGGCGCAACAGATTTCTTCGCAGAAGCATTATCTGCAGGAATAAATGTAAATCTGCCGGAAGATGCAGCTGCTGATTTTTTTACCGGAACAACAACATCATCTTTTGGTGTTGAAATATTAATCAACAAACTTACAAAAGTTGTAATCAGAAGAGTAATAATAACACCCGAGATTAAACCTGTTACAAAATAAACTTGTGGCGCTTTTTCATTCTTTTGAGATTTAACACCAAAGGACTGCCAAAGCGCATCCAATTCTCTGCTCTTTGTCTGTGCTCTGTAAAAATCTTCATCTTGATGTGCTCTGTTATAACGGTTTAGAGCTTCCATCATAGCAACTTTTTCTCTGGTAATATTTGATCTTCTTAGTGTTGTACTTCTCATAAATCCTCACCAACTTAGTTCTATTGAAAATTTAACATAAAATCAACATCTGCGCAAATTTGTAAAGAACTTTGTAAACTTTTGTTAAGCAAAATGTGCGAAATTTTTATTCATTATTAATAGAAAAATACACATCTTTCAAACGCTTTTTACTAATATGCGTATATAACTGTGTTGTAGAGACGTCGCTATGTCCGAGAAGCTCTTGTACCACTCTTAAATCCGCTCCGTTTTCCAAAAGATGAGTCGCAAAGCTATGTCTCAATGTATGTGGCGAAATATTTTTATGAATTAGTTTTCCTCTGGCATGGATTAAAGTATAAACATCCTGACGAGTTATAAAGCGACCGGTTTCCATTATAAACAAGCGTTTTGTATTCAGATTAAACTTTTTTACCAACAATTCACGCGCAGGCATGTATTCTTTTATAATATTTTTTGCCTTCTCTCCCATCGGAACAATTCTTTCTTTTGAACCTTTACCAAAACATCGAACATATTTGGATGAAAGATCCACATCACCAATTTTCAAATTTACAAGTTCCGAAACTCGTAGTCCACAACTGTATAACAGCTCAATGATTGTTTGCTCCATTAAAGTCAAGCCATCGTGTAAAATTTCATCAATCTCTTTTATTGAAATAATTTTAGGAAGCCTCTGAGGAATTTTTGGTTGTTCAAGAGTAGACGCAGGATTTTTATTAATAATACCCGTCGCAAATGCCCATTTAAAAAATCCGCGCAAAGACGCTATTTTCCGAATTATACTGGTTGCAGCAAGTTTACGCTCTCTTAAAGTTCTGATATATCCGTTTATTGTCATGCGATTTATTGCATCAACACTTTCCACATTTTTACTGAACTCCGACAAATCACGTCTATACGCATCTATCGTATTTTGCGAAAGGCCCTTTTCCAATTCGAGATATTCTAAGTATTGCGCAACTATTTGGTACATATTGAAAAATTCTTGTAAATACGTTAAATAGGAACGTGAACATGGGTAATGCGAATACCCATACCCGCAGCCCTAACTAAATAGGACTTTAATGACAAGAATTAGTATTATTAATAATGCTAATCCTTTTGCATTGATTTTTAATTTCATCAGCACCTCATTTCTTATTAGAAATCAGTGAAATGTTAATCAAAAATCTTTAGCCTGTATTCTACAGGTCTTAGTGTATCAAAATTTTTGCAATAAATCAATATATTTACTATTATAATCTTAAATACATTTCTCTAATCAAATAATCTTCCAACATTTTCATATCGGCGATTGTAGAAGTTGTATCATTGATAATTATGCAAAATGCATACTTGTGTCCATTTCGTGTCGTCAAAAATCCTGCTATAGAACTTGCGTCACCGTGCGTTCCGGTTTTAGCTCTCAAATTATCCTTAATAGGGAGCATTCTATGTGTCAAAGTACCTTCTCCCGGAGCAGACAAGTGTTCATAAAGTGTATTGTCTTTATTTTTAACAAAATATTCAGTTATAAAATCTGCACTTATGAGATTATTTTTAGAAACTCCGCTTGCATCCGTAAGTCGTATTTTGGAACTATCAAGCCCAATCTTTTCACAATAAGCATTAAAGACTTTTATACCATTAATATCGCTTCCTCTGTCGCCATAAGCTTTTCCACCTGCAAGTTTTGAAACAGTTTCTGCAATCATATTATTACTGTTTTTCAAAACATCATTCACCGCCAACGTTAACGGGTGAGCCACAGAACCGAGTTCCTCATCCGATTGAGAAACTTTATCCGATATGAAATTCTGCTTCAAATAAATATTTCTATCGCCCAATACACCGGTAAGTTTTATATCAAAATATCTTTTCAAATTATTTACCGGAATTTGAATTATTGTCGGCTTATTAACCGTTCCTTCCAAAGAAAGAGTGTTTGCGGATATAGAATTATCACGGCTTGCTTTTACATCATTATTATCACCCGTAACTACATTATTCAAAAAAACAAGCGGATATTTACTCGGATTAATAATTGTAGCAGCTTTGCCCTTTTCTGTCGGCATAACCGTAATTTTTATCATGTTTTTATCAAGATTGTAAGAATTGAAACGAGGCATAAGAACATTCATATCATCATCCCATTGCCAACCTTCGCCCCAATCCTTTTTTTCTAAAATATTATCGTCAATATAAATTACCCTTGCTTCGGGCTGAACATATCCGACAAGTTTTTTTAAATCAGAAGTTGTTAAATATGGGTCAGCACCAAGTTTTATTACATAACTATCATCATTGCGTTTGTATATGGATGTTGTAAATTTATAATCTTCACCCAAAACTTCCATTGCAGGAAGCAATGTCAAAGCCTTTTGCACAGAAGCAGGGTGCATAAGAATCTTATCATTTAATCCATATATTGATTTGCTGTTACCCAAATCTTTTATTGAAATCGCAATGGAATTTTTATCAATGCCGGAATCGTTAATAATATCATTAAAATCACAGTTCTTTGCCCCTTTGGCTTGAACACCTAATGCCATAAAAAATACTATCAATATTGCAAAAAACTTTTTCATTTTCTTATTACCTCATAAGAATCTTTAATATCTTTCAAAACAGTACATTGACTTCTAAATTCATACATCTCGTCCAAATCAATTTCCGCATATATTGCGCCCTCTTTTTCTTCAATTTCATCTCTGATTTCACCTTTGTAATCAATAATCATAGAGTGACCAAGGTTTTCCGAACCATCCGCCAAAAGTCCGGTCTGAGTAAGCGCAACAAAATATGATTGATTTTCTACCGCCCTTGCAGTCGTGAGACTATCCCAGTGAATCTTTCTTGTTTTCGGCCAAGCAGCCATATTTACAAGAATATCTGCTCCGGCTTTTCTGTAAGCTCGGTAGATTTCCGGAAAACGAATATCATAACAAATCGTAAGCCCGATTTTAACACCTTCAACCTCTACCATTACAGGATTTGAACCTACTGTTATATAGCTATTTTCCGTATCACCGAGATAAGAAAAAAGATGGTTTTTGTTATATGTACAAACCAATTCACCGCCACGATTTATTACAGGGCATGTATTGAAAAGCTTATCATCTTTCTTCTCAACAAAACTACCGCCAACAATGTTAACTTTATAATCTTCGGCTATTTCTTTAAGCATTGCTAACGACTTTGAGCTGTCTATAGCTTCCGCACATTTTGGTAAAGAAGGACAATCCCACCCGACAGTCCACAACTCCGGCAAAAATATAAAATCCACACTGCCAAACTTTTCTAAATTTGCACGTAACAAATTTTTTACGGTTTCTATGTTTAAATCAATATCCCCAATTGCAGATTCCATTTGAACCGCAAGCATTTTTATTTTTTTCTTAACCATAAGCCAAACTTAAATACCTCGTCGAACGCGTCAGGAGCTTGTTTTTCAAGTTCTTCAAAACTCTTTTGCAATTTCAAACGCGCTTCTTCCTCATCACCATCCGGAACAACATAAATCGGTTCACCATAAACATTAACCATATTGGTTGAAAGAATCGGTGAGCGCATTTCATCCCAAGACGGAAATTTAACCCAAGTAAAATTCTTTGAGAACCAATAAATAGGTACTATCGGAGCACCCGATAATTTCGCAATTTTTATTACTCCGTCTTTTACAACTTTTGCCGGCCCATGAGGGCCATCAACCATCATTGCGCAATTTTCACCTTGCTTTAATACCGACAACATCTGCATGCTTGCCTCAACAGCGCCTTTCTTACCTTTAGAACCGCGAATTGTCTTGAACCCCCACTTCTCAACCACATTAGCAATTATTTCACCATCACGAGAACGACTTATTAAAACGTTAACATTTTCTCTGTCGGGAAGTCCATGAATACAAAACTGATGAGCATGCCACATTGCATATATGCACGGTTTTTTCAACGGATTGTTAACTTCAATTATGCGCGTAAAAAGCTCTTGAAATTTAAAAATTCTATATACGAGGTTGGAAACCTTCTCTACATTCTTGCCTTCTAATAACTTCATAAGATTAATTATACTATAAAAAGAGGGAACATGATATTTTTATAAATGTGGTATACTGAAAATAGAATGTTAGGAGTATTATGAGAAAATTTTTAATAATTTTAGCTTTATCATTTTTACAAACAACCGCCTATGCAAATTTTAATGACATTTACATAGCAGATATCCGATACGATTGGATTAACAAATCCGAAGTTGCCAAAGAAGCTATCATTAGCGAAATCCGCGATTTGATGTTCGAAACACCACTTGAAAAACAACTCGATTTAAAATCACAATTCAAAGATAAACTAAAAGACAAGAACCGCATTGAAAATTATTACGCAGCCTCCGCTGGGTACAAAGAATACAAAGGCAATAATATTTCAGCCTTTTATTACAAAAAAATGAAAAACATATACATGTACGCATTACAAGATAAAAAAGACATTTCAAAATCTTATTATTATGATACACTCGGGCATTTGCGCTACATAGATTTTATTTACGGTGCTTACCCTGATTATCCTTATTACGCTTATCAATACAAAATTTCAGGAGTTCCGATAAGTGCAATTTATTATGTTTCCGAAGATTGTCAATATTTGTTTAAACCAAACGGCGAATTTGAAGGTGTTTGGTACAAGCATAATTTGTACAACAAAGACTCAAAAATAATTCTAAAGAGGACAACTTATTAGATGGAACAAAAAATTGCCAAATTGCTTATTGACAAAAAATACACAATTGCAACAACAGAGTCATGCACGGGCGGACTTTTAAGCTCCAAGCTTACCGATGTGAGCGGAAGCTCAGCATTTGTACATCTCAATTTCGTAACTTATGCAAACGAAGCAAAACACAAGGTTTTAGGAGTAACATTAGAAACTCTTGAAAAACATGGCGCAGTGAGTGAACAATGCGCAATTGAAATGGCAAAAGGATTGCAAAAAGTAACGGGAGCCGATATTTGTGTTTCAACAACGGGAATTGCCGGACCTACCGGCGGAACCGCAGAAAAACCGATCGGCTTAATGTATTCAGCAATTGCATTTAAAAACCAGTGCATTGTTTATAAAATTCTTTTTCCGTCCAATATTGAAAGAACTTTAATGAAACAAAAATTTACAGAAGAAGTGCTTAAAAATATTTACACTTTTCTTAATTTTGTATAAAATAATCTTATGGGAGTAGGTTTTAAAATATTATTCTTATTGTTTTTGAGCGGATGTGTATTCAATCCTGTTCTTGCGGCGGAAGATTTTTCTGCCTACATGGATGGAGTACGCGACAAAATCCAAAAAAGTTGGAACCCGCCGGAACACCTTGAAAGAGATGGTCATGCTCTGGTAAAATTCGGCATCACAAGAAGCGGTGACATATACTCCGTTCAAATTGTCGAAAGCTCAGGCGATGCAGTTTTTGACGAATCTACCAAGGAAGCGTTAAAAAAAGCTTCCCCGTTTGCACATTTTCCTGCGGAAACAGCGAGAGGTTCTTTAACAATAAATTATTCCTTTGACACATCGGTTGTAAATACCGGCAACATGCAAAAATATCTTGCAAGTGCAGACAGATATTATAATGTTAACAATCGAATGGCATTGGATTATATTTCTCGCGCAATTGATGAAGTTGACGGAGATATCAACGCATATTTTCTCTATGCTAAACGCAGTAAAATCAGAGCAGCCTTGGGCGATAGTGACGGCGCATTCGCAGACATGGAAGAATCTAAGAGATTAAAAGCCAAATATGATAAAAAACGAATTTTGGCAAGCAAACTTTATGCGGAAATTGAACACTCGCCTTATTCATACTTTGCTTTATCACACACTTATGATGTAGTTGGTGATTACGAAAATGCAATAAAAGCGATTGACAAAGCCATTGAATTAACTGATTTAAACAACCAATATAAAAGATATAAACAAGAGTTGGTACAAAAAGCTCAATAAAATACTTTATTGATTGAATAATTATATTTATCGGTTTATAATCAAGTATCACAAATCGAAGAAGAGAGTAGGAGTAATTTTATGAAAATATTGTTTGCAGCGGCAGAGGTTTCACCTTTTTCAAAAGCCGGAGGACTTTCCGATGTTGTCGGCAGCTTACCAAAAGCCTTAGAAAAAGATGCAGAAATTGCTATTTTCACTCCGCTTCACGGATGTATAGACCGTGCAAAGTGGGGAATCAAAGAACTTGAAAACTCAGAAATGTGGATTACTTTTAGCTCTTCTCCACAAAAATTTAAACTCTACATGACAAAACTTCCAAAAACAGATATAAATGTTTTCTTTGTAGAAAATGACTGGTATTTTTCTTGTTTTCAAGAAGTTTACCCTCGTTGGTTAGATCCGAGATATGAACACGAAAGATATATTGCATTTTCTCTTGCAACATTGGAATATGCAAAACAATTAAACTTTAGAGCAGATATCATTCACTCAAACGATTGGCATACTGCAATGATTCCGTTGTATCTAAAAGCAAATTACAAATTTGATGAATTTTGGTCAAAGACAAAAAATGTATTTGAAATTCACAATCTTGCATATCAGGGCGTTTGGTTTGAAGATGTTTTAGATTTTGCTAATATGCAAAAAGACATCGTTTTCAATGAATGGGGTTGCGAACACTACGGACGCGTCAATTGGATGAAAGGTGCAATAAATTATTCGGACAAGGTTGTTGCAGTGTCTCCGAACTATGCACGAGAAATTTTAACCGGCGAATACGGCGAAGGCATGGACTACACACTTCGCGGACATACAAACAAGTTATTGGGAATTGTAAACGGTATTGATTACGACGCTTTCAACCCTAAAACAGACAAAACTTTGATTAAAAACTATGATGTAAAATCTTTGGCAAACAAAGAAGAATGCAAAAAGAAAATACTTGAATATTTCGGATTAAAATACAATCCTGAAAGACCTTTATTTGCATTAATTTCAAGACTTGTTGACCAAAAAGGACTGGACTTAATAAGACAAGTTGAAAACGATTTAAAAAACCTTGATGCAGATTTTATATTCCTTGGTTCTGGTGATAAATCGTACGAAAATTTATTCATTTGGTTATCTAACAATACACCAAACATCAGAACCTATGTAGGTTACAGAGGCGACTTGGCAAATCAAATATACGCAGGAAGTGACTTCTTCTTAATGCCTTCAAAATTTGAGCCATGCGGACTTTCACAATTAATTGCCATGCGCTTTGGTTCATTACCTGTCGTAAGAGCTACCGGAGGTTTGGAAGATACCGTAACAGGATATCCTTTAGATAATTCTAACGGCTTCAAATTCTGGGGTTATGACGGATGGGCAATGAAAGACGCAATTCTTACCGCAATGTCTGTTTATAAGAACAAATATACATTCAACGCAATGCGCAAATCTGCAATGGAAGCCGATTTTAGTTGGAATGAAAGCGCTAAAAAATATTTAGAGATGTATAAAAGTTTAGTATAAGATATAATTATTCTATGAAATACATCCGCTCATTTCTGACAATTATTTGCTTTACAGTCTTTGGAATCGGTGCAATGATTCTCAACTTTTTGTTGTTTCCTTTTATAAAGAACAACAAAGAACTTTGCTCTGATATCATCCATTTTTTGTGGAAGATTTTTGTATATTTTATGATTTTTATAGGGCTTATCAAACTTGATATCAAAAAACTTGAAAAAATTGAAAATAAAATTATTGTAGCAACTCATCCAAGCTTTATCGACATTGTAATTTTAATTGCTCTAATTCCACGCTCCACATGCTTTGTAAAAAAAGAGCTTGCATACAATCCGATTTTAAAAAACCTTGTTACAAGTATTTTCATTACAAATGAGGTTGAATTAGATGAGCTTAAAAGCGAATCAAAGAAAATGCTTGATTGCGGATTTAATGTCATAATTTTTCCGTCAGGAATACGACACAGAAAGAATGAATTTCCAAAGATTAAAAAGGGAGCGTCTCTTGTAGCACTTAATGCAAGAAAAAACATTGTTCCGATAAGATTTTTTTCTGACGCAGATTTTCTTTTTATTAATCAACCGTTTTATGCAGCAAGTGACAGACGCGTAACTTTTGAGATTGAACAAATGAAAGAAATAAATATTAAAGATTTTATATGCGAAAGTGAAATTATCACAAAACAAAAAATTACAGCAGAAATTGTTAAAGAACTTTATGGTATAATGTGAGCATGGAATTAAAGGAAGAAATTAAAAATTTAATAATTGACACTTTGGCGCTTGAAGAAATTACAGCAGATGATATTGTTGATGAAGAACCGCTCTTCAATGAAGGATTAGGTTTGGATTCAATCGATGCGCTGGAATTAGGTATGGCACTAAAACGCAAATATAATGTGGTATTAAGCGCTAACAAAGAAGAGAATAAAAAACATTTTTATTCAATAAACACACTTGCAAATTTTGTGGAGTCTCAAAAAAATGGCTAAATTTACAAAAGAACAAATTTTTGATGAATTAAAAAACATTCTTGTTGAAGAATTAGAAGTCGCAGAAAAGGATGTTAAATTAGAAGCTAATTTATTTGAAGATTTAGATTTAGATTCAATTGATGCAGTTGATATTGCTGTTCGTATGCAAAAATTTACGGATAAAAAATTGTCTCCGGCTGAGTTTAAACAGATTAGAACAGTAAACGATATTGTGGAAGCTGTTTATGCACTGCTTAGCTAAATTGAAGTTCTTATTGCCGTTTGTTTGCATATTTCTTATAATCATTTGTTTTCACTACACGGATTTTATTGTTTTAAAATTTTATCCGCCTATTGTAAATTTTTGCTTGTTTTTGATTTTTTTCTTGTCGATTTTTCAAGAAAGAACAGTCATTCAAAAAATGGCGCTTTTAATGGAACCTGATGCAGATGATGCGGTAATGAATTACACAAGAAAAGTCACTTATGTATGGTCTGTTTTCACTTTCTTAAATTTCATTGTTTCTTGTCTTACAATATTTACTCCCGAAAAAATTTGGGCGATTTATAACGGTTTTATTTCTTATATTTTAGTAGGTTTAGTTTTTATTATAGAATATATAGTAAGAATATTTTTCAAGAGGAAGCATGGAAAAAGATAATTCTATTGTGATATTCAAAACCGGCGGTACAACATCAGAAGGCTTGTCCGTTCAGAAAACAGTTGCAAACCTTGAAGTTGAAGTACGTGATATTTGCACAGAATTAAATCTTTCAGGAGAATTGGAATTTATTTCTACAACAACGGAAGAACATCTTTTTGGATACACTTTTTATTATATGCTTCCGCGTATTTGCGGATTTAGACGCAAAGAAACACGCATTAATTATCCGGAAGATATCAATGTGGAAAACGCAGTGCTTATCACAACACCGTCTTTTCTGGAAGTTATGCGCAAATACAATGTAGTTCCACCGGTTAAACCACAAATAATAATTACTGCCGGAGCAAAGCTTGAAGATGAAACTTTTGAATATGCAATGAGCATTTCCGATAAAGTTGTAGAAATATATGGCAGTACCGAAACCGGAGTTATTGGCTACAGAACTACATATAAAACAAAAAAATTTAAGCTGTTCCGCGGAATAAAAATTTTAGAAACAGCAGAAAATTATACAAAAATCGCAACCGAATATTCACGAATTTCGCCTGTAATTATCGAAGATAAAATCGAACTTCACGATGATGAAATAGAATTTAAAGGCAGATGTGGCAGAATATTGAAAATTCAGGAAAAACGCATTATCTCTGAAGATATAGAAAATGCAATCAAAAAATCCAAGTTTATTAGTGATGTACATTGCTTTGAATTTGAAGGAAAACTTGCTGCATTAGGAGTTTTGAGTGAACAAGGAAAAGAATTTGTGATTAATAATGACAAACTCAGCTTAGTGAAGGCACTTAAGCAAGAATTATCACAACCGATTGTGCCACAAAAATGGAAATTTTGGGATGAAATACCAAGAAAAGAAAACGGCAAAATTGACAAAAATTTTATCAATGAAATTTTCAATTTAAACCTTTCTCTTCCGCTAATACTGACAAAAGAACTCAATAAAAATTCTGCTTTATTTAAGCTTTGTTTCCTCAAGAACAGTAATTTTTTCAAAGGTCATTTCAGTAATTTTCCAATCCTAGCCGGAGTTGTTCAACTTTTTTATGCAAATTTGTTCGCCCAAATTGCATTTGGCAAAGATTACACTTGCGGACAAATAAGAAGAGTAAAATTCTCTAAAATAATTCGTCCGGCAGAAATTGTAGAACTAATAATCAAAAAAACAGAAAAAGGAATTGACTATAGTTACTCCGGAGGAGATTTTATTTTTTCATCAGGACTTTTACCAATGGAGAGTAACTTATGAAAAAAATAGTATTCGCGATATTTGTGTTATTACAAATTCCCGTCTTTGCACAATCATTGGAAAAAATAGCTGATGAAATTCCTGCTTATGACAGCGTAAAATGCAAGTTTAGACAAGAAAAGCAAATTTCAGATATGGTTTTAAAATCTTCAGGGAATTTTGTTTTTGAAAAAGGCAAAGGTGTTACTTTTTATACAACTTATCCGATAAAAAGCACAACCGCCTATACTACGCGCGAATACAAACAGATAAACAATATCATCAATGCAATCTCAAACAAAAATTATTCACGCTTGGAAAAAGAATTTGAGTTCTATTTTGATAAACCAATTTTAACACTGAAACCTAAATCGGTTTCTCCTGCTTTTAATTACTTAAAAGCAATCGAAATTCAAACAGGTAAAACCAAAATAGACAAAATAACCATTTTAACTTGTGACAATACAAAAACAACAATTTATTTTGAATGATTAAACGAATTTTATTTTTAACAATTTCCATAATTCTTTTCTGCATTGCATTTATATCGGCAAAGCCACCTGAAACTGAATTAATGAAAGCGTTTATAAATCCGCATTCCGAAACAGAAAAACAAATTGTAAAACTTGCAAATTTATCATCGCACAAAGTAAATCTTATTTTTGAAAACGACGCACAAGATTTCATGCCGGATTTTCAGCAACAAACAATAAACGTACAAAAAGTCACCGAAGTTTATAAAAATTATACAGGCAATTTTTTAACACCTCAAAAACGCAAATTACTACAAAATAAAGAATATGGCATTCTGGAAAATCAAGCATTGGAAGGATTATACAACCCTCTCGGATTTTATATTGCTTCTCCAAGCCAAGACCCATATCTTTTGGCAACAGATTTTGTTTTAAGCAAGCAAACAAGTGAAACAAAAGAGTATAACGGTAAATCATATTCAATTTTACGACTCGAAGTACAAAATGATAATGAAGTCAGTGAGCTTCTGAATAAAATTGAAGGCAAAAATATCTATTTAACTGGAACTCCAATTCATTCTTACATAACCGCACAAAAATCAAAATCAGAAATAAATATAATTTGTATTTTATCAATCTTAGTATTAGGATTTCTGATAAAAACCGTTTTTAATTCTTACAAAATAATTATTCCGATTACTCTAAGCATCTTATTTGGTTTTTTATGCGGATATACGGTTTCGGCATTAATTTTCCACAAGCTCCACATTTTGACGTTTGTATTCTCAACGTCACTAATTGGAATAAGCTTAGATTATTCTTTACATTACTTCCTGACAGGAGATGAGAAAAATTTTAAAAAAAGTTTAACATCTTCTATGCTGACAACCGTTTTTGCATTTTGGGCTCTTATTTTTTCTAACATAGAAATTTTACGCCAAATTGCAATATTTACTTCTTTCGGACTTATCGGAGTATATCTCTTTGTCTTACTTATTTTACCGCGATTTAAAAATCATTACGAATTTGGAACTTTACCAAAAATCAAAATTTCTCAAAAAATATTTATCAGCACAATCTTTACGGTTATAGCCATAGGTTGCCTACAAATAAATTTTGACGACAACATAAAAAATCTTTACACACCTCCTCAAAAGCTTCTTGAATCAGAAAGTTTGTATCATAAGGTTTTTGGTACAAACGAAAACAGTTTTCTAATTATAAAGGGTAAAAACACCGACGAGATATTGGAAAAATCCGAAAAATTTGAAAATGCTTTTGGTCTAAGTAGTTTTGTCTCTTCGCAAAAGCGCCAAAAAGAAAATCTTAAATTGGTTCAAGAACTGTATAATAATGACGCAAAAAACTTTGAACAAAAACTCGGCACAAAATTCAATCTTCAAGCAAGCAAGATTTATGATGTTGAAAAATTCCCTCTTAATTCTGAATTTATGCTCGACAAAAATACTTCTTTTCTGATAGTTTCAGATAAATGCGACGGCGCAATTAACATTTCCGAAGAAATTTCTAACATCCTGAAAAAACTCAGAATCAAATGCTTAAAAATTTTACCGTTCATGATGTTAATTCTGTTCGGAGTATTAAGCTTTATCTATGGAATTAAAAATGCCATAAGAATAATCATTCCACCTGCTTGTGGAATTTTATTCACAGTTTCTATTTTGTCGGTTTTCGGAATAAATCTAAATCTTTTCCATATTTTAGCCCTCTTTTTAATCATGGGATTTAGCCTTGATTATTCAATTTTCCGCCTAAACGGATGCGAAAAATCAAAAACCGCAGTATTCATATCCGCACTATCAACAATTTTTTCTTTTGGCTTACTCGCATTTACAAGTTTTAAATTAATAAGTTCGCTCGGAACAGCCTTAGCTATTGGGATTACTGTTTCATATCTGTTAAGTTTATTTATGATAAAATCGAGTAATGAAAAGAACTGAACATAAAAAAGATATAATAGAAGCATTGACAAAAGCACAAAAAATTGCTTTTGCACCACTTTCGTTTCAGGCAATTGCAGCACTTTTGGATTTCGGAATTTTAAAAGAGCTTGATATGAATGAAGCCACAAAAGAAGATTTGCAAGAAAAATTATCATTATCGGAATACACGGTCTCAACTCTTCTTGAAACAGCATTAGCCATTGGTGTTATATCAGAAAATAATGAAAAATATCAAACAACTCTTTTAGGACAGATGTTTTTGTACGACGAAATGACACGCGTAAATTTCAATTTCACAAAAGATGTTTGTTATAAAGGTGCTCAAAAACTCAAAGAAAGTTTTTTGCAAAAAAATGCAGAAGGTTTGAAGGAATACGGCTTTAGCGGAACAATTTATCCGCATCTTTCCAAGCTTCCTGACGATATGAAACAAAGTTGGTACGAATTTGACCACTATTATTCAGACAACAGTTTTGACATAATTTATAAAATAATTTCTCCTGTTGATAAAATATATGACATTGGCGCAAATACCGGAAGATTTGAAAAGGTATGCCTAAAGCACAACAAAAACCAAGATTTAACGTTGATTGACTTGGCTCAAAATATTGATGTGATAAAAAAAGATTCAGAACTTCAAGGATGCAAATTCCATGCCGCAAATATTCTTGAAGAAACCGATAATTTACCCAAAATGTCCGGCGCAGTAATTATGAGCCAATTTTTGGATTGTTTTTCTAAAGAACAAATACGCTTTATCTTACAAAAAATTGTAAAATCAAGCAGTGATGATATAAAAATTTATATTCTTGAGCCATTTATCGACAGACAAAAATTTGAAGCAGCAAAGTACTCTCTTATACATACATCGCTTTATTTTACTTGTATGGCAAACGGATGCAGCAAAATGTATTCGTACAAAGATATGGAAAAATTGATACAAGAATCCGATTTGAAAATCAAAAATGTGTACGATTCACTTGGCGCACACGATTATACGCTTCTGGAGTGCGTAAAAAATGTCTAGAAAATGGTTTCAGTTTTCAGAACAAGGTGCCGGTAAAAAGCGCCTGATTTTAACAAAATATATTTATCAGATTTTCGGCGAAATTCCTGTTAGGATTATTACGTTTTTTGTTGTTTTATTTGTTTTTATAAAAGCAAAAGAACAACGTCACGCATCGCAAAAATTCTTCAAAATATTAAACAAAAAACACATCTTGATTTCTTCATTTTTTCAATTCCTGAATTACGGAAACTCACTCGTAGACAAACTTATATCCTGCTTGGGCAAAATCAATCCAAACAGATTTATCCTGCCCAATGAAGGAATTGCAAACGGCGCCTTTTTTATAACAACTCATATCGGAAATGTTGAAATCTTACGTTCTTTATTTCAGTTGCATAAAGAATATGAACCAAAACGCGTCAATGTATTTTTACAATCCAATGCCTGTGAAATTTTTAATAATTTTTTGAAGTCATTGGAGCTTAAACTTGATATAGAAGTTTTTTCGGTGGAAGACATCAGCGCAGAAACATCCATTTTAATTTCCGAGCGCTTAAAAGACGGTGAAATTGTATTTATGGCAGGAGATAGAGTATCTGCACAAAATACCAACAAAACTTATGAAGCAGATTTCTTGGCCAGAAAAATTCAACTTCCTATTGGAACTCTAAAGTTTGCACAAATTATGAATGTGCCAATTTACTTTATTGTTTGTGCAAAAGAAGGCAAATTCTTTAAAGTTTATACCGAAAAATTTGAAACAGAAAAGACAAAAAGAGACGAAAAACTCGAAGATTTGAAACAAGCTTATGTACGATTTCTGGAAAAATACACACTAAAATACCCGTATCAATTCTATAATTTTTACGATTTTTTCGCTACTTCACGCACGGACGCTTAATTTCACGAAATGATAGCATTATAAATAGCACTTAGATTCTTCACCTTCAACACCCGCAAATAATTCAACGTATTCTTTTGCAGGGCTTGAATCAATCTTCGTTATCAAAACTTCTTCTATCTGGAAAAATCCGACTTCCGCAGACATTTCTACCGTTATCTTAATAGGTTTGCGTTCACCATGCTGAATCCTAATTCTGTTAATCGCATTCGCAGAATATTTGTGAATATCTCCAACTTTCGGAGTTGTATTGATTGAAAGCGGAATTCTTGCTCTGCCCTTTGTCATATCACAACCATCAGCAATTAATATTATTCCGGCTTCCGTAGAATGAATTTTTCTTGATGACATGTGTCCGATAATTGCTTCAATTACAATAGAACGTATTATAACACGCCTGTGCAAATCATCCGGAAAAACTGCCATTAAAGCTCTTTCAATAAGCGGTTTTGCCAAAATGACAGACATTTCTTCATGTCCTTGTCTGCCTATCATCATACCCAAATCGTGCATAAGCCCCGCAAGAATTACTGCACACATGCTATCCTCAAATGTTCCGATTTCTTCTGTTTCAAGTGAGGTTTTTATTCCACATTCGTGAAGGATATTGAGCATTTTGATTGAATTCGCAGCCACTTGTCTCATGTGCACAGGACCATGGTCATTATACCCAAGACGCTTGATTGAAACATTATTTGCATAATCCTGCATCTCTTGCAGCTCTTCATCATCAAATAAATAATGCACAAGCTTTAAACAATTGGGGTAATCCTGCAATCGCTTTAAAATTTTTGACTCTACCGATACTTCTTTTACTGATTTCATACTACCATGATAACATTATTATTTAAGTTTATCAACATTCAATATTAGAGGTTTTTCTTGCGGAGATAGTTTTTGCATAAGTTTTACAAAGTTGAGAATATAATGTCTCGGCAATTTAACTTTTTTAAATATTCCTTGATTATATAATTCTATCAACCTATCAACGTACTCTTGACAATGAATATACGCTACAGGATATTTCTTCAATTGATGTTCTATTGAACGATGAGCACGTTCTGAATTGTAATAAGATGTAGTTATTGCGTAATTTTCTATACAATTTTTGCCTTTTTGAGAAAACGGAATTAGGTGGTCAATGCTTCCTGCTGAACCGATAACCATATTGTATCCGATTTTGTCAGAAGATAGTTCCAAGTTTTTCATGACAAAAGCTGACAAGCTTTTATGCGATGTCGGAAGCTTTATTGCAGCTTGATTAATTCTATGTGCCAACTTGGTATTTTCTAATGTACCTGTTATTTTTTCAATATCATCGATAAAAGATTTGCGATTAAAAGGTATTACAACTGGTATTCCATATATTTTAGCACGAGTTTGTGTAAATAATTTCATCAAATCAGGATTATTTTTCAGCGGACTGGAAGCAGCAGCAATTTCCATCTGTGTTAAAATCTCAGCTCTTTTTCTAACCAGAGATTTTGATTTTTTTACCTGTTTTAATCTTTTTACTTTTGAAGTTTCATTAAGAGATTTTGGAGTTTCCGGCATTCTTTTGGCAAAATGCATAATTTGCACCATAGTATCAAATTCCACCATTTTATTTCGTTTTGAATATTCATTCATAAAATGATGCAACTTACTCTTTAATTCTTTTAAATCAAAGGGCAAAACTACCGGTTCGCGATTAATTCGTTTACAAACAGAATCCATCAAACTGTCAAATTTGTTAAACTGTTCATCAGGCATATACGCTGCCAGAGCATAAATCTCTTTTAATATAGGAATTTGTTGTTCTATTAGTTTTTTATTATGTTCCGGCGCTATAACCCCCACCACATCTTTTAAATGGTAGTTTGGATTTGTTTTAGCCATACTTTTTACAATTGAATAAAACTGCGATTCTACATTCAACAACCTATTCTCATAAGGTTTTAAAGCTTTTACTATGTGTCTTATTGTTTTGGAAAACGTATGATTATTGAGCATTTTATCAATAATTTCTTGAGGAATTACATATTTGCCCGAATATATCCCAGGAACTCCATAATGCATAAGAGCTCTTAACGGCTCTGCGTTCTTTGCAGTACCTCCCTGAAAAATAACAGAACAGTCAGACTGAGCTTCAGTTGTTATTAAGGAAGATGTATTATTATTATTTTTTTTTTGATTATTATTTTTTATTCCTAAAAAAGGTATTTTTACAGGTAAAATATTCATATATCTAGTTAAAACTTCTAAAAAAATAATTTGCTATTACTATTAAAAAGGAAGATTAAAAAATCTTCCTTTTTAAATTTATCATATTAATTATACAGCTTTTTTATCTTCCCAAATATCAACCAGAGTTGAACAGAAGAAAATACTTGAATAAGTACCAATCGCAATACCAAGAATCATTGCCAAAACAAAATCTCTTGTTGTTACACCGCCCAAGAAATAAAGAGCAAGCAATGTTATCAATGTTGTAATTGAGGTATTAACGCTTCTTGCAAGAGTCTGATTAATACTTGCATTCATAATCTCGCCAAAAGACATTTTCTTAGAATAGTATTTCAAATTTTCACGCACTCTGTCAAATACAACAATTGTATCGTGTACAGAAAAACCAATTACCGTAAGTAATGCTGTTACAAACAAAGCGTCGATTTGTACATCATAGAACAAGCCAAGTATTGAAAATACACCACATACAAAAATTGTGTCATGCACCAACCCCAAGATTGCCGCAAGCGCGTAATCAAATTGAAACCTCATTGTTAAATATGCAATAATTCCCAATAATGCCAAAGAAAGCGCAATCATAGAGTTTTTAAACAATTCAGAACCTAACGTTGCACCGACTGAAGTAACTTGAACCAACTGTGGCGAAGTGAATTGATTATTGATAATTTCCGTAATCTTTTCTTGCTCGGCAGAGCCTTCTGCTATGAATTTTGTTCTTATAGATAAAATTGATTTTAACTCGGTATCTTGCTGAGAATTAACGTGTATAATTTGCAAATACGGATTATTAATTCCGCCTTCTTCCAAAGATGTTCTTACTTCTCCGAGTTTTTCGTTTGAAATGTCTTGTTTTACACCATACTGCAAAGTCGTACCGCCGGTATAGTCAATACCAACCTTTAGCGGAGTATGCGTAGGATAAGTAATTGTTGAATATATCATTGCTATAATCCCCGGCAACAACAAGATTGCAGATATTGCTAAGAATAAAAATCTGTTTTTTACTATATCTAATTTCATTGTTTTTTCCTTCTTATAGTTCTAACTCGGTTTAATCCAAAATACCGAATTTTGCTTTTTCTCTTTTTGTCTCAACTGCTTGATAGCTGTCATTTATATCGCTTGCATTAAGCCCGAACAATGCAGGATGTGTAAGCTTTCCTGCTCCAAATATCAAATGCATAAAGTTCTTTGTAATTGTAATTGCAGAGAACATTGAAACTATTACACCAACAGCAAGTGTTAATGCAAATCCTTTTACAATACTTGTTCCACAGCAATAAAGAATTATACACGTAATGATTGTTGTCATGTTGGAGTCAAAAATACTTGTAAATGCGCGGTCAAAACCGGAATTAATAGCTGTAAACAAAGTTCTTCCTGCTTTCAACTCCTCTTTTGTTCTTTCAAAAATCAGAATGTTTGCGTCAACTGCCATACCGATACTTAGAATAAAACCTGCGATACCTGCAAGAGTTAATGTAATTGGAATTGCTTTAAACAATGCAAACAACATAATCCCGTATAACACCAACGCAACATCGGCAATTAAACCCGGAACCTTGTAATAAGCAGCCATAAATAACATTACAAATCCAAGTCCGATAATACCTGCGATTTTTGATTTTGCAATACTATCAGCACCAAGAGTAGGTCCTACTGTATTTTCTTCAATGATTTTTGCAGGAACAGGAAGCGCACCTGCATTAAGAAGGTCTACCATCGTTTTTGCTTCATCATATACAAAACCATTATCACCACCGGAAATCTGTGCTCTTCCGCCTGTAATAGCTTCTCTAATAACAGGTGCTGATTGCAATTCTCCGTTAAAAAATATTGCCATTGGTTGTCCGACAAGTTGTTTGGTCAAGTCCGCAAATTTCTTTGTACCTGCCCCGTTAAACTCCAAATCAACAACCCATTGACCGTTTTGTGAATTTGTACTTAAGTTTGCTTTTGCTAAATCTTTACCTGTTAAACCTGTAGCTTCCCATTCTTGTTCACCGTCTTTAATAACAGGTTTTCTAAAATCAAGCTCCGCAGTTTCACCAATGTATGCTTTTGCTTGGTTCAAATCCGAAACATCAGGAATTTCAACAACGAGTCTCTTGTCTCCTGCTCTTTGAACAACTGTTTCCGATACACCAAGTTTATTAACACGGTTTTCTATTGCAAATTGCAAACTGGACATCATATCCGGTGTGATTTGTGCAATGGTATCAGTTGTTTGTGCTTCCAAAACAAGCCTTGAGCCACCGACCAAATCAAGTCCTAACTTGGTTGGTTTTGTGCAAATTATAACAATACATGTGATAATGATTGCTACAATTGCCCAAAACAGCATTAATTTGTTTTTCATCTATATACCCCTTTTATACCTTTTATAATTCTAGTTACAATTATAGTTCAAATATTATTTTCTTTTCACTTAGTCAAGTCGCTATATTGAATCAAGTGTAAAGATTAATTCTGCTTTTTCTGATTTTGTCAACTCGACAAGCGGACGTCTTACAAATTCTTCAATAAGCCCTTTATAAGCAAGTGCAGCTTTTACCGGTACTGGATTTGGAGCCATAAAAAGCTTCTTAAATATCGGATAAAGTTTTTGGTGCATATTTCTTGCGGTCATTGGATCTCCGGTTTTGAAATTTCTTATCATTGATTTAATTTCTTTACCAAAAAGATGAGATGCCACGGAAATTACACCATGTGCACCAACCGAAAGCATTGGTAGCGTTAAGCTGTCATCACCCGAATAAACAGTAAAATCCTTTGGACAACTCATTTTTATATCAGTAATGACATCCATATCACCAAAACTTTGTTTTAGAGCAACAATATTTTCGTACTTTCTTGCAAGCGTTTTAATTGTATCAACATTCATATTGATACCGGTTCTTGAAGGAATGTTATACAAGATAATCGGAAGATCTACTGCTTCTGCAATTGCGGAAAAATGCTCAATAAGCCCGCTTTGAGAAGGTTTATTATAATACGGTACTACAGATAAAATTGCATCTACACCTTCTTTTTCTGCTTTTTTTGCCATCATAACCGCAGTATCCGTGCAATTTGAACCTGTACCCATTATGATTTTACCGTTAACACCAACTCCTCTTTTTGCACTACACAAAATTTCCAATTCTTCTTCGTGAGTCAAAGTAGGTGTTTCACCTGTCGTTCCGTTCACAAGAACTGCATCAGAACCTGTATTTATCAAATGATATGCCAATGTTTCCACTTTTTCATAATCAACTTCTCTTTTTTCGTTGAACGGTGTTACCATTGCCGTAATCACTTCTCCCGCATCATATCTCATGTATCCTACTCCTTTTCCTCGTTAATTATACTACAAATTCCTTAAATTCGTGCACTTCCATGGTCGAATTTTCACTACGGAACACACCAATTTGAAAAGTTTGGAATCCGTGTTTAGCATTAAATCTGTATCTATATACAGTATCTGCTGCCATTGTTATTTTTCCGTAATGCTTCAAGCCAATTAATTTTTGAAGCTGCTTTATATTATCACCCGCTTGGATACACATTGCGTAATCCAACGGAGCTTTGGAGTTAAGTACCTTGAATAAAACACGTAAAACATTATCAATTTTATTAAAATCATCAAATTGATACAAAAATCCACCCTCAAAATTAAGCGGTCTTACCCCCAATTTTTCTTCCACAAAATCCAACATCATTCTATTTTGTTCATTTATATCCACTTTTAACTCTTTGTGTGAAAATTTAGGTTTAATCACTGTATGAATAGTTACGGTATATTTTTTTATCTTTGACTCTTCCTTTTCAATGTCTTCTTTCAATCGCTGATTTATCATTACTTCTTCTGTTTTCTTGCAGATATAATGTGTTGAGGAATAACCAACCTCAAGCAAAGCAGTCAACATAGTCAAAAGGTTCATAAAATAATATAAACCGACAAGAATAACAATTGCACTGACGTATTTAAACTCAAACACTGCACCCCAGAATTCAAATGAGACAGGATAAATTCCGTTGGCAACATCAAGCAAGTTGCTTAAAAACGGTGTAATAAAACCCATCCAAGCCCAATTACCTTTAGTAAGATTCTGTATCCAAAACAGCAAAAGCATCATTATGCAAAAAACACAAACGATTTTTAAAAAGTGCCATAAACTTTTTGCTGCCTTAAAACAACTTAAAATAAAAGTGTGCATTTAATCCTCCAAATACAAATTATCAATTAATCTTACATTTTCAACTCTACAAGCAATAAGAACGATAGAATTTTTATCCGCATTCTCTTGTTCTTCAAGCGTATTTCTATCCAAAATTTCCAGATATTCTAATTCATGTTTTTCAGTAAGATAAGCGTAAGCGGTTTCTTTTAATGCTTCTATATCAGTTATTCCACGCATATAGCAAGCTTTTATATTATTCAAAATCTTGCTCAAAGCCAGCGCATCTTTTTTGCCATCTTCTGAAAGATATTTATTTCTTGAACTCAACGCAAGTCCTGATTCTTCTCTCACAATCGGGCATTGAACAATTGTTATAGGAACATTCAAATCATTTACCATTTTGCGAATAATAACTGCTTGTTGAGCGTCTTTTTGTCCAAAAAATGCATAATCAGGCTGAACAATATTGAATAGTTTTAAAACTACAGTACAAACGCCGTCAAAATGCCCAGTTCTTGATTTCCCGCAAAGCTTGTTTACATAAAAGAACGGAGGACATACATAGGTCAAATTATCGTTAGAAAGTCTGTTTCCTTTTCCGTACATTATTTCCGGAGTTGGAGCAAACACAGCGTCTACACCTACAGAATTACAGAGTTCCATATCTTTTTCCAAAGTTCTCGGATAC
>CAZCZF010000001.1:0-91276 GCA_964503025.1 uncultured Vampirovibrio sp. | reverse complement strand
CGCCTCGCAAAGACACTGAAAATCAGTAGTCTCAAAACCAGCCCATACATTTACCCCTGCGAGCGAAAGTGAAGCAATCCAGTTATTTTGACGTAAAATTAGTGGACGTACGCTCGGTCATTCTGCAAACGAAAGTGAAGCAGAATCCAGCTGGTTGAAAAAAGTTTATCATCGACTGGATTCTTCGGCTTAATCAGCCTCAGAATGACTTTTATAAAACGCGGTTTACATTGAAAATATCTAAAATATCTTATTCTCTTATTACCTTATTACCTTTTTTTATCGTCATCCTGAATAGCCGACAGAATTAAACATAGTTTTTGTGGTTGAGATAATAAATAAGGCGTATTTCAGGATCTTACCAACTTGGCATGATACTAATGTTTTGGTCAGATCCTGAACAGCTTGAAAATTACGGACTTTCATCCTTATTTTCTACGCTTTCAGGATGACGGGTTTATTTAAAACCTCCTATTCCCTTTTTTCATTAGCCTCACGCCAAGTCTATACGTTTGTGTTAACAAAACTTAACACAAAACGCAATTTTTCTTTCTAAAACAACTTTATATAAATAGGGTTAGTTTTTAAGAAAGGTAGATTTATGATTGATTCAGTGAAAATGAATGTAATTTATCCTCAAATGCAGTATGCACCCGCTTTTCGTGGGGGGGGGGCTATAATCCGCAGGTACAGCGCGGTGTTGAGGTTGGTACAACAACTATTCCTCAATTCGAATCTGACACCGTAAATATTTCTGCCAAAGATAAGATTGAATCTTCGCAAAAGAAAGGAATGTCAACCGCTGCGAAGTTGACGCTTGGAGCTTTGGGAACTGCTGCAACTATTTATGGTTGCGTTGTCGGTCGTAGAGCTTTGAATAAACCGTCTTTGGAAAAGGTTGCACAAAATTTCTCTGAAATTTTTAGACGAGATGTTTCTAAAGAAGAAGCGCAAAAAATGAGTGATAGGTTTGCTCAAATATTTAAAATAAAAGATGAGAAAGAATTTCAAAATACATTATTTAATCAAATAAAAAAAGATTTTGGCTTAGAATATACTAATTTTGGTTATCAAATCAAAAAACTAGAACGTGGCGAACTAGGTTACTTTAATCAGTTCGGTTTGCCTAAATTACGAGGGCGTGTTTTTGATATTAACCCAAACAACTGTTTTGTATTTGATTCTCAAAGAGCAAAAAGTCGTACCGCATTATTTAAAA
Source organism: uncultured Vampirovibrio sp. (assembly GCA_964503025.1). Taxonomy (GTDB): domain Bacteria; phylum Cyanobacteriota; class Vampirovibrionia; order Gastranaerophilales; family Gastranaerophilaceae; genus CAG-196. Next base: position 90,057 of record CAZCZF010000001.1, on the reverse strand, counting down.
CAATGGTGCATGAGATGAATCATGCAAAACAATTTGAAATAATGTGTAGAACAAATTTTCAAGAGGCATGTGTTGTCACACTACAAAATATGACGAAAACTAAAAGAGTTCGTTTAGAATTAGAAAAAATGCTAAAAGAACTAGTGGAAGGGTGTATGGGTAAAGTCGCAAAGAATGATTTAGCCAAAGGTTCTAAAGAATATGAATTAGGTTTAAAATATATTGAAAACGAAAAAAATTATATACAACCTCAAAAAGATTTTATTGGATATAGAAAACAATTAGTTGAGGTAGAATCACGTCATGTTGAAGATTTGATGGGTAAAAGTTTAGACTATTTCTTGCCAATTTGGAGGTTGTAAACTTTCAGCCTAAAACATTGTCATGCTCGAATATCATTATACTGATAGCAACAAAAATCTGCTACAATCTACATCATAACTCATCAAATGTGTAATGAAATTTTTTCCACCTCAACATTTCTTCCCGCTTGGAGAAGGATGATGTGATTTTGTCACAGAATCAAGCTACCGTTATTAATCAATAAGGTTATTGTTGACAGCGTATACTGCAGCTTGAACTTTGTTACGCACCTTCAATTTTCTATAAATGTTTTCTAAATGAACTTTAACGGTATGTATTGTAATACAAAGACTCTCAGCTATTTCCGGATTAGATTTGCCGGAAATTAATTCTTTAAGTACCATTTTTTCACGATCTGTTAATTTTTCTTCCATATTTTTACTATAGTATATACTTCCTAAAATTCCTAAAAGTGATTAATGTATTTTCTAATTAAAAATCCTTACAAAAAAAGCTATTCTTTACCATTTTCCAATTAAATTGGTTAATTATAAAAAACAACTAAGCTATCCATTTCTGTAATTCCTCAACCAGATATACCTTCCGACTTAATTGTACCAATTTAGATATAGAATTGATATTAGCCATGTGGCTAATATCAATTGGAAAAATTGAACATTTGGGGGAAAACATTAAAAGAAGAATTTTTAGAAGATTCACTGTTTAATGATGTCGAGATTTTAAGAACTATAGTTTCTTAAAATTAGTTGTAGTAATAAATTTTTGTGCCAGAGCTAATACAAATATTATAACAAACAAGATATACGCAAGAGCGCAGGATTTACCAATATCAAAATACTCAAATGCATATTTGTATATTGAATAAACGATTACATTTGTGGAATTACTCGGACCTCCTGATGTCATTACGTATATCAAATCAAAAACTTGAAAAGAAGATATCGCGGTTACTAAAGTAACAAAATAAATAGTCGGCTTTAATAACGGCAAAGTTATACTAAAAAATGTCTCGTTCGCACCCGCGCCATCTATTTTTGCGGCTTCATAAATATTTTGATTAATAGTTGAAAAACCGGTTAAAAACAGAACAACATTGTATCCAATAAGCTTCCATACAGACACTAATATGAGGACTGGCATTGCAAGTCTTGTGTCAAAAAGCCAACATAAATGCGTATTAAAAATATGATTTATTAACCCGATATTTGGATCAAAAATCCAAGACCAAACTATTGCAATTACCACAGCCGGTGTGATAAAAGGCAAAAAGTAAATTGTTTTAAAAGCTTCTGCTCCTCGAATTTTTGTATTAAGAGCAGACGCAATCAAAAGCGGAATTGCTACTGCAAAAACAGTTGTAGAAATTGCGTATACAAACGTATTAACGAGTATTTGAAGAAAATCAGGTTCCGTTAATACACTTTTATAATTTTCAAATCCTACAAACTTAATTTCATTAAGCAAATCCCACTCTGTGAAACTTAAGACAAAAGAGCAAAATATCGGAATAATTATAAAAATAAAAGTTCCGATTAATGCGGGCAGAATAAATATTATATTACTCTTGTATTTATCCATGATATTATTATATCAGAGGGATTTTTTAAGAAAACCCCTAACCTTAACCACAATGCAAGGTGACAAAAGCAAAAGGAGGAGTAATGTTAGACGTATCAGCATTTGGGAAAAACGATATAAGAGGAATTTATGGAGAAAACGTAACAGAAGAAGTTTTCTATTACACTGGGCGTGGTTTTGTTAAATATTTGGAACAACAAACAGGATTAAAATCTTCTGAAATATGGATTTCTGTTTGCAGAGATGCAAGACTGCATTCTCCGTCACTTTCAAAATCTTTAATCGAAGGTATACGTTCTATTGGTGCAAATGTTGTTGATATGGGCTTAGCACCAACTCCATTGGGATATTATTCAGAAGTTGTAGGACTACCACCATTTGTCACAAAATACGCTCCTGTATCAGGCGCAATGATTATTACAGCAAGTCACAATCCGAGCCAGTACAACGGGATGAAAATGACTTATGCAAAATCTTCTTTAAACGAAGAACAAATTAAAGAAGTCAAGGCGCTTACAGAAAAAGAATACGAAATGAAGATGCCACCTGTAACTCCAGGTATTTTAAACGAATATGATTTAATTCCGGATTACATAGAGGATATGAAAAAATGTTTTGGACGCATCGGCGAAGGGCTTAAAGTTGTTGTAGACAGTGCGAATGCGACAGGTGGAGTTGTTGCGCCAAAATTATACAGAGCATTGGGATGTGAAGTAGTAGAACTTTATTCTATGCCGGACGGAAGATTTCCGCACCACCACCCAAACCCTAGTGATGAAAAAACTTTGAATGACATTAAAAAAGCGGTCATTGCAAATAAAGCAGATTTGGGTATCGCTTTTGACGGTGATAGCGACAGAATCGGTGTTATTGATTCTGACGGAAACTCAATGACAGGCGATAAGCTCCTCTTGATTTATGCGGAAGATGTTATTAAACAATACAATGAAAAAGGGATAAAACCAGTAATCGTATCCGAAGTTAAATGTTCACAAGTACTTTATGACACAATAAACGAAATGGGCGGAAATGCTGTTATGTGCAAAACAGGACACGGTTATATCAAATCAAAAATGAAAGAAACAGGAGCTGTTCTCGCAGGTGAAATGAGCGGACACACATTCTTTAAAGATAGATATTACGGATTTGATGACGCAGTTTACGCAGGTTGCAGAATTATTGAAATTGCAGCTGAAAGAAAAAAACAAAATCCTAATTTTAAAATTGTAGATATGCTTGAACCTTTTAAATCAATGTATTCATCAAGTGAAGTCAGACTTGCTTGCCCGAACTCTCTTAAAGCAGGAACTTTGGCTGAGTTCAAAAAGGTCATAGAAGAAAATCCTGATTTCTTTGAAACAAAAATTAAAGATATTATTACAATCGATGGAATGAGAATTGTTTTTGAAAAAGGATTTGCACTAATTAGACAAAGTAATACAGAGCCTGTATTTACACTTCGTTTTGAAGCTGACAGTAAAGAAAGCGCGCAAAAATACGAAGATTTGATGGTCAATAAATTATTAGAAATCATCAAAACACTTTCTATCGGCGCAACTGTTTAAAAACGTCAGGGCAATACAATTTTACAGAAAAAGGGCGGAGTTTATTTATAAACTCCGCCCTTTTTTTATTATTATTTATTTGTGTGGACTCAAAACAGATATTACCGCATGATTCAAATTAAGATATTTTTTTGCAGCATTTTGCAAATAATCTACAGTCATTGAATCACAAGTAGGAATATAATCTTCTGCGAGTTCCAACTCATCACATACCGTCATATAATAACCGATAGCCTCACCAATATCTGAAACGGTTTCTGCCTCACAAGCGAAACGAGACTTAAGTTTCTTTTTCGCCTTATTAAGCTCACGCTCTGTAATTCCGTCAGCAAGTTTGCGCAATTCATCTTTTACAAGCTCAACTGCCTTATCCTTAAATTCAGGGTTAAAGTTTGCTTGTACAAAGAAATTACATCCATCTCTGAATTGGTAATTTTCTGCATCTATCATATTGAAAATATGTTCCGGTTGATTTTCGATAAGATTATTATACAATCTTGAGCTTGCACCTTCTCCAAGGATTATGGCAAGCATTTCCAACGCGATTATATTTTTCAAATCTTTTGCCGGCGCACCTAAGAAGCCGAACATCATGAACGAAGAATTGATGTTTGCTTCATTTTCAATGTATACAGTTTCTTTAACAGGTTCATCCGGTTTGATATTTCTCTCAGGTGGTTGCGGTCTTTCGCCCCAATCAAACCCTTCTGCTATACGTCTTAAAACATCCTCGCTGTCGAAGTCACCAACAACAATTGTTGTTACGTTTTCCGGTGAATAGAACGTTCTATAATAGTTCATAATTTCTTCTTGTGAAACCTGAGAAATTATTTCAGGAGTACCGATAACATCGCGTTTGTATGGGTGAGATGTGTACATTGCATTATTTGTAGCGTTGTAAACCTTCGTCCAAGGCTGGTCTTTGCGCATACGTATTTCTTCTATAACAACGTGACGTTCACGCTTATCGGTCACATTTTTATCATTGACATCAAACGGCGCACCCATCTCATAATCAGGAATTATAGGATCAATCATCATATCGGCGTGAAGTTCAATGGCCTTGTAAAAGTTTTCGTTATTTTCACCTTTCGGAAGTGTTACATAATAGAATGTGTAATCTTTCCAAGTTGCTGCATTAACAATCGCTCCGCGAGATTCCAAAATCCTGTCAAATTCACCTGCTTTATGTTTGTGCGTTCCTTTAAACATCAGGTGCTCAAGAAAGTGAGAAATTCCGTTGTTCTTGTCATTTTCGTTTATCGAGCCGGTTTTTACCCAAGATGAAATGTTAACCATTCCACCTTCTTTATGTGCAAGAACAATTTTATGACCGTTTTCTCTTTCATAGATTTCAACATCTTTTGTTAAAAACGGATATTTAACTAATGATTTTTTCATAAACACCTCTCTTAATTTCATTATACAGAAAAAATACGTATTGTTAAGTTATTTTCCGTTTTTCAGAGTCGCAGTATATATGCTATTGTTATTTCACTTCTGACTGGATAATATTGCTGCTAAAATATTTATTGGCAACACTCAGAATATCAGAAGCTGTTACCTGATTAATCATTTTAACGTATTCATTCAAAAAATCATACCCAAAACCATAAGCTTCAAATAGTCCGATATTGGAAGCTTTTTCTGAATTTGTTTCCATTGCAATTACAAAGCTGCCTTTTAATCTGTCTTTTGCATCTTGCAATTCTGTATCAGAAACAAATTCTATTTTGAAGCGTTCGATTTCGTTAAGGATTTTCTTTCTGGAATACTCTAAAGTATCAGGATTTGTACCGATATATGCAAAGAAATAACCTCCGAGCATTTTAGGAGAATAGCTTGAACCTAATTGATAAGCCAAACCATCAGCTTCACGAAGATTTCTGAACAATCTTGAACTCATACCGGAGCCTAGAATTGTATTCATTACTTTTAAAGTAACAAAATCTTTTTTATTTTGTACTCCGGAAGTTTGCCATCCCATAAATAGCCACGCTGTTTGCAAGTCTTTGATAGTTTGCGAAACTTTTTTAGGAGAAGTTGCTTTTGTAATCTTGAAATTTGCAAAATTTACGGTTGTATTCTGATGATTTTGAAGCATTGAACCGAATTCCGTAATCATTTTTTCTGTATCAACATTTCCGTTTATTGAAACGATGATGTTTCTAGCATCCAAAATACGCTTATAGTAAGCAAGCACATTTTCTCGTTGTATTTGTGGTAATGTTTTTTCAAGAATTTTATTGGATTGAGAGTAGACACTGTTTTCAAAAATGATTGTCTTAAAATTCTCTAGCGCAACATTCATCGGCACATCGCGATGTTGTCTGATTCTGCTAAGAATTTCCGAACGTTTTTTCTCGATTTCATAATCATCAAAAGTAGAATTGTTTAGCACTTCATTCAATATCTCAAGAGTTTTATCAATTTGTGCGGTCGTAGTTTGTATATTGATTACAAAATAATCTTCGTTGCAGCTTGGCTCAATAATAATTCCGTTTTCGTCAAGAATTTGTGCAAGCTCTTGAGAAGAATATTTCTTTGTTCCCTTAAGCATTGTTGCTGCTGTCAGAGTTCCTTCGCCGGCAACCTTTTCCAAAAATTCGCCACCTTTTGCAATAATACTTATTGCAATTATGTCATTGTTTTTGTTTTGATTAATCAATAATGTAGAACCGTTATCAACTTTGTATTTTATGGTTCCGTTGTGCTCAGAAATTTTTTCTGCGCTATGTTTAATTTCCGCTTTGGAGGAAATATTTTGCATAGAACTTGGTAAAATAACAGAAACTGCACTTTTATTAAGACCTAAATATTTTTTTGCTGCGTTTGTTACATCAGAGGACGTTACTTTTTTTATATTATCCAAATAAGTATCGTATAAAGCAGAACTGTTCGTAAGTGCCATTATGTAGCCCAATTCAGAAGAAATATTGGAAGTTGATTCTCTTGCATAATAAGTATTTTGAACAATTATATTTTTTGCTCTTTGCAATTCTTCTTCTGTTATACCGTACTTTTGGATATTGTTAATTTCTTCAAAAATTGATTTTTCAAGTTTTTCTAAATTTGTAGGAATGTAATTCGCACTAATGTAAAATATTCCGTCATCTCTGTAACTTCCGTTAGAGGCTGAAATTGAATACGCAAGACCTTTTTGTTCCTTTATATCTCTATATAATCTGGAAGTTTTACCGCCTCCAAGAATTTCTGCAAGAATATCCAATGCAAACGTATCATTTTCCATAATGTTTGCACCTCTAAAACCAATCATCAAATATCCGGATTGCGTGTCAGTATATTCAATTTTGCGTTTTTGAGATTGAAGAGGAGCTTCTTTTTTGAAAGATTTTTTTATTGGTTTTTTGTATTCTTGGTTAAATGATTGTTGAATTTTTGAGATAGCTTTATCCGCATCAACATTGCCAATAACAAGTGTAACCATATTAGAAGGTGCGTAATAGTTATTGAAGTATTCCAAGATTTCTTCGCGCCTGATTGTACCTATAATATCTTCTGAACCGATAACTTTACGCTTGTATGGATGCTTTGTATACATCATGTCGTTTAAATTTTCGTAAACCTTTTTTGATGGAGAGTTGCTGTCCTTGGAAATTTCCTCTAACACAACTTTCCTTTCTTTTTCTAACTCTTTCCTCGGTATTTGTGGATTTAAGAGCATGTCAGAATGTAATTCCATCGCAGTATCAAAGTATTCGGAAGGAATTGTGATGTAATAGTGCGTAAAATCTTTGCTTGTTGCAGCATTTACGATCGCACCTTTTGATTCAAGAATTCTGTCAAAATCTCCTGTCGGATGGGCTTTTGTCCCTTTGAAAAACAAATGTTCCAAAAAGTGTGCAACACCATTATTTGCGTCCGTTTCGTTTATAGAGCCTGTTTTTATCCAAGTATCAATCGTAACAATAGGGTTGTCTTTAATCGGATAAACAACGACAGTTTGTCCGTTTGGCAATTTCTGAACCGTATAATCTGCCGCAAAAACAGGCATTGTGAATATTAACATTAATAATAAAAGTATAATTTTTCTCATTTGGAATGTCTCCTCTCACAAATATATAGTATTATATTTGAAAAATATTTTCCAGAGAAAATAGAACAGTTTTAAATGTAACATTTTGTAAATGTTTTTATCAAAAATCTAAAGTTTTCAAAAAAAATGCCGATATACTTATTGAAAGGATGGTTATTATATAATGTCGGAACCGATTATTATAAGTGAATTAAAAGGGATATGGCAAAATATTGCAAAGGCTTGCGATGCTAATAATGATGGTAAATTAGAGCAAACATCCTTATTTGACGAAATAGCTGAATATGACAGGAAATGTGAAGATTTCAAGAACGCAAAACTAGAATCTTCCAGTGTATTTTCCGAATACAATATAGCACCAAGTGATAATACACGTGTTGCGCGTCCTATTATTGCAGATGAATTAGTAATGAAGAGTAGTACACAACTTCTGGACGATGCAACTTTAAAAAAGCTTTCATTCTGTAAAAAAATGAAGGCAAAGTGGAGTAATGTATTTAAAAACTCTCCGTTAAGTGAAACCTTTTACTCAAAACTCTATGACGTATTGGATACATTAAAAGTAAAAGTTAGTGATAAATCTTGGGATAAGGCTAATTATACGTCTCCCAAAGAACAAGCAATGGATGAAGTGCTTGCTATGTTAGCGGGAGAAGCTAAACTTAACCCCAAAACAATTGGTTATGTGGGAAAAACGCCAACTTTCTTCGGACTGTTTCAATTATCAAAGGAAGGTTTGAGTTCTGCAAAAAAATGGGCTAAAGAACACCCAGAAGTTGCAGGTATGGCTAGAATAAATCAAAATATGACGCTTCAAAATTTTCAAAAATTAAAAGGAGAAGAACAGTTAGATTATTTGGTCGCATATATCGGTGCAAGTAAAGAAGCTTCAAAAATATCAAAAGATGAAAGCGTGTCACCGGCAAAACTCTGGTCAATGGTAAAATTACCTAATCTTAATGAAAATGACCCTAAAAAGAGGGCACGCAGACAAAAAACCATAATTCAAAAACAGGATTCGATTGTAAAGGTTTTTACAAACAATCGCATTCCAAGAGGCGCTGTTTAAGTAATGATATAGTTGTAAACTTGATTTAATACGTCATTAAAAGCGTTATGATTGCCAAAAAAGACATAAAATTCCGCTCTGTTTCGTCCGATTTGTTGCGACGATTCAACTTCTAGCGGAGGTCCTGCCGGAGTTGTTCTTGCAGGATTTTGCGGATTTGATATTGTGCCGGTAGATCGCAATATAGGAATAAATAATTTATTCTCAAATACTTCATATTGAGTCAAGCCTTTGGTAATAACTCCAAGATTGTTTTCAGCTTCATCAATCAACAATCCGCGCTGCATTGGTGCAGTATTGTTTTTAACCTCAATTCCTCTTTCTTGCGGAAGATTTTTTCTGATATCATATTCAGGATTGAAATTGCGTTTGATTAGAATATTCAAATCCTCTGAAAAGACTTCTTGTATTTGGCTTGCTAAGTTAAATTGAGCACAAAGCAAATGATTTTTCTGAGAATTTATCCAATCAAAATTGAAGCTAAGATGAGTCGCATTCTTGTCTAAACTTACAATCAGCGAAATAATATCCCAAATTCCCTCAAAGTCTATTTTTAGTGCAACGCGAGAAGGAGTTTTTAAAACTACTCTGCTTCTTAAAACTTTGAGTTCTGTTCCATAGTCATCCTTTTGTGGTGCAAAATTATAACTGTCACCCAAGTCTGCAAAATCAACAAGAGAAAAACGGATTCCGTTTACATAAATTGAACCGTTTTCAATTGTTAATCTAATGTTTGAATTTTCGATACTTGCGTCCGTAATTCTTAAATCGGTTTTGTTAACTGCCGGCATGAGATATTCAACTTCATTCGGCTTTAAATTTTCTACTTCTGCAAGATATGTGTAAATATTTGTATAATCTTCCGTAACCGGTATTCGTTGTGTATCGGTGAGCAGGTATTTATCAAAACCTTTTTCGGATGAGATTTTGTCATATCCTTCGAGATTTAAGGTTGATTTTAATTCAACAATTCCTGAAAAACTTTTGTTAGAAAGATTTATAATTTTTTTCTCTTCAAAATGGTTTTTAAACTTTAATTCGTCAATGATTGTATTCGCAATTTGTTTAATTTTCTTGTATCTGATTAAATTTTCCGCGTGAACATCATTTGTAGAACATCCGCAAATGCCGTCATGTGCTTGATTTTGCAGAAGCATTTTGTATGCGTGTTCAAGTACATTGTCATATTCGATTGACTTTTGCTGTTGTACAAATCTGGAAGCCAAATCCAAAAGATAAGTGCATTCTACATTTTCGCGTTTTAAATCCAAACGGGAAGAAAAACAACCTTGTAGTGTGAAAGTTTTTGAATTGTCTCGTAGTTCATCATTCCACTCAAAACTTTTGAATCTGTTTTCTACTTTTTTTATGTAGTCAAAAGGAGAGCCAAGTTTTATGACATAGTCATCTTTTAACAATTCATTCACGGCAATAATTTGGTCTGTAATATCTGTCTCTACTCCCAAATGGTCTGCACCAATTGGAAGTAATAAAATATCACCGGATTTTTCAGCAATTTTATCCAGAGTAGTTTTTAAAATCTCTGCTTTCTTTTCAATGGACGTTTTTAATGAGAAAACATCGTTAAAATATCCTCTCACCAAGTTAACCGTGTCCATTCCGCACCAAGAAAATTCTGATGGAAAATCCCCTACTCCGCGCCAAACAAAACACTTGTCTACTCCATAATCTCGAAGTATGTCGACAATATTTTGCGAATGCCCGAATGTATCTGCGAGATAGCCTATAAAATCCGTACATCCGTATTTTTGAGCGGTTTTAATTCCGATTTCTAAATTTTTTCTGAAGCATGTTTGGTCTGTTAAAAATTCATCAACCAAACAATAAAAAGGACCTATGAATAGCTTTTTATGCCTAATTAGAGAAATTACAAGTTCTTCTTTTTCCGGACGCATTGCAAGATAATCTTCCAAAGCGCTTACCTGCCCGTCAAAATAAAAACAAGGAATTCTGTTTTTAGCAAGCATATCAAGTACATTGTCAAACACCCTTAACAGGCGCAATCTGAATATCTCAAATTCTCTGTACCACTCTCTGTCCCAATGTGTATGCAGATATGCTATAACTTGCTTTCTCATAGAACTTATAATACAACAAAACGAAAACAAGAGCAATTGTATGTTCTAGTTCAATACATATAAAACTAAGCCGCCTTTTCTTTGAGTGTATAGATTGAAGTGGGGGAAAGGAGGGTAAATGTATAGGCTTGGCGTGAGACTACTGAAAAAAGGAATAAGTTAATAGGTGAATAAGTAAATTAGTAAATAAGTTGTTATAAATATTGTTTACATAAAACGCGTTAAGCATAGAAAATATTTAAAACCTCTTATTCCCCTATTCCCTTATTACCTTTTTTTATCGTCATCCTGAATAGCCGACAAAATTAGACATGGTGTTTGGGGTTGAGATAAGAAATAAGGCGTATTTCAGGATCTTACCAACTTGGCAGGATACTTATGTTTTGGTCAGATCCTGAACAGCTTGAAAATTACGGACTTACATCCTTATTTTCTACGCTTTCAGGATGACGGGTTTGTTTAAAACCTCTTATTCCCTTATTACCTTTTTTTCAGTAGTCTCATGCCAAACCCATCCATTTACCCCCGCAATAACAAAAAGTTAGTAGTCTCAAATCCTGTCCATTTATTTACCCCTGCGAGCGAAAGCGAAGCAATCCAGTTATTTTGACGTAAAATTAGTGGACGTACGCTCGGTCATTCTGCAAACGAAAGTGAAGCAGAATCCAGCTGGTTGAAAAAAGTTTATCATCGACTGGATTCTTCGGCTTAATCAGCCTCAGAATGACTTTTATACAACGCAGTTTACATTGAAAATATCTAAAATATCTTATTCCCCTATTCCCTCATTCCCTTATTTCATCGTCATCCTGAATAGCCGACAAAATTAAACATAGTGTTTGTGGTTGAGATAAGAAATAAGGCGTATTTCAGGATCTTACCAACTTGGCAGGATACTTATGTTTTGGTCAGATCCTGAACAGCTTGAAAATTACGGACTTACATCCTTATTTTCTACGCTTTCAGGATGACAGGTTTATTTGCATCTTTACCCCCTTACCCCTGGGTTGCCACGAAAAACTACATTTTTCTCGCAATGACTTGATATAAATAGTCTCATACCAAAAACGTACAAAAACAGCGGATAGTCTATGACTATCCGCTGTTCATTTAATTTCGGCATTGTGTTAATTCTTAACCAAGGATATCATCCAAATCACCAAGTATTCCTTCGTGATTGCCACCACAGTTGCATTCGCAGTTTACTTTGCCTGTGACATCAACTGTTACCTTGACATCATGGTCTTTGATTGCAGCTAAGATGTCGTCTAGCTTGCCGGAGATAAGCTCCAGAATTGCCAACAATTTGGTATCATCGTAACCTTTAGCTTGTGAATTTTTTATAGCATTCAGGATGTCAATAATAACCTTGTGGTCTTTGTTTGAAGCATCTAACTTATCTTCAATTGCTTTTGCTGTAATGTTCAAAACATCCAGTTTGGCATTAATGTCAGTCAGTTGTTCTCCGTTTTTGCCAACTAATTCAATCAATTTAGCAAGCATAGCTTCTACTGATGACAGGTCGACAACTCCACCGCCGGTAACCTTAATGTTAGCAATTGCATCAAGGATTTTTTGAGCATTTGCTTGTTGGTTTCCGTCCATTTTAACAAGCTGTTTCAAGATGTTTTCAAGAGCGGCTTTAACCTCTGCATTATCACCTTGCATATTGTTAATCAACTTAATGACCGTGTCCATCTTGTTGAGGATATCAACACCAAACTTGTTAATTGCGTTAAGGATGTATTCTTGACCATTCTTCATATCAGCAAGTAATTTGTTTGTAACGTCAATCTTGTTACCGTTTTCGCTAATAGCTTTCAAGATAGCTTCTAATTGTGCTTCGGTTAATCCGCCGCCACCTTGACCGCCGCCTTGAGATTTGTCGATTAATTGCTGTAACAAATTGTTTGTAACATCTGTTTTGCTGTTGTTTTGTTTGAGGTATTCCGCAATTATTGCCAAATATTTTTGTATGTTTTCATTTTGAGGATACATTCCTTCAAGTTTGTTAATAACAACATCCAACTTGTTGTTGATTTCTCCTGAAATTTTTTCAATATTTTTCAAGAGATTAATCATTTCAATTAATTTTTCGCTATCGGTCATTTGACCGGATTTAATTTTTTCAAGAAGCTCTTTGATATCTTTTTGGTACGTATTATTGATATCAAGCCTGTTAATAATACCTTCAAGTTTTCCTGCGAGTCCTTCTATTATGACTTTTAACTCTGCCATTGAAGTATTGCCGTTTTTAATAGCGTTAATAATAGCATTCAAGTCGCCTTCAAACTGTGCCTTAATATCAGCCGGCAGTTTTTTGATAAGATTTGTTATATCATTAACACTTGCTTGAAGCTCTGCAATAGCCTTTAATATATTTGCGCTATTTTCATTCATGTCATTTTTGATGTCTTGTAGTAGTTTATTTGATTGAGTAATGCATCTAAGTATGCTATCAATCAATTCTTGTGTATTTTTAGCCGAATCTACAAGATTATCAAGTTTTACCCCAAATGGTAAGAGCAGAGCCTCTAACTCTTCTTTGGTTAGACCAGTTTGTTTTATTACGTTTGAAAGATTTACATTAACTTCAGCATTATTAATGTTTGTTATATCGCCAAGAATTTGCTCATCGCCTCCTACGCAGCTTGTCATTCCAACAGCAGCTGCTGCGGTAGCGGCAACGGTTGCCGGTTTTGCAACATTAATGCCTTTTAGCAATTGAAGTACTCTCGGCAATTCTTTGAATCCTTTTGCAGCACCTGCTCCGCCGACAAACAACAGTGCAATATCAGCAGCATTCATATCGTCTACAAAATCCGCAAAACTCAAAAGCAATGCTTTTTCTGCTCCGTCATAATTTTCTGCAGCAGCTCTTATTTTTGCTGCGCTCCAATCGCCGACATCTTCAACCGCTTCAACAGCATCTGCTGCAATGCCTGCACCGGATACATATTTTGCAACTTTTCCTGCCGTTTCGGAACCGGTTGCCTCAGCTACACCTTTTTCAACATAATCTGCATTGTTTTTTACGATATCGGTAGCAGTTTTTGTTGTTGCACCAACTAATGCACCGGCAGTTTCTACAAAACCGTCGCTGTTATTCCAAGCTTTAGTGAAGTTTTCTCCATAAGCTTTAACATCACGCTTTAGTCGATTCATGGCTTTTGTCCAAAAACCAGACTGTTCTTGCGGTTGTTCTTGTTGTTGTGCAACTCTCTTTGTTTGTGAATACTGTTTTTTACCGTCTTTGCTCTTACCTTTGTTCACCAGAACAAAGTCACCAACTTGAACTTCGCCGGAAGAGAAAGCTTCATTCAAATCTTTTTGCTCTTGAGGACTTAGTTTGAGTTGTTCAGCCTCTTTGTCATTGATTTTCCCATCCTTCAGGGCATTAATGATTTCTTTTGCCTGTTCTGGATTGATTTTGTTAAAATCTGTTCCCATAGTAGTAGTAACTCCTTTCTTTTATTTTCATAAAAATACAATCCTACTTTGTTCTAGTTATCGGCATTTTTTTGTAAAACTTTAGGATAATTTGCCATTTTGTTACAAAAATTTACAAAAAATAGCTGAATCGTACTAACTGTGTGTATTCTAAATTGAATAATGATTTCTGTTTGTAAAGAAATTTTACGCTTAATTGTTAAAATACTCTAAAAGATTGATTGCAAATATGTATTAAAAAGGTTATTGTTATTCTAGTGAGGTTTTTTAGTGAATAGGAAACAATTAAAAAAACAAATATCCCAAAAAGAGTTACAAATAAAAAATTTGCATTTACACCACGCTTCATCAGAAGTTTGCGGTAGTTTGTACAATTCTTTGATTTTAGAAAAGGCTGTACTTAAGAAGGAACTTGAGGAATTAGAGAAAAACCCTTTGGTTGAAGGTATAAAAAAACTTTTCTCTCCAAACGAAAAAAGAATTTGTGATTATTGGCAAAGATAAAAAAGCTTAATGCGATTTCAATAAGTTTATGGTATAATTTAAGAAGAGGTTTAATATGTATACTATAAACTATAATTTAAAGAAGTCTATAAGAGGTGCTTTCGGGGAAGAGTTGGCTGAACTCGGAAATACAAATTCTAAAATTGTTGCTCTTGATGCTGATTTGTCAGGCTCAACCCAGACATCTTTGTTTGCAAAGGCTCATCCGGAACGTTTTTTTGATGTTGGTATTGCAGAACAAGACCTAATAACAACAGCGTTAGGGCTTTCTTTAGAAGGTTTTATCCCTTTTGCTGCGACATTTGCTGTGTTTGCAACCGGTAGGGCTTATGATCAAATTAGAAATTCGATTTGTTATCAAAAATCTAATGTGAAAATTATTGGGGCGCACGGTGGAATTACAGTAGGAGAAGATGGTGCAAGTCATCAAGCTCTTGAGGATATTTCTCTAATGCGCGGACTTCCGAATATGGTTGTTATTGCTCCTGGTGATTATGAGCAAACACGTCAGGCTGTGAGATTTGCAGCAATGCATAATGGTCCTGTGTATATAAGACTTTCGCGCATGAATGTGCCGGTAATTTATGATAAAGAGTATAAATTTGATTTGCATAAGGCAATTACTTTAAAAGATGGTAGTGACGTTACCATTGTTGTTACGGGTGATTTGCTATCTCAAGCAATCGGAGCAGCGGAAATCCTTGCGCGAAGGGGTATTAATGCGGAAGTTATAAATATTCCGGTAATAAAACCTTTTGATTCAGAAACGATTTTGAACAGTGCAAATAAAACAAAGTTTGTCGTAACGATAGAAAATCATTCCGTAATTGGCGGGCTCGGTTCAGCTGTGTGCGAAGTACTGTCTGAAAATTCTCCTCACAAAGTATTGAGAATAGGTATGAATGACATGTTCGGGCAAAGCGGAAGACCGGATGAGTTACTTAAATATTATGGTTTAGATGCAGAGAGCATAGCAGATAGGATTCAAGAGAAATTATGATACAACTTAGATCGGTAACAAAAAAATACAAAAATAACTATGCGCTGAAAAATATTAATCTAGATATTTTGTCGGGAGAATTTGTATTTATTACGGGAGCATCTGGTGCAGGAAAATCAACTCTTATGAAAATGCTTTATAAAGAGGAGACTCCTACAACCGGAACAGTGCTTATCGGTGGTATAAATATTGCAAATCTTACACCGGAGAAAGTACCTAACCTTAGAAGGTGCATGGGAATTGTTTTTCAGGATTATAAACTTCTGCAAAATCAAACAGTATATGATAACATTGCTTATGTTATACGTACGCTCGGTATCAGCTCTTCTGATATTAGAACTCGTGTAAATGGTGCATTAAAAGTTGTAGGATTATTGGATAAGGCAAAAGCTAAGCCAAGTGAACTTTCAGGTGGCGAACAACAAAGAGTAAGTATTGCAAGAGCTCTTGTTAATGGTCCTCCGTTGTTGATTGCAGACGAACCGACAGGAAACTTGGATCCGAAAAACTCATTAGAGGTAATGCAGATTTTGGAACAAATTAATCAAAGAGGTATTACTGTAATTGTGTCTACTCATGATTACACTCTTGTTGACCGTTTTAGAAAAAGAGTTTTAACTCTTGAAAAAGGCGAGATAATTAGGGATATTCAGGCAGGTACTTATGGACAATAGCAGACAGCAATTAAAAAAACAAGTGAAGAAGCATATACCTAAAGACTGGTTGTGTGAATTAAGAATTATTTACAGAATTGTCATGGAAGCTGTAAACGATATTAAGCGAACCGGTATAATCAACCTTGTTATCATAACAACAATGGCTGCAATACTTACAATTTTTGGTGTGCTGTTCAGATTCACGCTTTCTCTTTCTACTTTTGCAGGAGAGTTAGGAAATGTTCTTGAAATATCTGTTTACTTAAAACAGGGAACTTCGCCTGCCATAGTAAAAGACAGAATTAATGAAATAAAATATGTAAAAAATGTAACTTTAAAAACCAAGAAGGAATCTTGGGACAGTTTAAAGCAAGAGTTGGGTTTACATGATATAGAAAATCCTCTTCCTGATACTTTGCGTGTAAAAGTTGACAAGCCGGAGCATATTACTGATGTTTATAATCAGATTAAGCCGATTGCCGGTGTCGATGATATGAGTTACGCAAAAGAATTGGTTAAGAAGATGCAGGTGCTAACAAATGTTGTAAATACGACAATGGTGTTTGTTATTATAATATCTGCGGCTTTAACAATAACTATAATTAATAATACTATCCAGTTGGTAATACAATCACGCAAGGAAGAAATTGAAATAATGCGTTTGATGGGGGTAAGTAACTGGTATATCAAGACTCCGCTTATTATGCAAGGTGCGTTTTACGGATTCGTATCTTCAATAATAGCAGTATTACCGCTAAATTTTGTACAAGGACTTTTAATTAATGTGCATAAATTTTTCTTGATTCCAAATCCGGTTTATGCTCAAAATATTGTTATAATAGCATTATTAATTATAGGAACAAGCTTTGGTGCAATTGGTAGTTTCTTGTCAATAAAGAAACACCTCCAAGTATAAAGATAGGTGATAGTTATGGATAAAACAATAGAATTAGTAAATGGGATAAAAGATATTCAGGCAATGCCGAGTGTTATTGTAAAAGCATTGGCTATAATGAAGAAACCGACCGCGAGTATGAAGGAAATTGGTGATATTGTTATGTTTGACCAATCTCTGACAATAAAGATGTTGGCTCTTGTAAATTCTGCGTATTACGGATTTTCCCAACAAATCAGTTCTATAAATATTGCATTGTCGCTTTTAGGAATGGTAAAAGTTAAGAACATTATTGTAGCAGTTGCGATGAAACCTATGATGGCAAGTGCCGGAGACAAAGAATTGTGGAAGCATTCGATGCGTGTTGCTGCAGGATGTGAATATTTGGCAACGCTTACTCAGATAATGGACTCAGACGAAGCGTTTATTGCGGGTTTTGTACATGATGTAGGTAAAATGGTTCTTAATATGTCAGACCAAAAATTGTATGCAAAAGTTGTGAAAGCTGTTGAAGAAGGTATGGATATTTTGGATGCGGAACGTAAATACTTCGATTCAGATCACGTAAAAACAGGTTCTTTACTTGCAAAAAGATGGCAGTTACCGATTCTTTTGGCGAATATAATTTCATACCACCATGCACCTGCTTTGTCATCAATACCTGTTCCTTGCAACTTGGTATGCTTAATTGACAAAATTGTTCAAGAAAATTTCAATCCAAACTCTGTGGATAAAGATTTTCTGAAAACATTGGGTATAGATTCTGAGGATTTGGAAGATTTAAGAAAAGCTGTCCTTCAGAAGGCTGAAATTTTAATATCTGAGTTATCATAGGGCTTTTATGCAAAGCAAAATAGTTTTAATATCTGAAGATTTGAATTTTTTTGAGTATGTTTCTTCTTTGCTTGTTTTGCGTAAAAATGATGAGTTATATCATTTTAAGTTTGAAGATTTGCCCGAAAAGTTGCATTTGATATCAACCTCTGTATTAATAGTAAATAGCGAGAACTCTGAGTTGCAAACTCTTGAGTTTTTGAAGTTGCTAAAAAATACTCCGGTAATTGTGTTTGCGTATAATATTGATGAAGAATTTAAGATTAATGTCCTTAAAAACGGAGCAAATTCTTTTATAACTCCTTTAACAACTGCTGATGAGTGGAAAGCAATTTTGGTTTCAGCCTTAAATCAGGCATCGATTTTAGAAAAAAATAAGCAATATCGTGAGATTTTGGTGAGGAAGAATTTGATTTTGCCAAACAATGAGGTTCTTTTGGATTATACATCTGTTTTGGATAGAGAATTGGAGAAAATTAGTGAAACAGCATCTTCTGCTGTTTTAGCAGCGATTTCTCCGAATGAAAAAACAAAATTTTTGTTACAACCGAATCAAATTGAGACGATTATTTTAAATAATATCCGAAAAAATGATATTTTGATGAATTATGCAGTGAACAAATATTTCTTGTTGTTGTACGATACTGATGTAGAAGGTGCAGAAAGGATTTGGGCAAAGGTGCAGGCACAACTTCCGGAGAAAGTCTATGCAGGGTTTGCAAAAACATTTTCCAAGAACAGACAGCAGTTGGTAAATGAAGCCTTGAATAAATTGCACGAAGCCATAAATTATGAAAAAGTTTATTCTGCAATGTCAGTCGGTAGCGCAGAAAATTCAGTACAAGGTAATTTTAAGTTATTCAGACAAGAGTTTAATAAAAAGATTGAAATGATTGTTAGCCCAACTTTTTATCATATTGTACAAAAATATAATGATAAATTGTTTGGAGTTGTTCTTGAACATGAAATTAATGAAGGCTGTTGTGTACTTCACGCAAAGGGACGCTATGCATCTGCGTCCTTCAAGATAACGTCTCCTGGGTTTTCTAAGATTAATATTGATATAACTCTAATTTCTTCCCCTGACAATATCAATGGCAAGCGAATTTCGCTTAATCCAGATGAGTTGGAGGCGGGGCTTTTGGAAGATTTATTGGAACAGTTTATTTTAGAATTTAAACAGGAGATTAGTAATGACAAAACTTAATATAGAAGATAGTTTAATTTTGATAATTGATGTACAGGAAAAGTTATTAAATTCGGTTTTTAATAAAGAATCTTGTGGAAAGAAGGCTGCTATTGTTGCAGAAGCTGCAAAGATTCTTGGAATACCAGTTGTTGTTACCGAGCAATATCCAAAAGGGCTTGGAGATACGGTAAGCGAAGTTAAAAATGCGTTGAGCGCTGATACAAAATATTTTGAGAAAACTTCTTTTTCCGCCTATGACGAGATTGCGAATGCTCTGAACTGCAAAAAGCAGATTGTTGTTTTTGGGATAGAAACTCATATTTGTGTAAGCCAGACTGTTGAAGCGCTTATTAATAACGGTTACGAAGTACATGTTGTAAAAGATGCTTGCGGAAGCCGTGCAGAGACTGAATGTAGTGCAGGCTTAGAAAGAATGCGTGATAACGGAGCGCATATTATAACTACTGAAATCGCTTTGTTTGAATGGCTCGGAAGTGCTAAACATCCGAACTTCAAAGAAGTTCAAGCCCTTATTAAGTAGAATATCGTTTAATATTCGTAACTGGGGCAAACTCTATTTTTCAGATTTTACCATTCATAAAATCTAAAAGTGCTTTTTCATCATGTCGAGGTGATAATTTGGTTTTGACAAAATCTATTAAACCACGACATTTAGCTTCCGGCACTTTGCCTTCAAAGTAGAATGTATAATTATCTCCAACGCGACCGCCAGCTTCAAAAACAATTGCCGTTGTATTTTCTTGTGGTCTGTAAACAATATGACAATTTCCGTCATTTCTGGAAACTTTAATGATGTCATAGGTGCCGAAGCTTGAGTTATTTATTCTTTGCCAATTTTCTGTACTATTTGCCAATATACCTCTTGAATCAGATTGGCATCTCCAAAAATTATAATTGCTCTTAGCAGTTGCTCCTGCAGCTTGACGAAAACCCTCATCTGTAACCGTAAGGATATAATTATCAGCAGTATAGTTATGGATTTCATTAAAACCTTCACCTCTTAAACGAGCTTCTGCCATACGCTGTTCTTCAGTTTTCTGTGTTCGTTCTACTTTTACTTCAAGTTCTGCATTTTTAGATTTTCGCACAGCTCCTGTAGGTTCTGCATTTGGATCTGATGGATCAAAATTTCTCCAAATATCATCCGCTTCTGTCATATCAGCAGCCAAGTATCTGCCTTCACCACGATTGGCGTCGTAATATCCGCCGGTTTGACGTCCATATTTATCCAAAGATTTAACTCCGCTTGCCTTGATTCCCACTCGCGAGCAAACATCATTATAGCTTTCTTTTATTGATAAATTAAGCGATTTTGCTTTTGCATATAATTTATCCAATAATGTTTTCATGTCAGCTTTAAAATTAGCAAACTTGGTTGTGATTCTATCAAGTAACTTGTTAAAACGTTTTAAATCTTTCATTGAGCTAATTGCAGCTTCAATTTTATCGTAATATTTTGCAAGACTCTTACCCATTCTTGCTGTTCTATTAGCAGATATTTCAACAATATTTTCTTCTATTTTAGCATTGTTTTCTACCGGTTTTTCTACCGGTTAGCTTCCGGTTCAACAGTTTGCTTTGTTGGTGTTTCTACTTGGTTTTTAAGAAGTTCACCTCTTTTTGCTTCTATTTGTTGCAATAAAGGTCTTTTTTGGTCTCTAACTTGAAGTTTTTTTATTTCTAAAGCAAGTGCATCAAGCTCAGCCTCTGTAGTGGCATTTTCTAATTTATGCGCAACTTCACGTTGTAATTCTGTATAATTATCGTTGCTTAATTTACCAACGCTATTTTCAGCGCTATTTTTGCGGATTCTATCCAATACAGGTGTTTTTTCGTTATGAATTTTTACGATTTTTGCAAAATCATCGGCAGATATAGTATGACCCTTTGCATCAATATAATGAGTTTCACCATTAATTACGGCTTTTTGCCCAATAACATTTCCGTCAGCATCATAATAATATGTATCTGTTGTTTCAACACCATTTTTGGATGAAACATGTTGAGATGTACCATCCGATAGCTTTTTAGCCTCCGGTGGAACTATTCCATCAGGATTTGATCCCTGTGGTGGTGTATATTCAGATTTTACTTTACGATTGCTTCCACCAACTTCTGCGTGCTTGCCTGTTTTAATATGAGAAACACGTGCCATTACCATGCCGGTTACAAAGTCAATAAACGCATTTTCTGAACCGTATTCACTTCCTGAAATTGTTGTAACTCCATAAGCTCCGGCAGCATTAATAATTCCTTCCGCAATTTCGGTAGCCAAAGCCTTGTTGACGTTAAGCGCTTGCATTAATTTTGGCGCTAACATACTTGAAGTGACACCAACTCCGGCAAATGACATATTCATCAATGTTTTTCTGAGTGTAGATTTTACATCATCTCCATTTGATAAATCTACCGCTGCGGTTGCGACACCTGCATTGGCTACTGCAGATATGAATTTACCTTTTTTAGTTGCTGAGCTTGCTTTTTGCACGACAGCAAATGCTTTTTGTGCTTTTTGGGCAGCATTTGCAATCTTAACGGCTTTTGTGCCCCATTTAGCCGCACTGATTGCTAATCTTGCTGCAGCCATTTGACCTAAGCCGGGAACAAATTGTAGAGCAATAGTACCGGCGATTTCAAACGCACCTTCAGTAATCATTTCAGTTGTTGCAAGGTTCTCTGTAAATTTTGCAACTTCATTTGCAATATCACTTGTTCCAAACGCACTTCTGTGCAAAAGTTCAACGTCTTTACCCATTTGTTCGACGGTTTTACCTTTGGTTAAACTTCTATAAGTGTTTAATGCTTCTACTTTTGTGTTTTGTAAAAATTCTAATAACAATGTTCGTTTATCTGTATCGGATTTTGTATTCTTGCCGTTTACTTTTGCGTATTCATTAATAATGCTATCTATTGTTGCGTCATCAAATTGAAAATTTGATTTAATTTCAGCACGCAAAGTCGTATAATTCGTAGAAATAGATTTTTTCAGAATTTGATTAATTAGTTTTAATGTCTTATCACAAGCTGCTGCTTGTTGATAATTTCCCAAGGCAGCATCTCGTGCCGCAATTTTGTTTTTATCAAATTCAATTCCAAAGATTTGTTTGTATATTACTTTAAATTCTGCAAAGCTCTTAGCCTTGGCTAAATTTTTAACATCTGCTGCACTCTTGCCTAGTTTAGCTTCCATTTCTTCTATGGTCTTGCATCCAAACCAACCTAATACGGTATCTCCTGTTCTGGCAGTCCAGCTCCAACCTTCGCCTTTTGCATCATTATAAGTCTTTTGAGCATCCTTTGTCTCAGCCGCATTGCTTGAATTAAATTTCTTCATTGCTGCTTCATCAGACAACTGTTCAACATTTCCTGTTTGCTTCGCTACGATACATCCTCTCAAAAAATCTATAGGACGTTCTATCACTGCTCTATCGGTAGCGCGTGTATGAGTAGAAAATTCTTTATTTAATGCAGCTTTAAAATCTGCACTTGCTTTTGCTAAGTCAGATTTAGAAACACCTGCATTTTGCGCAGCTTTCATTAATTTTGAGAAAATATTTTCTAATATTTGTCTGTGTTTTGAAATTAAAGCGATATTTTCACTGATTACAGTATCTACAATTGATGAATCACCATGTTTTTCATTTTCATAAGCATCCAAAAATGCTACGATGTTCTTTTCATTTACGGAAGTTTGTAATAGCTTTAACATTTTATCAAGAGAATATCCTCCGGAGTTATTATCCGCTATTTGATAGAATTGTTTTGCCAAACCTTCTGCATTTTTTCTTGTCTTTGTAGTTTTATTATATTCTTTTGTTGCCTTTACAGCTTTCGCCTTTGCCTTAAATGCTTCAGGATCATTTAGGTATTCTTCTTTCAACAGAGTATTATCATATTGTGACATTGTGTAAATTTTACCATTAACTTTTACTACCCAACGTCCTTCGTGTTTTGCAGATTGCCCGATGTATGTACCATTAACAGCAGTACGTTTCCCTTTTCTGGTAAGGTAACATGTGACAGGCTTTCTGTAATTTTTTCTGTTTTTTACACCCCATGCAGCATTTTGTCGAGCTATTCTAGCGCGTGCTTCGGCTTTAGCTTTTATTTTTGCTTCACGCTTTGCCCTTAATTCAGCTTCTTTTTTAGCATTGATCTCTTCTTGTTTTTTTACAGCTTCTTCGCTTGAAAGCGAGTCTTTGAGCACGTCAGCATTAGGCTCTAGCTTTTTTGGTACTTTTATTTTTTCACCGACATTAAAATGTTCTTTTTCATTATTGGCATTTTTTAATTCGTCTTTATTGCAACCAAATTTATTTGCAATTGTTTCTACGTGTTGTTCTTCCGGTTGCACGACAACATAAGAATTTCCTTCACCATCATATTCAATAGTTGTTGTATTACCATTTTTTGATATGGTTTTAGAAATTTCTTTGCCGTTTCTAGTAACTGTTTCAGTATAGTCAGCACCATCATAATCTTTTGTATTTACGTATTTGTTGCCATAAGAAGTTGTCGTTTTTGTCTCTTTTTCTAAAATATATTCACCGGTTGATTTGTCATATTTAGTTTGGAGAATTTTACCATTTCCTTCTTCTGTTTTGCTTTTTGGTGTAACTCCGTCTTCTTCATATTCAATTGTAACGGTTTCATTTGTCGATTGATTTGTTTCTACGGTTTTTGTCCTTTTGCCGGTACTCGGGTTGTTTGTAGTTGTAACTTCAAAATTTTCATCTTCTACAGTCTCCTCAAGAACCTGTCCGTTTTTATCTTGTTTTGTTTTAACGGTTTTTGTTCCGTTTTTTTTGGTTATGATTTTTTCACCATTGTTAAAAACTTGTTCAGTGTTGCCGTTCTCATAGACGATAGTTTCTGAATTGCCATTAAATTTTACTTCTTTAATCCCATCGGTTAAAAGCGCTAATTTATTAAGAAAATTAAAAAGTTCTTTATTTTTACGACCAAGTTGTTTATCATCTAATTCAAACTTTTTAGCCTCCTTGTTAGATATATTTGTATTGTCTTTGTCTTTGCCGGCTAATTCTTTAATTTTTTGGAAAAATTCAACTAATTCATTCCTTTCAAGCTTACCGTTGCTTGCACTATTTCCTTCGCCACTATCAATGCTATCGAAAATAGATGCTAATACAGTATTGTTTTCAATACCTAAATCGTTCTTAGTAATTCCACTTCTTAGCTTATCTAAGTCAATATTACCGAGTTTGCCATTTTTTCCGAGAGAGAATGAATTGGTCATAATCTGTTTTCCTTCTTATTAAGTTTTTTGAGAATGTAACACAATGTGCATTTTGTTACATTTTTGTTATCGTCATTTTTCTCAAAAACTTTAATTTTTAGGCATAAATTGTTACAAATCTTAATATAGATTTTTAAATATATATTATTGTATAAAATCCTGCTTCATCTCTAATAATCTGTGTTTTAACCACATGCACATAGTAGAAAAATGTAACATAATGCACATTATGTTACATTTTTTATCTTACAATTTATATTTAATAAAATGTTTTCGATTTGTTACAATGTAGTTAAATTTTGCAAATCTTATTCTATAAAAACATTATGTTTACCGAGTTGTAAATCTATGTTAAAATAGTTTTATGGAAGGTGTTAATCAAGATTATATTGACAATTTAAAAGAGCGTGTAAATAAACGAATTGAAAACATTGACTTGTATCAATATAAAGGGAGCGTATCGAAGCTTTTGGGATTGACTGTAGAAGTTAAACTCCCAGGGCTTAAGATTGGCGATTTGTGTTACATAGAAGCTGCAACAGGGGAAAAGAAACCGGCTGAGGTTGTTGCATTTAAAGGTGATGTCGCTCAATTGCTTTTGCTCTATGACGGAACCGGAATCGGGCAAGGCAGTCTTGTTACAACAACGGGAAAGCCGATTATAATTCCGGTCGGAGATTTTTTGTTAGGCAGATTGATTAACCCAATGGGAGAACCAATTGACGGAAAACCGCTTAATATTGAAGGTGCACTCTGGCGTCCTGTAGAAGGACCACCTCCGGGGCCTTTTGAAAGACCTATTATTACGGAGATGTTTTCAACCGGTGTAAGGGCAATCGACTCTTGCCTAACTTTTGGTTGTGGTCAGCGTATGGGCTTATTTGCAGGTTCAGGAGTAGGTAAAAGTACTTTGATGGGTATGATTGCCAGAAATTCCGATGCTGACGTGAACGTAGTTGCTCTGATTGGTGAACGTGGAAGAGAAGTAAAAGAATTTGTTGAGGATGCACTCGGACCGGAAGGTATGAAAAAATCCGTTCTGGTATGCTCAACAGGAGACCAACCACCTCTTATCAGGCAGAAATGTATGCTTACTGCGACAGCGGTATGTGAATATTTTAGAGATCAAGGGAAAAAAGTTTTCTTGATGACAGATACTGTAACTCGTTGTGCAATGGCAGGTCGTGAGGTAGGTTTGTCTATTGGAGAACCTCCAACGATGAAAGGCTATCCGCCATCAATATTCTCTTGGTTACAAAAAGTATTGGAAAGAGCCGGAAACAGCCCTAAAGGCTCAATTACCGCATTTTATACCGTATTGATGGAAGGTGACGATATTAATGACCCGATTGTTGATACGGTGCGTGGTATTACGGACGGTCACATCTTCTTATCAAGAAAGGTTGCGGAGGCAAACCACTATCCTGCAATCGATGTTTTGGGTAGTATTTCGAGACTTATGTCCGCAATCGCATCGCCGGAACATAAGGCTGCCGCGGCAAAAATGAGAAAAATTATGGCAATGTACAGAGAAAACAAGGATTTAATTGACGTTGGTATGTATCAACCCGGGTCAAATCCGAAACTCGATATTGCAATTGAGATGATGCCTAAAATCAATGCCTTTTTACAGCAAAGAACTTCTGATAGCGTAAATATGCAAAATACAATTGATACACTGATAAGCATGATGTCAGGCGTGGATGTTTAAGCTTTCGATTTTGTTGTTTTTATTTATTTTTGTAGTACAATCAGTGTATAATATTCGGTGATAATGTGTATTATATACAATATTAAATTTTGTAAATATTTGTAGTTTACATGCCGGTAAATTAGCAAAAAAAATCTTTCACATTCTTTATATATTCAGAAGGAGTTTCAAACGTGTTTGTAAATAAAATTAACGGTGTTTCTAATTTAGGATTCAAGGGATATCAGCATGTCAAAAACGATGTTGGCGATACTGTTATGCATTTTTATTATCCTTATGACAGTGATAAAGAAACTTGTGAAATTCAGTTTTTTAGAGCCGTACCAACAGATAATTATAATCACAAAGTCGTCGAGACTCCAATTGCCTCCGTTGCTCTTAAGCCGGAAGGTGTAGATGTTAATTTACAGGATTTAACAAACCTTGATAAAGATGCTCCTTTTGCTTACAAGGTCATAAGAAGAGACAAAGCTACAGGAAAAGTTATCTGGGAAGGTGCTGATACCGGTGTTAAAATTAGAGAGCAAGATGGTGAGTATGTAGTAAGAACCAGAGTCCATGATCATGAAGTTAAGGTAAAAAAAGATTCTAACGGTAATGTTATTGATACCTATGAAGATTTTTCCGGTGATCCCATAAGTAATTATAAATATACGCTTGTTTCTCGCAAAGGTACAACTCCAATGGTACAAGGTGCCGGATATTTGGTTACTCCTGATTCATTAATGCCGGGAGCAATGTACAGAGGATTTACTGATGAAAATACCGGAGAGATTTATTATGATGAGTCAAAACAAAAGAATATGGAAGGTGTAATCAAGAATTTCTCTAATATTCACGGCGGTAGCATGGCAGGAATTCAAAAAAATATTCCGTATTTGAAACAAAACGGTTACAATGTTCTGTTTTCAACTCCTATTGCAAACGGCTCAAAAGGATGGTCTCTCGGATATTGGAATAAAAATAATTTCCAAGTTTCTTCCAATATGGGTAACACAGAAAACTTTAATTCCTTATTTCGAGACTTATATAAAAACGGTATGAAATACGTTTATGACGGAACTTTTACGTCTGAAGGTTTGGAAGGTGTGCATTTTCAATATGCGCTAAGATGGGCAGAGAGTAACCCGCAAGCATACTATTGGTTCAGAATGAACAGTTTGAAAGATTCTAGTCTTGGCTTAGGTGTTATACCTAAGAATCAAGAAAATTTACGTCATAGAATCGTAAATGCACCTTATACTTATGAGCTTGGAAGTGATAATCTTTATCATAAAAAAGCCAATCCAAATTATAATTCTAACAAAGAGACTCTGGGACAAATTTATGATAGTGCTCAAGCTAGTGAACGTCAAATAAAAGATTATGATAAAGCAATTATTAATTACGAAAAACTTAATGAAGGTAAAGCACTTGATATAAATAGTCATGACGATACTTTGATAAATTTTGTATGGCAAATTCGTGATTTTAAAGAGTATGAGAAAAATATAGATAGAATTAATCAATTGAGAAAAGCCGGAAAGGACATAACACTTGATTCTACGGATGGTTCTATTTTGGCATTGAATTTCTCGAATTTCAAAATTGATAGAAAAACAGAAGGTGGATTTGTTACTTGGGATGCCAACACAGACATGGCTAAAATGAATTATCATATTTCCGGTTATGATGAAAAGTTGCTTCAATCCATTGTGAGCGATTCAATGCGAGCTCATGAACGTAAAATGATTGAACGCGGTACAAAAGAAGTTCAGGATATGGCAATACAAGCCGGTAAATATTGGACAAGCAAAGTTAATGATATCCAGATGATTTATTCAGCAAAAGCAATCTCTAATGCAAAAACTATTGAAGATTTGGATAAGCATGTTGCAGATGGAGCGCTTCCTGAGTTAAAAGATGATAAGCGTATTGATAGCAAAGTTCTTGGAAATATTTTAAATGGCAATTACAAGCTTGCTCCAAAAGGTGTGTTGTCAAAAGATGATGTTACAGTAAAAGCTCTAATGAAAATGCCTTTGGATGCATTAGAATTTGGTGAAAATACTGTTGGAGTTCTTTCAACATCATATTTCTCAAATAGAGCTACGACTGATGAAACTGTCGGTGTTTCAAGATTTGATTTAATGAAACAAAAAAATCCGCATTTAGTTGAACCGTACACGAAGAATTACAACAAAGTAAACAGCCTATTCAACAATGAGCTAAAGAACTTTGCGGATTCAATCATCCAAAAAGTAAACGAAACATCTAACGAAAAATTACTTGACTCTAACGGTGACTATACGGAGTATGGTGAATATGTAATGGAACTAGCCGGACAAGACATTATGAAATATGCATTTCTTAAGTCTTTGAGCGGAGAAAGTTTTAAAACAAAATTGTTAAAAAATGGCGAGATTACTTATGATTATGAGTCTTTGCAAGAAGGTACAACTCTAAAAGCATTGGGTATAAATGCGAGCAGTCCGGAGCAAGAAACTTCTTTATTAGAAAAGAAAATAGAAAAAGGCTTAAAAGCTCTTTCCGAAAGTGATATTTCTTATGTAGCAGATTCCATCTCAAAGAGAATTTCAGGAACAGATACTGCTAGTTTTAGAATTGCAGAAGCGTGGGTAGACAGAGCTGCTGTAGGATTAGATTGGAGACTTGATGCCTGCAAAGATGTTATTGATATGGACGCAATTCGTAATGGCGGTAACTCTTTTGATGATAATTGGGATGACGTAATTAAATTCTGGTCAAAATTTGTACAAACAGTAAAAGCAGAAAATCCTAATTCTTATCTTGTTGCAGAAATAACGGATATTGAAATGTTATTACAAGACACTTACGGACAAAAGACAAGCCCTTACGCTGATAGAACTAAATTGGGACAAAAATTCAATGGTGAGCCGGAAGTTATGGCAAAATTTTTCGCTGAAACAGGTATAACATCTGAAGCTGGTTATTCATACTTCTTCACTGATTTATTAACAAATTTTGCACCTGCGTTTGATACAGGTGATGGAACAATGGATACTCATGACAGATTCAAAGCCCGTTTTGATTTGTTAATGGAATGCAGAAGCGTAGATTATTTAAGAAACTTATATACATTCATGGGCAACCATGACAAACCTCGTATGCTCCACGGACTTGCAGTTGATATGTCAATGTTCCATGCAAATATCTTAGGTTCTGATGACAGAGGACATAAAACGCGTGAAGCAGCAATACAAGTTCTGACAGGTGCAAAATCTAATGCTGATATTCCAATAGAATTAAGATTAAACGTAGATAACAATGACTATTTCTTGACAACATCTCCAAGGGCAGTTGCTGTAAGTAAGCTATTAATGGATGTTATTAATGAAGATAAATCAATATCAGCAGAAGATAAAAGACTATTATCAGATGCAATCGTTGATTTAACAAATGGTAATTACCTTGGAGAAGGTGTTACTGAGAATATGCAAAAAATTAAGATTAAAGAACTATCCTCTCTTGAAGATGCGTTAAAAGAAATCTTAACACTTGCCGGAGTGAGTTTGACAAAAGCCGAGATAGATGCCATTGTTCAAAAAGCCAATGAAACCGATTTAACAAATTACCTTGTACACGGTGATTTTGATTGGACTGCATTAAGCGACGAACAAAAACAAAAGAACAACTCGTACGCAGCAGAAATATTAGGCGCTAGTGGAAATTACAGTCAATATAGCCTTTACACCGTACAATTGGCAAGATTAATCAAAGACTCTTGTGCTTCTATAAATTCTAAGGTTTCACTCGATAAAGGTTTAAAAGCTTTTGTAGAAAAGTATAATAAATCAACTGTAAGTGCTAATACAGATGAATTTAAACGAATTGTCGACCCAAAAGTTGCAATGAAACAAAACGGCTATGCTGCCAGAGATTTGAAAACAGCGCTTGATATGATAGTTAAGCAAGCAGAGTTTAAGTCAGGAAAGCAAATTTCAAATAAGCAAACCCTAATCAACAATGTTTATAAAACGGCAACAGAGCCTGCGGTTGCAAAAGCGGCTATGATTATGGAATTTTTAAAAGGTCTCCCTGGAATCCCAACAATGTATTCCGGTGATGAACTCGGTATGACCGGTTATGAAGAAAAAGCAAAAAATGTTTATTTGCAGAATAGAAACGTTCTTCCTTGGTCAGAAACTGAAGGAGAATCAGACATCGCAAAATACAGAAGAACTGTTATTGGTGCATTGAATGGTGCTTTGAAAGACAGAAGCAATCCGGAATTAATGCCTTTGAATAATGGAACTCCATATCGTGCCGAAGTTTCTGTTTTGGGTAAAACAAGAAGTGAAATTAAGTATAGATTAAACGAACTCTGGGGAGAAATTGAAAAAGCTGAAGGTGATAAGAAAATTCAGCTTCAAGAAGAGCAAAGACAACTTTCAAGAGAAATGGCAAAAATTGCTTATATGATGCAGAGTGCAAACGGTGATATGACTGTAACCGTGTTTGATGCAGGCAGAGTAGATTTCTCTAATAGATGTAATTACTTTGAAAAGATTAAAAACGAACATAAGATTGATTTGAGTACAGAAGAAAAGCGCAAGAAATTCTTTGAAGAAAATAATATTGAATCGATTAATCCGAATAATCCGTATGTTCCAATTACTCCAAAATCAGAACTGGATGCAATTGTACTTGGTGCCAGTGTTGCAATTCCTGTAGGAACAGTATTTACAAACGCAAATTCCAAAGACAAGGTTCAATACGTTGTAAAAGAAGTTAACGGCAAGAAATCAATTGTAAGAGCTGATGGTAAAAAGATTGTAATGGATGGCTTAACAGCTAAAAATGGCGTTATGATATTGAAACACATCAAAAAAATCATATTTAAAGGTGCACCTAAGAAAGTTTATTATAATAAACAATACAATTTTGCCACAAATCCGTATAAACAAATAGAAACTGCTGAAGAAGGTCAAAAGCTTTCAATAATTGCCAAATAGTATAAGTTAAGTTGAGGACTGTATGAGTTCTTGCGCTTTAAGTATAGCTTTCTGTTGGATTTCTTTGTTATTCCAGAAATCATCAGCAGAAGTGTAAGGTTTGATGATTTTTCGCGCCCAAGAGCCTATGGCAATACCCCAATAGTTAATTCCGCACATTTTTGCAAGTTCGGCAGTTTTAGAATTAGTCCCGCCTGAAAGCATTATGTGTACCGGCATGTTAGCGTTTTGTATTATTTCAGCCATTGCAACCGCCTGCAATGTAGTTTTGTAATCATCTTCTGCACCACTCATCGGGATTCCGTCTGCTTGTATTATTGTTGTATACGGTTTTCTGTGGGCAATCATATTTCTAATTCGCTCCAAGACTTCTTTGTTACCAAAATTTTCTCTGTCTATACAAATTGAAGCATATTTAGGGTTACATTCATTTATTATATTCCATTTATAATCTAAATCTTTTTTATCATGCCCCATGATGTGCAGTTCCAAAATTTCAACACCGTTTTTTACCATATAAGGTAAAATCTCTTCAACATTTACATCCTTTTCCACCATCGTCATTGCGCCAGTAGGACATTTTTTTGCACATACTCCACAGCCGATACATTTTTTATCGTCAATTATAATTGATGAATAAATCGCATCATTCGGACAATTCCTAAAACATGTGCCGCATTTGATACAAATACTATTTCTTATGGCTGCTTTTGCTATATGTTTGTCACCCTTTATGCCAACGCTTACACAAAGCTGAACATCAGTAACTTCCGCTAACTTAACAGCTTCTTGTGCAGCTTCAAGAATTTCCTTTCTTGCTGAGATATCAAAGCATTTACAACCTGCCCTAGCATAAACATATACTAGGCGCTTAACACTTTCGCAATCTTCGTTACCGGCTCCACACACAATTTTTAACATAGACTAAAAACCTATGGCATAATCAAAAATTTTCTTTTTTGTTCCATTATTGACAGAAACAGGTGTTTCTACAGTAATTTCAGGGGTTTCTATAACCTGACCCGCGCGTTGAAGCATGTTGTTTTGTTGGAGCGTTTTATCCACATTATTAAAAGATTTTAGTGAATCAAGTTTATTTTGTAATTCTTCATTCTCGTTATTCAGAATAATTGTTTGTCTGCTCAAATCGTTTAGTTTCATTTCACAAGATATGACAAAATAGTAGCTGATAACAACTACGCCAATTAAAAGGCTCAATACAACGCATAACATTTTATTCACTCTTTTAATAGCCATATCTTTTACAAGATTCTCCTTTGGAAAGTACCCTTCTATTATACTATTAACAGCCAAATTTTGAACAGATTTATCTACAAATGACGTCTCTCTTACTTCCGGTTTATTCTCTGTCGTAAACTTCTTTATAAAACTATCGAGGCTGTTTGTTCTTTTATTGTTGATTTTTAGTGCCGAAACCAAAATATGCTACTCCTCATGCTCCCAAGACAGAATCTCTACGCATCAAATAGCTCTGACAACCCTTAACTTAGCGCTTCGTGATGGCGGATTCTCCAAAATCTCCTTTTCGCTCGCCATAATAGGTTTTTTGTTCACCAACTCTATTTTTGGCGGCGGGCATTTGCAAATCATCTCATTGCATCTGCACTTTTGGCTTTCAAACTTGAAGATTTGTTTTACTATTCTATCCTCCAAAGAATGAAAACTTATTACAGAAATTATACCATCTTTCTCCAATAATTCCAATATATCATGCAGTACAAAATTTACATTTTTTAACTCATTGTTTACTTCAATACGAATAGCCTGAAACACTCTTGTAGCAGGGTGTATATGAGACTTAACCCTAGGAGTCGCAGCGATAATAATATCAGCCAGTTCTTTCGTTGTTCTAATCGGCTCAACCCTTCGAGTTTCGACAATCTTCTTTGCAATTCTTTTTGAAAATCTCTCTTCTCCATACTCACTGAATATCCTTACCAAATCCTCTTCTTTATAGGAATTTACTACGTCGTATGCTGAAAAATCACTGTTCATGTCAAAACGCATGTCAAGAGGAGCATCCTTGGAAAAAGAAAAACCTCTTTCTGCTTTTGTTAATTGGTGATATGATGCGCCCAAATCAAGGATTACACCACCAGTAATCTTTTCTATTCCAAGTTTATGAAGTTCTTTTTTTATATTTGTATAAGACGATTTTACAATTGTCAGATTTGGATAATCTTTCAATCGTTCGCGAGCATGCGCAATTGCTTCGTCATCAATATCAAAAGCGATAAGTTTCCCATTCGGAGAAATTCGCTTAAGTATAAGTTCACTGTGTCCGCCTCCACCAAGAGTACAATCCACATATATTTTGCCGTCTTTGCACTCCAGCGCATCAACAGCCTCATTTAACATTACCGTATAGTGTTTAAAATCATCCATAGAATAATTTTATCATAATAACATTTCAAACAAAATGTTATTAAATATGTACCCGCATTTCCTTGTCCGCAAAGAAACGCGGGGCAAAGAAACTCTCCGAGCTCGATTTACGCTCACTAAACAATTATAAAGTTATTAATGACTGTTTGTTACGTTTCCAACATAAACGTAACCGGTCCGTCATTTATCAATTCAACGTCCATCATGGCGCCAAATTTTCCATTGCCGGTATTGACTCCGTATGCCTGAACCTCTTTTATGAATGCTTCGTATAATTCATTGGCAATAGCTGGCGGGGCAGATTTGTCAAAACTTGGTCTTGTACCTTTTTTACAATCTCCGCACAAAGTAAATTGTGATACAATCAACATTTCTCCTTGTATATCAAGTAGTGAACGATTCATTTTATCCGCTTCGTCTGGAAAAATACGTAAATTTACAATCTTTTTTGCTAGCTTTTTAACTTCTTCTAAAGTATCGCCTTTTTCGATACCTACAAGAGATAAAATTCCTTTGTTTATTGAAGAATAAAGTTTACCGTCAATTTTAACAGACGCATTTTTTACTCTTTGTATCAATACTTTCATTTAATTTCCTCTATGGCATTCTTTAGTAAAACTTCTATTTCATTTATTCTTTTTTCTGCTGTATTAAAATATTTTGAAAATTGTGAAATAAATGAAGCAATTGTTTCAGTATTAAATTCTTTCGCCATTTTCATTGAATAATCAATATTAATTCTCTCTGACGCAGTAATAAAATCAAATATAGAATTAGTATTCACAGAACTAAGCTCCAAGAAAATTGCAGAAACCTTTTTTAAGCGTTTCAAAACTTCCACTGTCGGGTTTTTGTAGCGTTTAAAATCATTATTCAATGCCTTTAGTGCATTTTTGCCATTCTCTATATCAGACAACAAGCTATTAAGAGTATCAATTTCTTTTAGC
Organism: uncultured Vampirovibrio sp.; assembly: GCA_964503025.1. GTDB lineage: Bacteria > Cyanobacteriota > Vampirovibrionia > Gastranaerophilales > Gastranaerophilaceae > CAG-196. The sequence goes on along the minus strand of CAZCZF010000001.1, from coordinate 55,519 downwards.
AACTTATTTTTTACGGCTTCGATATCTAAACTATAATTTGGCTCAACATTTCTGTTTACAATTTGTGCTGAATCTTTAAGCGCCTCTTCTAACGACAAATTTTTATAACCCTCAATTTGCGCGCCTTCAAGAGACGTATTGACGTACTCTCTATCTGCGTAAAGCTTTGTGTATTCGCTTAGCGGCTTTATAAAGGCAGCATACACAGATTCAGTAGGAATTTGTTTACCGTTTATACCTGTCACAAAATATAGAGAATTGTTCAGATTTTTTAACCTTCTCCTTGCTATATCTATACGTTTTTCCAAATCAGGTAAAGCACTTAGAGCATTTGCAAAATCTTCAATATTTTTTGCCGTAATTTCCCATTTGTCAGCTTCAAGATTAAACCTGCATTCCAATTCTTTATATGCAGAGTCTTTGCTATAACATTGTCCTTCTATATATGCCAAATCCTGTCCGACCAAAACAATTTTCTTGCAACCAAGGATTCTTGCAACATTAAGCGCAGTATATGAAACTGTGCCTTTAGAAATATATTCTGAACAATCTTCTCCAATAATATTGCTCCAAAATTTATTTAGCGGCATATTGTTTGAGATATGTGAAAATACGCGTTTGAATTTAAAACTTCTTAACTTCGGGTTTGAATATGGCTCCGTAACGAAATTGACATCAGTCAAATCTACTCCTTGAAGTTGTTTTGAAGAATCAAAAGATTCTATAATACACAAAAAATCAGGCTTAATATTGTGTGCAGCAAGAGCTTTCATTGCCGTACCCACAACAATCAGAACGATATTATCTCTGTATTTCTTAATCATTTGAATATTTCTGTCAAGCGTTGGTCCTGCTGATACAACGACAGCTGTTTTATCCTTATATAAATCTTTTATTTTCACTAAAGGTATTTCTTTTATTAAATTGGGAATATTTCTAATTATTATTTTTATAAGCGGATAAAACTTTTCTTGCGTATATTTCAAATCAAGACTGAACGCTCCAACCATGCGTTGAAGCTCTTCTACCAATGTATTAAAATCTGAAATACTTAAATTTCTGTATGCTGTAGTCGAAAGCATTTGTGGTAAATTTTTTGTATTTGATTTTTTGTATATGTACTCACCCAACTTATCAAAAGTAGTTGCAACAAAAACATTATTTTTTGAAATGTCGTTTGAAAAATCTACAAGCGAGAAAGCAATTTTTAAAATATTCAAATCCGGTTCATACAATATTATAGTGCCGACAGAGTTCGCAGCAACCAATTGAAATAGATATCCCAGACCTATTCCGTAAATCAAATGAATAGAAACGGGAGTATTTTCCGTTCTTGCAAAGATTTCCTTCGCTTCTCCCAAAGGATTTTGCGGATTGTGGAGAGGAATGCCCTTGTATGCAAGGTTGTATGCACCATTCTCATTAATCAATTGCGGAACTTCCGTCAGAATATGCGTACTTAGCTTTTCGGCAAGTACCCCATCTTTCAAGGCTAATGCATTAATATTTTTTTCAAAAATGCTGTTCAAATCATTCCCTCACGCTCTTGCTATTTCTAAGTAGAGACTTCTTGCTCCCTTTACCCAATTACCCCTTTACCCCTGTTTTCCTCTTAATTGACCGCAAGCTGCATCTATATCCGCACCTCGTTCCAATCTTACAGTGACTTTTTTGCCGGAGTGTTCCAACAAATATTTGAATTTCATAATATCATTATTGGAAGGTTTTTTATAATCATTTTCTATAACCGAATTATACGGTATCAAGTTAATATTACATTTTAAGTCTTTTAGTAAGTGCGCAAGTTCTTTTGCAACTTCCGGAGTATCATTAAATCCGTGTATCAAAATATATTCAACAGTAATTCGTCTTCCTGTTTTTTCAACATATAATAAAAGGGCTTTTTTCAATTCATCAATTGTGTATTTATTTTCAATCGGCATAAGTTCACTGCGCAACTTATGATTAGGAGCGTGAAGTGATATTGCCAATGTGGACTGTAATTCGCAATCCGCAAGTCTAAGTATCCCCGGAATAATTCCACTTGTTGAGATTGTTATTCGTCTGGCTCCAATTTGAAAATCATTATTAAAGATATCCAATGCTTTAAGAACATTGTCTAAATTTAAGAGCGGTTCACCCTGTCCCATAAAAACGATGTTCGTCACTTTTAAACCTGTATCTCGTTGAATAGAGAGAACTTGCTCAATGATTTCTTTATATGTTAAATTTCGTTTAAAACCGCCTTTTCCTGTTGCGCAAAATGAGCAATTTACAGCACATCCGACTTGTGAACTTACACAAGCAGTTAGATTAGCACGATTATCAAAACGCATTAATACCGTCTCAACACACTCACCATCCGGATACTCTATTAAATACTTGATTGTTCCGTCTTTGCTTACTTGTTTAACTTTTATTTTTGTTTCCGTTACACTTGCCGTCTGCTTAAGCTGTTCACGAAAATCTTTGGAAAGATTAGTCATTTCGTCAATCGAAGAAACTGATTTTGTATAAATCCAGTTATGTATTTGTTTTGCGCGAAATTTTGTTGCACCAAATTCACACATTAAACTTTCTAATTCTTCTAGTGTCATTCCTGCAAGTATCATTATTTTAATCTTTCCTTGTAAAATTCTATAATATCGACTTTTGCTTTCAAAAGCATAGCTTGATGAGCAATTTCGTTTTTCCACTCATTGTAGGAACAAGATGCGGGAAGCAACTTTAACGGATTATGCGGAAAATCCTTGCAGATATCGGGTCTGTTTTCATAATCAGTACACAAATTGTCCTTCATTTTCGGGCAGTAATAACAATATATTTTATCCTCTACGAGTTCATTTAGCAATTCAAAGTATTCCGGATTTACTTTTTTAGCTTCTTCTTCTGATTCATAAGGTACAAATACGGAGACAAAGTCGCTTGAAAATTTGTCACCCCTCATCGCTCTCTGCTTAAGCTGTGTATATGAATATTCACTTGTCGCAAGTCTGCAACAAGCTGCACACTTATTGCAAGAATACTCATTTTTTTTATCCATAATAGCCTTGTAGGCAGCTTTTAGTTTCTGCTTATAATCTCCTGTCAAAAATGTGATTATTTGAAGTTGCCATTCTCTATACTTGCAGTTCATCGGGTAAGGAGAAAACACATCTTTCTTCTCTATCTTACAATCCTTAATATTACAAGTTGCACAAGGATTTTCAGGTTTAAATTGATTTACTTCTTTTCTTATACTCTCAGCCGCTTCTATAAAAATTTTTTCATAATTATCTTTTAAATTATCATACTGAGAATTAAGAGAATTTGTTTCCGCTTCTTTATTATTGTTCGTTGCAAAAAAATTATCCATACCTTAGATAGTACCATAAATTGCCACTTTCGGCAATGAGAATAAATTATAAGGAATTACAATCATATTGGAGGAATAACAATTATGACAACAGAAAAATTGCAATTATACAAATGTAATGTTTGTGGCAACCTTGTACAAGTTATATTAAATGGTGCGGGTGAACTTGTATGTTGCGGTCAACCAATGGCATTGCAACAGATTCAACATGATAAATCTGAACTTGGAAAAAAACATGCACCGGTAATAGAATTTAGAGAGAATCAAAAATTTGTTTCCGTAAAGAACCACCCTATGGCAGCGGAACATTATATCCAATTCATAGAAATTTATAAAAAGGATAAATCACAATTATGCTTAAAATATCTTAATGCAGGAGAATGTGCCGAGTTCGACATCACTTGTTCTTCTGACGAAATAGATGCTATTGAATTTTGTAATATTCACGGCTTATGGGGGGGAAAATAAAAATGATTAGCGTAAAAATCAACGAAATCTTAAACGAACAAATCAACAAAGAGTTCTTCTCAGGATATTTATACCTTTCAATGTCTGCCTACATGAAAGAATTAGGACTTTTTGGGTTTTCTTCTTGGCTAAAATTACAGGCTAAAGAAGAAGTTGAGCATGGACTGAAACTTTTTGATTACATTATCGAAAGAAACAGTTTTGTAACATTAAAACAAATAAGGACCCCCGAATTTGAATTTCAGGGCGTAATTTCTGTTTTTAACAAGATTTATGAACACGAAAAATGTATTACCGATTCAGTTATGAAAGTTGCTAAAGCAGCAGAAGAAGAATCTGACAGAACAACTCTCTCTTTTATAGATTGGTTTATTAATGAACAAATCGAAGAAGAGCAAAATATCAAAAGCATAATAAAACGTTTGGAACTATTTGGAGACGACAAAGTTGCACTGTATTTAATGGATAAAGAATTGGGAGAAAGAGCATAAGAAAAAGGGCTATAAAGTCCTTTTTCTTGAATATTATTTTTGTTTTTGATAAACTCTGATTGTGTGTTTTATATTTTTAAAACATTGTAAAAAAATGTAAAGTTCTTGCTCTATAAGTAGCAAAAAAAAATTTGAGGAACTTTTAATTTATAGGTACCAGATGGGGTTGCGTATGTATGATTAAGCCAGTGAGATTAGCAGATAATAAAGCCGTATTTGAAGCAAAGCCGAAAAAAAATGAGGCAAATACGGGGCATGACGGAGAGTCCAGAATTTTACCAAATACTTTGGGTACAAGACTAAATCAAAAGTTCCAAAAAACAACCAATGCTTTTCTTGAATATCCTGTAAAAGGCTTTAGAGGGGATGTAAATTCAGATTTTTATGAATTTCTTACTATGGGTATTGTTCCATACTTAGCCGGTAGCGCAATGTTTATGGGATTATTTAATATGCTAAAAAATTTGAATCCAAAATCTCAAAAGCTGGCAAACATAAATGGAAACAAAATGGCACTTGGAGTTGTTTTGTACGGAGTTTTTAAAACTCTTGCAAATGACTTGGTTACGCGTCCTGTATATTGGGGAACTGGAGTAGATATTGAACTTCCGGTAGAGCACATCTATTATCCGTTACCGAAACAAGCCGGCGAAGCAGCAAACATTATGCCTCAAATTCAACAAAGAAAAGTATATGACAGCAGAGAATTTTTCAGAAAAGATCTTATTCAAAAGGACATTGGTGTAAAATACTACGACAAAATCGCAAAGAGAATCGGACTCGGCGAAAATTTAAATGATTCCGTAACAGAAACAACTCCGATTATTCAAAGCGTAATTTCTACTACAAAGACCGCAAAAAGTCTTTCTTCATACGCGTGGGCCGGTGTTGGTGTAGGCCTAGCCGTACAAGACAGTTGGAATGACTTTTTCAACGCAATCCACAACAGAAAACGTCATGTTGCAAAACCGGACGAAGGTTTTGGCACGAAGCTTTCCGCAAGAATGAAAAATTTTGGAGAAAATTCCGTAAATATCTCCAAAACATTCTGTGAATCATTCGCTAAAGCTTTTAAAACATTGTGGACAGGCGATGCCGGAAAGAGTGGTTTTATGAAACATGCCGGCAAATTATGGATATTGTTTTCATCAGCATTAACCATTGGTAGCGTTGCAAATGTAATATATAAAGCAAGAAATATGGGAAAACTGGTCAATAAGGACATTATGGATAAAACAAAAGAAAGCACGGTGATTTAGTATGACAATAACTCCGATACAACCGAATGTTGAAAATACTAAGCTTCACAGACATTACAATGAAGCCAAAGGTGCAGTTGATACAAAAAACAATGTAAAACCGCTTCCACCCCAAGGTCACCTTGTACATGATTCAATATCAAAAATGCCTAAATATGCTTTAAAAGATATTGCTTATGATATGAAATCTCTCAAAGACGGTTTCGACGGAAATGCTAATGACCACCAACTCGGAAGATTGAATGATGTCGGACTTAAACTGGGTGGTATAGGCATCGCAACAGTTTTAGCGGCAAGAACAAAAAATCCGATGCTTAGAGTTATGGAATATGCAGGGTTGGGTGCCTTTTTGGCTTCAATGACATTGTATCCTAAAATTGCAGTAAATATTCCTTCAAGAATTGTACAAGGATATGATATCGGAAAAGAATATATAGACGACCAAGGACGCAAAAAATCCGTATACCAAGATTCTAACTATATTCCTTTTGACATGTACCAAGGTGAATATCCGGGAGAGGATTTGGATATTGTAGGTGACAAAATGGGCATTCCTAGAGGAATTAAGAACCGTCATGATTTGATTAAAGAACAAGCGAGAAAACGCGCAACTCAAAATAATACACTTTGGATGATGACTGCCGGAGTTGTACCTGTAATGTCCGGAATCATTGGCTATGGACTAGAAAGAGGAATTGCACCTATTTTAGAATCTGCAAGAAATTCACGTTACAATTCAAAAATTAATCATTTATTAGACAAAACTACGCAAATGACAGAACAAGTATCTGATATTTCAGCAAACAATTTAAGCAGAAATGTCGAAAAATTGTTATCAAGTTATAAGAATAAAGAGTTACCAAAAGCTGAATTTGATAACTTGGTAAATATCATAACAAAAGATATGGATTTAATTCTTGCTGAAGGTGTAAAAGCAGATTTAACGCAAATTCTAGGCAACGAAAAGAACGGTGTAAAATCATTTGAGATTAGTTCAAATGTGGCAGAAGAAATTGCGAAATCAATAAAAGCAAATATTCCATCAAGAAATAAAGCTGTATTAGAAAGAGTGTTTGTACCAACAGCAACAGAAGTAGCACAAATTCTTGGAAATGGTGAGACAGATTCTCAAATTACAGAAGATAGACTTTTGAACATCAAAGGCGAGTTTAAAAAATTATTTGAACAAAAAATTGCAAATGAACCGAATGCAACAAAGGCATTTTTAAGAACACAACAAAATGACATTATAGAAAATATTTCTAAGGAATTACAAAAAGTTCCTTCTAATTATATTAGTGATAAAAATTTCAAAGAAATTGTAGATTACGCAAAAATTCTTGGAGAATTTAAAAACAATAAGAAGGCTCTTGATAAGTGTAAATCCTTTAAAGTTGAACACGCTCAAGAGACGGTAATTGCAAGAGCTTACGGTAAATTTGAGAGCACTTTACTTGATGTTTTAGGTTTAAAATATAAAGATTTGAAACAAATGCGCATATCTGAAAAAGAAGCTCAGGAAATGTTTGATAAAAAACTTACTGAACTTGCAAAAGATGAAGTTAAATTTGAAAAAGCAATCAACAAACTTTCAAAAGTTGTATCAGATATGGAAGTTGCATTAAACGGAAATTCTGAAAACGCTTCTCACATGAAAGATTTAATTACTGGCATTGAAAATAACTATAACAATACCGCAAAATGTCTCAATAAAATTGGCGGATTCAAAAATACCATTGATAAACTCGTAAAGGAAGATGTTTCTACACTTTCAAATTCATTAAATTCAAGACAAGAGTTATTTGATATGCTTGATGGTGTAGTAAAAGATAAATTTGCGAATTTTGATTATTGGGGTGCAGATGATGCAAAGCGTTTGGAATATGCAAAATACAATGCAAAGGGTGTAGGTTCTTCTAAAAATCTTGATATTTCAAGAATTGTTGAAAGATACCAAGGGGCTAAAAATTCCTTTAACAGAATTTTCCATTTGTTCGATGTGTATAAGCGAGAAAACGCTAATGGCGAATACAACAAAGCTATTTTAGAAAAAGGTAAAGAAGCATTGATGAAAAGCTCCTCTTCCGATCATACATTGAAGTTGAATACTGTAAACAATCCAACATTCTATAATGATTTAATGCGAACTATATGGAGTGATAGTTTACAGGACGCGACGAAAAAAGGAATGGAAGCGTCAAAAGATTTGGCTTCAGGCGATGTTGCAGGCAGATTCAAAAAATATATTAACAGATTTAGAGATATAATCGGTAATAATAACATTGATTTTACAAAACCACAGCACATTCTGGATGGAGCTGCTTCACAGTATACCAAATCTGAAACAACAAGAATGTCTAAGTTTAACCTTATTGCTCAAAATCCTGTAGATTTAATTAAAAATGCGGCAGACAAACACTATAGTAACAGTACGTGGTTAAGAAGAGCTTCTGCAATCGGAGGAACAGTTCTTGGCGTTGCATTACTCGCCCAATTCCGATTCGGAAAAATCAGTAATCCGCATACAATAAAGAAGTTGGAGGCAGAAGATGCAAATAACTAAAATTGTTCCATTAAATTTTAGAGCGGTAGGAACTCCGCAAGCACCGATAACTAAACCTCAAAGCGAAAATTCCTCTGACAACGGTGTTACAGCACAATATTTGGATAACTTAGCTTTAATAAATCTTGCTGCCGTAAAAAAAGTCGAACAAGCAGATAAAAGTTCAATGCCTTACAAAAATAATTTGCGCAGCATGATTCAAAATAACCAATCTGTTATGATGGCAATTGTTCCAAGAACTTTTACCGCAGAAGATTTGAACGGTGATGATAAAGTAACACTCTCAACCGGTGAAAAATGCGGAACTTTCTTAAGCGCAATTTCTCGTTTGGATGAATTAAAAGAAGATGGTATAAACACAATTCACATTTTACCGATTCACCCAACGGGGAAAAAGAATGCAATGGGAACAGCCGGTTCTCTTTACTCACCTGCGAAATATGTAACAGATGAAGGTGATTTGGCAATTGATCCAATGATTATTGACCAAGATGACCCACGTTCTCCAAATGAACAATTCAAAGCATTCATTGATGAATGCCACAAACGTGACATTAAAGTAATGCTTGATTTGCCGAGTTGCGCATCTGTAGATATGTTTGAAGCCGAACCGGAACTTATGGCTTATGGCAGAAACGGTGAAGATAAAACTCCTCAAGGCTGGGCTGATATCAGAATGTTTGAACCATGGGCGGATGAATCCAAGAGAACTCTTAACCCCAAATTGTTGGAAATGCACAAACAATACGTTGATGCTTGTATTGATTTGGGAATAGACGGTATCAGAGCCGATGTTGCAAGAGCGAAACCTACAGAATTTTGGGATATATTAATACAGTATTCTCACAAAAGAGACCCTGAATTTGGTTGGCTTGCAGAAAGCTACACCTACGAATGTGCATCTCCAATGATTAATATGCCGTATGACAGACCCGAAGATTTGCTTAGAGCAGGTTTTGACGATTATTATGGACAATACCATATTTTCCACGATTGGAGAAACGGTACGGAATTTAACGACTATATCAAACTGAATTTAGATTTATCACATCGTTTACCGGCAGGTAAAAGTGTAATCGGTTCATTTTTAACTCACGATGACAGTTCATCCATGATTCACGGCGGAGAAAATTTCTGTAAATTAACAACTGTTTTACAATCAACAATTCCAATGTGTAACCCGTATTTTATTGATGGTTTCCAAAGCGGCGACTACTATGATTACAAATACAGAAATACAGACAACATAGAGACTTATACAGGAAAAACATTGATGAACGAACACAGATATCGTTTGGCTCTGTTTAATCTTTCAAGAAAACCGGGTGGAGAATGTCCTGATATTGAAAGAGTTATGAAGGGTACTCTAAAAATGAGAAATGAAAATTTGGATGTTCTTGCTGATAGAAACAGTAGTTTTATTGAACTGGACAAGCGTGATGATAAATATGACCAAATTATCACTTATGCAAGACATAACAACGGAAGAACCATCCTTGTTGTTGCAAATAAAAATCCGAACAGAAATGTAACAGGTGTTATTGAAATTCCAGGATTAAAAGAATCTCAAAAACTGAAAAACATGGTTCCTGATTATGGTGATACAAGTGAGTTTCAGGTTGCTACAAACGAATTAAGAGTAAATCTCGCTCCGGCTGATGCCTATGTATTTGAAATTGACACACCTAATTTGGAAAAAGATAGAAAAAGTCACGCATACAAGCAAAAAGTATAAAAGAAAAAACCTAAAGAACATTCTTTAGGTTTTTTTAAGCTAAAGTTTGAATCCGCCGGCTTGAGCATTTGCAGCGTAAGTAAAGACATCTGTTTTTTTTAGCTTTTCATTTTGGATTTCTTTTGGAGAAGCTTGTACTTCGCCTCGATCAAGCCAAGCTGAATGTGCTCTGCCGGTGCCGATTGCTCCTGTTTCTGCTGCCATATATTCCGTCCTTTCTAATATCTTCGTTTTTACGAACGTTATATACTAATAAAGTTATTTTTTAAGGACAGATTTCACATTCCTTTTATATCTTTACAAAAATTTACAAGTTGTAAATTTAGTTTGCAAAGAAATCAAGTTTTTCTGCAAAACAGGAAGGATTTACAACGCAATCTTTCTTTAAGTATCTTGAAATTTTACCTCTATCTCTGAACAACAACACATACGGCAAATTCGCATAAATAGGAAATCTTTTGTTAAATTCTTTTGTTTCAGCGGAAGCAATATCCAGACTTACAAAATTGTACTTATTGTCATATTTACTTGCCATTGAATCAAAAGCTTGTTTTGTTTGTTCGACATCATCCGCCCAAGATACATGTACAAGCACTGCTAGAGGTCTTGATTGATTAATCGCCTCTTCATACGTTAAAGCTTCAGCTTGTAGCGCATTTATTACAAAAAATGTTGACAAAAACAATAGTGATAATATTTTTTTCATAAAACTCCTAATTTTATTTGTATAAAAGCGTGTTTCTTTAAAAAAGAAACACGCTTTTTGTTAACATTATTATTCAGCCTTAGATATAACGTCCATTTCTTCTGATGAAGCATAAGCTGAGTGGCAACCGCAATCGCAGTAAATTACTTCGCCGGTAGTACCGCTTGATAAGTCAGAAGCCAAATATAATCCTGCTTTACCAACATCTTCAAGAGATACATTTCTCTTCATCGGAGCTCTCATTGTCGCAGCTTTAAGCATTTTAGAGAAACCCGCAATACCCATAGAAGCAAGTGTTTTAACCGGACCTGATGATAAGCAGTTTACACGAATGCCTTTAGGTCCTAAATCTACTGCCAAGAATCTCATAGCTGATTCTAAAGCTGCTTTAGCAACACCCATAACATTGTAGCTAGGAACAGAAAGAACTGAACCCAAGTAAGTAAGTGCAAAGATTGAGCTGCCTTCGTTCATAAGAGGTTCAGCGTGTCTGCAAACTCTGACAAGCGAGTATGCGCTAACCCCAAGAGCAATGTCCCAACCTTCTTTTGAAGTATCAACGAATCTTCCCATTAAGTCTTCTTTTGGTGCAAATGCAACTGCATGAACTACAAAATCCAGTTTGCCATAGATTTTTTCACATTCTTTGAATACAGCTTCAACTTCTTCTTCTTTTGTTACGTCACAACTCATGATTAATTTTGCGTTCATTTCTTCAGCAATCGGACGAACTCTTTTTTCCATTGCTTCACCTGCGTATGTAAAAGCAATATCTGCACCTTGGTCAAACAATTGTTTTGCGATACCGTAAGCTATACCGTGAGTGTTAGATACACCAAAAATTATACCTTTTTTACCCTTCATTAACATAATAAAAAACTCCTCTTTTACCTAATCTACAAGTTTTAGTGTAACAAAAAAATAAACTTATAGCAAGTATCAGTACATTAACTTTATTTGCCCAAATCCCATTTCGACAAAATAAAAAGAGGTTGAATAATCAACCTCACATATAAGTACATATCCCAATCAACAACAAATTAAATTTTATACTTTATATCAAATTCAATGCAACACTTGGCGCTTGATTTGCAGTAGACAGCAACGAAGAAGAAGCTTGCTGCAATATTTGCGCTTTTATAAATGTGGACGATTCTTCCGCTACATCCGTATCTCTAAGCGTAGACAATGAAGAAGTTATGTTTTCAATCTGCACCCCAATTGACTCTGTCGCAGAATCAATTCTATTCTGAACGGAACCAAGTTCCGTAACGCGCGAACTTATTGTTTTCATGACATTATCAATCGAAGTAAGCGAATTTGCAGCAGTAGCCGTTGCTGCACATTTTCCTGCAAAATCTGTAATACTTTCTCCAAAAAATGCAGATATACTTGCATTATCAAACAATTCTTTTTTTAATATTATACGACTGTTTTCATCACTATAAATTCCTACTTGCAAATTCAAGTTATCAGTAATTGATTTGTCCATCAAATAAATACCATTGAATTCGCAATTCGCAGCAATCCTATCTACTTCACTAAGTCTTGCAATAATTTCAGTCTTTATTGCAGTGAGTGAATCCGTACTATAAGTTCCGTTTGCAGCCTGTTCAGTCAAATCTCTGACTCTTTGGATGTGTGAAGTAATTAACGCATAATTATCCTCTAATGTTTTGAGCATATCTGCGCCTGTTGCTGCATTATCAGCAGCCACGTCAAAAGAGCTAAGCTGTTTTTGCATGTTTACGGCAATGGAATATCCTGCAGCATTATCAGCAGCATGATTAATTTTATACCCTGTAGTCATCCTTTCTATCGATGTGTTTAGCATTGTTGTCGCAGCATCTAAGTTTTTCTGTACGAGCATGGACGACAAATTTGTACTAATTACAAGAGCCATTCCCTAACCTTTCTGACTCAGCACAGCTTAATTATCTCTATTAACCTGTACACCAATCCCTAATCATCGGTGAACTATACAACCCTAGTCTCTCTTTTTCTTATATATAATTCACATATCCTTGTATACAAACATTATAGATTAACTAAATAAAAAATACACTATGTTAAAAGATAATATTTACAATTTTTTACAATTTATCTTTTCAATAAAATTTCCTATATTGGCATCAAACCCTATTTTTGCTTTTTTCATTGTTTTCTTAAGTTCTTTGATAAATGTTTCTGCCGGAGAAGTTGTTGCAAACATATTTCCTACAGGCTTTAGTATTTCTTTGATTTCTTTTACAAACTTTTCAGGAAGTTTACTCATTGTTTCCACAAAACAGGAGTCATGAACTGACATGTCACAGTACGCAGATAACGCTCCTTGAGCAAGTGATGTCTCTTTCTCCCGAATAACAGGATGAGGTCCGGCTGCTTGAATTTTATTTATTCCAATATTTCTAGCTTCCGTCGCAGCCTTTTTTAATCCGTATTGAACTTCCGCTCTGCCTTGAAAGTTAACATTGTTCGTTGATAAATCCATTTTTAATCCTCCTTCTACAGTTTATATAATACTTGTAAATATTTTTTTTTGCTATTTGTATTAAAATATTATTACAGGAGGATTGGAATATGACAAAGGTTATAACAATAGGAAGTGCCACAATGGATGTATTTGTAGAGTGTGATGATGCAAATATTGTATCGGTTGCATCTAAATCAAAAAATTCAGAATTTATGAGTTATCCTTACGGTTCCAAAATAGATATTTCCGGATTTTCTTCTAATGTAGGCGGAGGGGGAGTTAATACTGCTTGTAATTTTGCCAATTTAGGACTTGAAACATCCGCTATTTTCAAAATCGGCGAAGATATCTATTCAGAAGGGGTTTTGAACTCGTTTAAAGGACGTCATGTAAATTTAAGTCATATAATCCAAAACAAAGAGACCTCGACGGGTTTTTCCATTATATTAGTAAGTTTCCAAGGGGATAGAACAGTACTGGCTCACAGGGGTGCAAATGCAGAAATAAAAGAAGAAGAGATAGATTTTGAAGCTATTAAGGACTCTGATTTGCTATATGTAGCCCCACTTAACGGCGAATCCAATAAGGTTTTAGAGCCTATTGTAGATTATGCGCATAAGCATGGAACCAAGATTTGTTTTAATGCAGGTACAACCAGTATCAAACGAGGATTTGAACATATAAAGAAAATTCTTAAATCCGCACACATTGTTGTAATGAACAAAGAAGAAGCTATGATGACTACTGGCATTCAAGTCAGACCTGACACAAAAACCGAAAAATTCTCACATGACATTATACATAGAGACATTAAAAAAATGCTTGAGACGATGAAAGTCATGGACTATCAAATTGTTGTAATAACTGATGGCAGCAAAGGGGCTTACGCTTATGACGGACAAAAATATTATTTTTGCCCGACATATCAATCACCGGTCGTTTCTACATTGGGTGCCGGAGATGCATTTGCTTCTACTTTTTGCGCCGCATTAGAAAGAACAAAACTAAATGTCGGTTTATCATTAATGTACGCATCTGTAAATTCATCATGCGTTGTTTCAGAATTCGGTGCAACAGAAGGACTTGCAACTTTTGAAGAAATTGAAACGAAATTGAATGCAACTCCTGATTATACGTATTTAGAAGGGTAAGAAAAAACTATGTTCATTCAATTTTCACCCAACATGCTAAAAACTTATGATATTTGTTCAAAAAAGTTTTTTTTGAAATATGTGAAAAGTATTTCCATGCCTGTAAATGATGATATTTTTGAATTTGGTAAAAATATACATGCTCTGGCTTCGTATTATTTACGTGGTGAAAACATCGACAATATGGAAAAATCACTTTCTGAACACGAAGCTGCTGTTTGGAACTATTTAAAGGGTGTGAAGTATTTTTCTTATGAGGTGGTGAATACGGAATATAATTTGTCTGTCAAAATAGGAGACAAATTTTTTGGCGGAAGATTGGATGCGTTAGTAAAAAAAGAGGATGAGTATTTTATTCTGGACTACAAAACCGGCGCAGCTCCCAAAGGTGCAAAATACGACTATCAAACAATGATTTATATTCTTGCCGTTGCAGAATTTTTTAAAACAAACAAGGTAAATTTTATTTATTTGGATTTAAAAAACAGAGAAGAAGTCGTAATAAAAAACACAGATGAGTTAAGTGAAGAATACAAAAAACGCTTAATTGCCGTTGCTGAAAAAATTAATACATCAGAAGTTCCAGAGAAAAAAGCTGACTGTAGCTGTGAATATTCGTGCATTTGCTACTAATATAACAATGGACTGCTTGAGTCAATGATTTACAGTTTAATATTATTTTCTGCTATAATTTTCTTATGAAAGATTATTTGATAGATACACACGCTCATATAGATATGCTTGAACAGCCATTAACAGATACTGTAAAATTAATGGCGGAGCATTGTGTAAAAAAAGCTGTAATACCCGCTGTAGAAGTTGGTACTCTGGATAAGGTGATTGAAACAGCAGAGAAATATACAGATTTCTATGCTATGGTCGGAATTTTTCCAACAGAGGCAAAAACATATTCATCTGCTATAGAGGATAAGTTAACCGAACTTGCAAAAAATCCTAAAGTAAAAGCAGTAGGTGAAATTGGACTGGATTACTATTGGGATAAATCCTTTGTAGATTTGCAAAAAGAGGTTTTTGTTAAACAAATCAGACTTGCAAATAAATTAGATTTACCAATTGTAGTTCATGATAGAGAAGCTCATAAGGATACATTTAATTTATTAAAGGAAAACAACAGAAATTCACGAGTGTTGTTTCATTGCTTTTCAGGAAGCACAGAATTTATGCAAGAATGTGTAAAACAAGGTTGGTATATTGCTTTAGGCGGAGTGGTAACATTCAAAAATGCAATAAAAATGAAAGAGGTTGCGCAAAATATTCCTCTTGATAAACTGGTTCTTGAAACGGATGCGCCATACCTAACGCCAGTTCCTTATCGCGGGAAACCAAATACACCGGCTTATGTAAGTTATGTAGCAGAAGAAATCGCAAGACTACGAGAAATGCCGCTCAATGAATTAATTGATGCTACAACTGATAATGCGGAAAGGTTTTTTGAGATTTGAAAAAAGAACGTTTAGACAAAATTTTAGTTGATTTAGGCTTTTTTGAAAATAAAAGTAAAGCTTCTGCTGCAATCCTTGCTGGAAACGTGATGATTGGAACAGAAGTTATTACAAAAGCAGGCTTTCAGCTTAATCCGGAGAAAGAATACGAGTTTAAAGTTAAATCAATGCCATTTGTTTCTCGTGGAGGTTTTAAGTTAAAAAAAGCACTGGAAAGTTTTGATATAATCATTAAGGATAGAATTTGTTTTGATGCAGGTGCTTCGACCGGAGGTTTTACGGATTGCCTCTTGCAAAACGGCGCAAAATTCGTTTACGCAGTTGATGTCGGATATGGACAACTCGATTGGAAAATAAGAAGTTCTGAAAAAGTTAAAACTATAGAAAAAACTAATCTTAAAATTTGCGGAATTGAAGATATATATGCAGAAAATGAGCCTTACGCGGATTTGTTGGTTTCAGATTTATCATTTATTTCATTGGAAAAAGTACTTCCAAATTTAAAAAGACTAATGAACCCTGAATATCATGAGATGATTTGTCTTATTAAACCTCAGTTTGAAGCAGGAAAAGAACTTGTTGAAAAAGGTGGAGTCGTAAAAAATAAAAATACACACAAAATGGTAATTGAAAATGTGCTGAATTGTATTAAAAATTTAGACTACACCATAAAAGGGCTTACATATTCTTCCATCAAAGGACCTGCTGGCAATATCGAATATCTGGTTTGGTTCGGTACAGAAGGTGCGAAATTCGATGTTGACATTAGTACAATTGTAAATCAGGCACACGAGAAGCTTGATTAATACACAAAAAGACTGTCATTACGACAGTCTTTTTTTAGAATCTTGTTGTTTTGAAAAACTATACAGCTTTTTGAACTTTACCTGCTCTTAAGCAAGAAGTACAAACTGTCATTTTCTTTGTTTGACCATTTACATTAACTCTGATTTCTTGTAAATTCGGTGATTGTCTTTTTACAATTTGTTTATGAGAGAATGTTAATTTTGCTGCTTTAATAGGAGTTTTTCCGCATACTTCACATTTCTTTGACATAGTTCTATTTTCCTTCTTTCTACCAGTGTATTCTTAGTGTACCTTAAACGATTTATTTTGACAAGCCTTATTGTAAATTTTTTTTAACAAATCACATTTTTATATCAAATTTTCTATTTAGGCAGGTTTATAACATTGTATGGAAATTTCAATTCAAAATAACACTAATTTTAAAGCAAAACCAATCGCTTCATCTAAAAATATCCTGTCAGCATCTGCCAAGCCAATAAAGCTCTATCAGTTAACGGCAGATGATAAAGTTTTTTTGGAAAAATTAAAAAATAAAGTTCATATAGCAGAATTGATGCCAAATTTACCGGCTAGTGACGCTCAAAATTGGCAAGATGTATTAGACTTTACAATCAATTCTGCAATGGATAAAAAAATAAAAAAATACATAGCTTTTTGGAACAGCAAACCTTGTAGTATTATGACCGTTCAAAAAACCGGTGATACTTTAAATCTTCTGGGAATTGCCTCTATTCCGATTGATATTAATAAAAAAGCAAGTTACGCAGGACAGACAATGTTTTACCAGCTTTTTCGTTTAGCTCAAAAGTTTAAATCAAATTCTATAGAGCTGGAAGCAGTAAAAAATAGTCCGTTCAATTTGGTTAAAAAATACAAAGAAATTGGATTTAACGTTGTTGACGAAGGTAACAGATATATCTCTATGTCATGCAAAAACAAAGACATTTCTGCATCTTGCAAAAATATTCAAAAAAGAATTCAATTCAAACTCCTGCCTTTTAAAAAAGATAAGAACTTGAACAATATGATTTAGTAATCAGACTGTTGGTAATCATCCTCATCTTGTAGCGAAGAAAGATCTGAAGAATAGTTTGAATCAAAATCTTCCGGTAGATACTCATTATCGGGCCAAACGGTTTCTTCATCAAAACGACAAGCGCTTAAGTTTTCAGCCATTGAAAAATCAGAATTAGAAAGGTCTGCGCCTTGGAATATAGCCCCTGCCATATCAGCATCAGAAAAATTACAAAAATCAACTCGAGAATAGCTGTAATCTGTGCCATTTAAAATTGATTCACAGAAAGAACATTCTATTATGCTTGCTCTTGTAAAATCAACGGAAGTTAAATCACAATCTTCAAACTTGACTTCCGTTAAGTGACTATCGGCAAAAGACGATGATGTCAAATCCACATTAATAAATTCAACACCCTCTAATGTCAAACCGCTAAAATCAGTTTCACTTAAGTCTGCACCCTTCACGTTTTCATTAAACGCGCTTATATCTGATGATAATAAATTTACTAATTCTTCTTTTGATAACATTGGTAAACCCTTTCTTAGTTAATCAAATTTATCTGCATAGCAAGCAACACTGCTTGTGTTCTGTTTGTTACTTTTAGTTTTTTAAAAATACTGTTTAAATGAGTTTTTACAGTTACATCTCTTACACACAATTTGTCTGCAATTTCCTGATTACTTGCTCCCTTGGCAACAAGAGCCAAAACCTCTTTTTCTTTTGGTGTAAGAGCATCAATATTAATATTTTTATTCAATTCCACTTCTTTTTTAGGCGTTAATTCTTTTTGCCATTCGCAACGTCTTAAGACAGCTTCTATTCTTGCAAGCAAATTCGGTAGAATAAACGGTTTTACAATATAATCATCCGCTCCTATCTTTAATCCCGAAACAACTTTTTGCTCTTCACTTACTGCCGTAATCATGATTACAGGGATATATTTAATCTTTTTGTTGCTTCTTATTGCTTTTAAAGTATCCCATCCGTCCATATTTGGCATCATTACATCCAGCAATATTAAATCAAAAGCACCATCCCTTTGTTCAAGCACCTTTAATGCATCAAGCCCATCCTCTGCAATCGTTACATCATAACCGTACATAGGAAGCGCATCTGCTAAATATTTAGGATTATCATCTACTACCAGTATCGAAGCAATTCCGCCCATCTTAGACCAATCTTTCTTTTAATGCTTTTAGTGCTGCTTGTAGTCTATCATCTACTTCAAGTTTTTGCAATATACTTGCGACATGTGCTTTTGTTGTGTTTATGCTAACAAACAATTCTTTGGCGATTTCAATATTGCTATTACCTTCTGTAATAAGTTTTAAGATTTGAGTTTCGCGCGATGTTAAGTTGTAATTTCTTTCCGGCTTTGTAGCAGAAACTTCTTGAGATTTAACAGCTGCATTAAGAACTATGTGAGATATTGATGGATCGAACCACGCAGCTCCGTCAAGAACCGATGATACCACCTGAATAAGTCTTTGAGGATTAATTTCTTTTGAGCAATAAGCATTCGCTCCTGCTTTCAAACAATTTAAGACTTCTTGTTCATCATTGTGCGAAGTTAATATAACAATTTTTATATCCTTGTTTAAATCTTTAATTTTTTGGGTTGCTTCAATACCATCCATCCCCGGCAAGCCCAAATCCATAATAATTAGGTCAACTTCATTTTTTGCAAGAATATCCAAACCTCTTTCCGCTGATTCTGCTTCATAAACGGTTTCTACAAAATCACACGCTTCAAATGCGGTTTTTGAACCAAATCTTGTCAATTCATGATCTTCAATAATTAAAATTTTACTTTTCATACGCATTCCGCCCCGTACTTAACTCAGCATTATAATCTGAATTTAAAATTGAACATCTTATCAATGATTGGTTTGCAAGTTCTGTATCGCCTTTTGCACGAAGAACCAAACTCAAATAATAATAGTATTTGAAATTATTTGCGTCTATATAATACGAATTATTCAAGTAAGACGCAGCCATATTGTAGTTTTTATCTCTGATTGCTTGATTAGCTAATCCAAGCCAAATATCATTGTTTGAAATATCCAAGGAAGCAACTTTTGGAAGAAAATCATCTGCTTTTTGCGGAAAAACTTGTAAGGAATCAATAAGCAACTCTTCGTTTGAACCGTGTTTTTTCAGGAGTTTTTCATACATTTTTTTTGATTTTTTGTCTTTTTCCAATGCCAAATATGTTTTCGCAATTCCGATAGACGGCTCTACGTCTTTTGTTAATTTCTTGGCTTTTTTGTAATATTGTAGCGCATCTTCGTATTTTCTGTTTTCATAACTTAAATCTGCAAGAGTTTTTACAGCAAGGTAGTTTTCGCTATCTTCACGAAAAGCTCTTGAGGCAAATTCCTCACTTTTTTGCATCTCATCATTATCATAGTAAACCTTGCCTAAAAGTGAAAATATCAACGGGCTGTATTGTTTTGCTTGCAAGACGGCAGATTGCAAAACCTTAGTTGCAAGCAAACTCTTTTCTTGCAAATGATAATAATACGCCAAATGATAATCTTTAAGAGCTTCTGCTTTTGCTGTTTTATACAAAACATACTCCTCAGTAGCCCTTACTTTATTCTGAAAATCAGTAGTCTGCAAATTTGATTTTCTTATTTTATCCAATACCTTCAATGCTTGTTTTGATTTGTTAGAATCTGCCAATATACGAGCTTTTAATGAGAGGTAATTTACATTTGTATCGTTTTCTATGGTCGCATTATTAATATATTTTAACGCTTGCGGCAAATTATTGGATTTATAGTATCCTAATGCAATTAAATAGTTTTTATAATCGCTCTCACTTACCTGATTGCTGTTCAACAATTCCGATGTTGTTTCTATCGCCATGTTATTATAAACAATATTTGAATAAGCGTCTGCCAGATAAATCAAGTCTTTCGGATTTACCATTGCCGTAGGATAGTAGTATTTCTTTATATCACTGACATAAGACTCTGTAAAAAGATTTGCATCCAACTTATTCATTAAATCTGTAGAGAGGTCAAAAAAGCCAAACTCTGCCATTTTCATTCCGTAAACAA
This sequence comes from uncultured Vampirovibrio sp., assembly GCA_964503025.1. Lineage (GTDB taxonomy): Bacteria > Cyanobacteriota > Vampirovibrionia > Gastranaerophilales > Gastranaerophilaceae > CAG-196. The sequence continues at coordinate 34,965 of CAZCZF010000001.1, read as the reverse complement.
GAAAAACATAATCGTCATGTGAGGCTCTTTGAAGCAAATCATTAAAATCGTCATAGGCTGCTTTTACATTACTTTGTGCAAATCTGTTTGCAGCAGAAGCATATTTAGCCTTCACAAAATTGTCTTTGATTACCATATCCATGTTTGCGACATTAGTTTCTGCCTTTATCTTAAGCGGCTTCGCGTCCTCTGCATATACAACAGACGCTGATGTCAATATTATTCCGGATAATATAAGTTTTTTTACAATTTTATTCATGCTCTAAATCTACACCCACGTAATACTTATTAAATACTTGCAGTAATTTATTACTACAATTATTTACTATAGAGTAATATAAATCAAGTAGATTATATTTTTCTAATGTTACCAAATCTTTTTTTGCAATTTTCATATTATTCTCTGTAGTGAACACTGCAACAATTTTGCTCAATTTTATTGCCAAAAATTTTTCTACAACCAACGGATCAAAATGAGAACCGGCACCCTCTTTTATAATATCAATAACCTTTTCTATCGGCATTTTATCACGGTAATGTCTCTTTGATGTGATTGCATCAAAAACATCTGACACAGCCAAAATTCTTCCGCCAAAAGGTATTTCTTCACCTTTTAAGTGTCTGTAATAACCGCTTCCGTCAAATTTCTCGTGATGAGAACAGGCAATTTCCGTAATCTGTTGAAAATCTTTTGACATGTGGATTTTCTCAAGAATATGATGTGTAATTTCAACGTGTTGTTGAATATGCTTATATTCTTCCGGAGTTAATTTTCCTTCTTTTTGCAATACAGAATCTCTGATACCGATTTTTCCTATATCATGAAGAGCTGCTGCCTTTTCCAAAATGTACAAATCATTTTTTTCCATACCAAATTCTTGTGCAATAAGCGAAGAATACATTTTAACTCTTGAAGAGTGACCTGATGTAATCTTATCACGCGCATCAATAGAGGTTGCAAGTGTCTCAATGAAACTATCCAAGACTACTTTTTGTTCTTCCAATAGTTTTCTTTGTTTTTCAAACAGTTGAGCATTCTCTAATGAAATACCCGCACTGGAAGCGATTGCAACCAGTAAATCTTCATCATCAGGCGTAAAATACTCATCAAACTTATTAAGCACTTGAAATACACCGATAATTTCCTGATTAAAATTCTTAATCGGCATACACAAGATAGTCTTAGTGCGGTAGCCTGTTTTTTTGTCGACATCTGGGTTAAAACGCTTATCCTTATATGCGTCTTTAATATTAATAGTCTCACCGCTTTGCATTACATGCCCAGCAAGACCTTTATTAGCAGGGATTCGCAACTCTTTGATATCAAGTCCGGTTGCGACTTTTGAATAAAGTTCATTATTTTCTTTATCGTAAAGATAAACGGTACATCTGTCAGCATTTAGAGCAGTTTTTGTTTCTTCGGCAATTGTTTTTATTAACAAATTAATATTCTTTTCTGCTGCAACAGCTTGACCGATATTTACCAGTGCAATAAGCGGGTCTTTTGTTTGATTATGATTATTATAATGGCTTATTGGCGGACATTTTAAAATCTTATTCACTCTCTCAAAAAATTCCGTTTTTTGAGACTTTATAGAAAGTTTACGAGCCTTGTTGTAGTTAATTGCATAAAGAGTTGTATTTTTTTCAGAAAAATTAACATAGCCTAAAATCATCTCATGAAATATATTTGTCAAGTCATCACAAGATTGCTCAACCAAAAAAGTTGCATCGTTCATGAATTGATAAAAACTCGGATAATCTTTTGCAATAAAAGCTCCTAATGCAAGCATACTAAAACATATTGCAGTATCATCTTTGTAAATTTCTTTGTGCTTCTCAATTATACTCTTTACTTCTTCATACCCGTTATCGAGTATTTCTGAAACTGACTCGTAAATAAAATTCTCTAAAGTCATTTCACCCTCTCTTGCTTCTTCTATAATATAATAAATTTCGCTTTGAGACAACAACTAATTTTTATAATCACAATGGGACATTGATATAATCAATGTCCCATCTGTTATTATTATCTTTTTACCCAATTTTCAACAACTCGGAGAGGAGCGCGCGTTATTGCCAAAGCCCAAGGCGGCAGGCATTTTGTTATTACGCTTAGTGCACCGACATTAGCCCCCTCTTCAATTATAACAGGTGCAACAAGAACAGAGTTTGAGCCTATTTTTACGTTATCTTTAATTATTGTTTTGCTTTTAACTTTTGTAAGCGGATTGTAATTCGCAGTAATTGTACCTGCTCCAACATTTACGTTTGAACCGATTTCGCTGTCGCCTAAATAAGTTAAGTGACACGCGTTGGTATTTGATTTTATATATGTCTTTTTAACTTCAACAAAATTACCGATTTTCACATTGTCTTCAAGAGTAACTCCACCTCTAAGATGAGCAAAAGGTCCAATTTTACAATGTTTTCCAATCTTATTACAACCGTTAATGTAGCATGACGGATATATTATCGTATCAGCTCCAATTTCAGTTTCAGGACTTATCCAAGTTGTTTGAGGGTCAATAATTTGAACCCCATTATCCAAATGCTTTGCAATGATTTTTTTGTTTAACATTCTTGTCGCCTCAGCAAGATGAGCTTTGGAATTTATACCGAATATTTCCTCATTATTTTTTAACGTATATGCGTTAACTAAAAGATTTTCCTTGTTTCCCCATTTAATGATATCCGTTAAATAATATTCGCCTTGCGCATTATTATTTTCTAATTGTGAAAAAGCCTTCTTAATTTTATCCCAGTTTACACAATAAATACCTGCATTAATTTCTTTAACGGCTTTTTGCGCTTCATCCGCGTCTTTTTCTTCAACAATAGAATTTAATGAACCGTCCTGATTGCGAATAATTCTTCCATAGTTAGTAGGATTTTCAAATATTGCGCTCATTACGGTAATATCAGAACCTTTTTTATTATGAAAATCTGCAAATTCTTTTAATGTTTCTGATGTTATTAGCGGAGTATCACCGCATAATATAATAACATTACCCTTAAAATCTTCTAAGTATGGTAAAACCATGCTGACAGCATGTCCGGTTCCCAATTGTGGAGACTGAAGTACGCATTTTGAATTGTTGTAGTTTTCGCTAATGTATTTTTCGACAACATCAGCTTGATGACCGACAATAACGTAATTCTCATCAGAAATTTCTTTTACTGCATCCAATACGTATCCTACAAGAGTTTTATCAAAAATCGTATGTAAAACTTTCGGCATATCGGATTTCATCCTTGTGCCTTTTCCAGCAGCTAAAATTATTGATTTAAGCATCGTTTTCTCCCTTAATAATCTGCATGTTTATTATAACACGAAATAAATCTTTACAATTATTTGCAATTTATTTATGTTTATTTTAACATTAATTCATACGCCGAATTTTGAAAGAATGTGTTTAGCACATTCTTTTTAGATAGGACTAAAAAACTAATAACAAAGGTAATATAAAGGAACTTAAAAATGGGTATCAAAGGTAAAAACGACAGAATGGTAGTTTTAGCTTGTGAAGATTGCAAAGAAAGAAACTACACAACTGTAAAAAACAAAAAGAACAGCAAGGACAGATTAGAATTAAGCAAATACTGCCCTACTTGTAAAAAACACACAACTCACAAGGAAACAAAATAAAGATTTTGCAGTTAAGAGGTATATGAGTCTCACGCAACATTAACTAAATGCTTTGTTTCCGGACATCTTTACCTCTTTTAAGCGTCCTTAGTTCAGTCGGTAGAACGTCGGTCTCCAAAACCGGATGTCGAGGGTTCGAGTCCTTCAGGGCGCGAATTATATAAAGTAATGATAGGTATTTAATATGAATGATACTTTTGAAACAGCAAAGAAAAATATAATTACATATTTTAAAGGCGTTAGAACTGAGTGGGGCAAGATTACTTGGCCGGAAAAACATCAGGTTGTTGTAGAAACATTCTTTGTTGTGGTAATTGTATTTGTATTCACTGTTTTTATTTATTTAGCCGACAAAATATTTGAATTTGGTGTAGATAAAGTAGAAGCTTTAATACGCTCATTGCACTAAATGTTAACTTTAATAAAGGGTAAGAATAATGACTGAAAAAGACGAAAATATTATGAATGAAGGTTTGGTAGAAGAAACTCCTGAGTTCGATGCTCCAAAATCTTCAGACAAAAAGAATCAGAAACGTTGGTATATTGTTCATACTTATTCAGGATATGAAAACAAGGTTAAGAGCAATCTTGAAAAACGTATTGAATATATGAATATGGCAGACAAGATTTTTAGAGTAGAGGTTCCGCAAAAGACCATTACCCAGATTAAAGGTGGCAGAAAACAGGAAAAAGAGGAAAAAATATTTCCGGGCTATGTTCTTGTTGAGATGATAATGGATGAAGACAGTTGGTATGTAGTAAGACATACTGCCGGTGTAACTAAGTTTGTTGGCTCAGCTAAGAAGCCAATTCCTGCAAAAGACAGTGAAATCAAAAAGATTATTCACCGCTCAACTGCACAAACTCAAAAGATTGAAATGGACGTTAAAGTTGGAGAAAAAGTCAGAATTATCTCCGGTCCATTTGCAGAATTTGTTGGAGACATCACCGAAGTTTACCCTGATAAGGCAAAACTTAGAGCAATGGTTTCAATCTTTGGTCGTGAAACTCCGGTAGAATTGGAATATAAACAAATTCAAAAATTATAGCAATCAAACTCCCTAGCGCCAAACAGCATTTTGCTTTAGGCAAGTAAGGGATAAACGAATAAAAAGAAAATACGGTGGAGTTAATAATATAGACTCCGAAGTGAAGTAAAATACGTGGAAGGGGATGCCCCCCGTTAGTACCACGAAAGGAGAACAAAATGGCAAAAAAAGTAGTAGGAAAAATTAAACTGCAAATTCAAGCAGGTAAAGCGAACCCATCACCTCCGGTTGGTCCGGCTTTGGGTCAGCATGGTGTTAACATCATGGATTTCTGCAAACAGTTCAACGCAAAGACTGAATCTCAAGCAGGATACATCATCCCTGTTGTTATCGATGTATACGAAGACAGAAGTTTTACTTTTGTAACAAAATCACCACCGGCACCGGTTTTGATTAAAAAAGCTTTGAACATTCCAAAAGGTTCAGCAGCTCCTAACAAGACTAAAGTTGGTGAAATCACACAAGCTCAATTAGAAGAAATTGCAAAAATTAAAATGAACGATTTGAACGCAACTTCAATGGAAGCAGCAGTGGAAATGATTAAGGGCTCTTGCAGAGCTATGGGCGTAACTGTTAAGGAATAATTAAGCCTTGGCACATCTCCCTGTAATAGTTTAACAATGGAAGGACTTTATTTGTCCGCTAACACCATGAAAGGAATTAAAAATGTCAAAAATAACAAAAAAACAAAAGAAGCTTCAAGAATTGTTAGCTGATTTTCAACAACCGGCTAGCGGTCGTGACGCTCTTACGAAATTACAAGAAGTATCTAAGGAAGTTGCAAAATTCAACGAAACAGTTGAATGCCACATGAGATTAGGTATTGAAGTTAAACACGCTGAACAACAAATCAGATCTACAGTAGTTTTACCTGCAGGTTTGGGTAAAGAAGTTCGCGTTTGCGTTATTGCTAAAGGTCCTAAGGTTAATGAAGCAAAAGACGCAGGTGCTGATTTTTATGGTACAGAAGATATCATCGATAAAATCGCAGGCGGTTGGTTTGAGTTTGATACATTAATCGCAACTCCTGACTGTATGGGTATGCTTGGTAAATTAGGTAGAGTTTTAGGTCCAAAAGGCTTGATGCCAAACCCTAAAACAGGTACTGTTACTTTGGATATCGCAAAAGCAGTTAAAGATGCTAAAGCCGGTAAAGTTGAATTTAGAGCTGATAAACAAGGTATGATTCACTGCCCTATCGGTAAAGTTCAATTTGCTAACGAAGACTTAGTTAAGAACTACGGAACATTAGTAGACGCAGTTCTTAGAGCAAAACCTTCTGCTGCTAAAGGTACTTATGTTAAGTCAATTTACTTGACAACAACTATGGGACCAAGCATTAAGATAGATTCAAAGAATCTTCAAGCAGAAGTCAAAGAAATTGTTGGTTGATATTTACGGCTAACCGAAAGGTTAGCCTTTTTTTTAGAAAAGACGGATGTTTTTAAATCCGTCTTTTTTGTGTTAAAATCTTGTTTGAAAAGGAGAAGAAGATTATGAAAATTAGAGCAAGCCATATTTTGGTAGAATCAAAAGAACAAGCAGAAAATTTGCTATTGGATATTAAAAACGGTGTTGCATTTGAAGATTTGGCAAAAGAGTATTCAAAATGCCCGTCAGGTCGTGATGGCGGAGATTTGAGATGGTTTGACAAAGGTATCATGGTTAAACCGTTTGAGGAAGCAGCTTTTGCTCTTAAAAAGGGTGAAATTTCAGAACCGGTTGAAACTCAATTTGGTTGGCATTTGATTAAATTAACAGATGTTGATGAATAGGGGTAAATAGGGGTAAGTAAAGCTAATAAAGAGAAAAACAGTGAGTACATAAAGTGCAAAAGTTACTACAGAATCTAGGTATAGATTATCTTTTAATAAACTCCACCAATGAGTATTTGGTGGAGTATTCCGCATTAAGTGAGAATGCAAGATACACGCTTACTGGTTTTAGCGGCTCGACCGGAGACGCATTAATTACACCTGATAATATTTATCTTTTTGTTGATGGAAGATATCATACACAAGCCGATAACGAGGTTAAAGAAGGAATTACTGTTGTAAAATTACAGCTTGGACAAAGACAAGATGAAGAAATAAAAAAGCTCATAAAACCCGATAAGATTTTGGGTATCGTCGCTAAAAAAGTCTCACAAAAGCGACTAGAGAATTTTAATGATGTAAATATCAAATTGCTTGATGACGATCCAATAAACAATTATACAGAACCTCATTCAACGAATTATACAAAAGCTTCATCACCAATAAATTATAATCCGAGTGAACCAACATTCATAACAAACTTGGAAGAAGTTTCATATTTAACGGGACTTCGAGATTTTTCAAAAGATTGTTCTTCAAAGATTTGGGCTAAGCTTTTTGTTGACAAAAGTGGGCAAAAACTTTTTACCGACAATATAGAATGTGCTAAATTTTTAAAAAATTATGATGGCTTCATTAAGATTGATAAGTCAACTATAAACGCTTATGACTATGCTTTAATCAAAAATCCGATTCATAAAGCTTCTGAAATCTCAAAAATGAAATCTGTAAAATCAGAAGAAGAAATTGAAGCTTATAAAAAAGCGTTTGAACGGACTGACAAAGCTGTTATGGCAATACGAGAGTACATAGAATCCAATGACAATTTGTCAGAATATGATATTTCAAAATGTTTACGTGAAGAATTTATTAAATACGGTGCGAAATCTTTGAGTTTTAATTCTATAGTGGCGATAAATCAAAATTCTGCACTTGCTCATTATGCAAAAAATTCAAAAGATGTTAAATTGAGTGATGGGAGTTTGGTATTAATTGATTGTGGTGCATATTATGAAAGCGGATTGGCAACTGATATTACTCGAGTATTTGTAAAAGGAAATCCGTCAGAGCTTCAAAGACAAGTGTATACTGCTGTTTTGAAAGCATTTTTAAACGCATTCAATGCAAATTTCAAGACAGGATTTGAATATGACGCGTTGGCACATTCAGTTTTGGATAACGGTATTGAAGGATTTACGTTCTCTCATGGTCTTGGACACGGAATTGGAATTAATGTCCACGAAGCTCCACCGGCTTTGAATCAATCAGAAATTGCACATACTGAAATAAAAAATGGTATGACATTTACTATAGAACCTGGATTGTATAATCCGGAGTATTTTGGAGTTAGATTAGAAAATTCGTGTTACAAAAAAGATGGAAAAATTCATTCTTTTGTTAAAATGGGATATGAAGGGAAATTGATTGATTATAATTTACTTTCGGAACAAGAAAAAGAATGGTTAAAGGAATTTAAGATTTTATGAAAATTACAAGCGTAAATAATGATCTGGTAAAAGAAACTGCAAAACTTTTACAAAAGAAATATCGTGAAGAACAAAAACTTTTTCTTTTAGAAGGTGATAAGTGTATAGAAGAAGCTATTGAGTCCGGATTAGATATCGTGAGAATTTTTAAATTAGAAGGCTATAAAGCTTTTCCTGATACAATTGAGACAACAGAAGCGGTGCTTTCAAAGATTTCTTCGACAACAACCGCGCCTAAAGCAGTTGCAGTGGCAAAAATGCTTGAACGTGAGTGGAGCGATGATTTTAAAAGAGTGGTTTTATTGGAAAATATCAAGGATGCAGGCAATTTAGGCACGATTTTGAGAACTTCTGCCGCTTTTGGTGTGGATGCAGTTGTTCTGTGTGGTGATACAGTCGATTTATACAATCCAAAATGTGTACGCTCTTCTGTTGGAAACCTCTGGAAAATCCCAGTCTTTGGGGTAAATGGGGTAAAAGATTTAAAACAGTTCGATTCTTATGAGCGCATTGCGACTCTTCCAAAATCAGAAAAGACCACTTGGTTAAGAGAATATCAACCTGACAAAAAAGTTCTTGTGATGTTTGGTGCAGAGTCAACAGGGCTTAGTGCCGAACTAAAAGAATTTGCGACAAAAAACGTAACCATCGAAATGGATAGCAAAGTTGAATCGCTTAACTTGAGTATATCTGTCGGTGTATTTTTGTATAAAATGTCAATCTGATAGATTATTTGTTTTTATTAGTTAAGCAGTGTGTCTGAGTTAAACAGTGTGTCTGACTTTCAAAAATTCCTGCGTCTGAACGCGGATTTCATTATCGATTTCAAATATTTCATCAATTGACGGATTGCTTATTACGCTATGTTTACTCATCATCGCTTCTACTGCATTGATAATATCAAACAGCTTAATTTCACCTTTTAAGAAAGAGAAAACAGCTTCTTCGTTTGCCGCATTAAGGCAAACTGTCGCAGAGCCGCCGACTTTTCCTGCTTCATAAGCTAATTTTAATGCTTTAAACTTTTCCCAATTTGGAGCTTCAAAATCCAGTCTCGCAATATCGGCGAAACTGAAACTCTTTGATTTAATTCCCTCATAACGTTCAGGATAAGTGATAGCATACTGTATAGGAATATGCATACTAGGAAGTCCTAATTGAGCAATAACACTACCGTCTTTATATTCAATAGCAGAATGCACAATACTCTGAGGGTGAACAACTACTTCTATATCTTTGTAGTCCATTCCAAACAAGTGATGAGCTTCAATAACCTCAAGTCCTTTGTTCATAAGAATTGCACTATCAATTGTAATCTTACGTCCCATATTCCATCTTGGATGTGCAAGCGCTTGTTCCACTGTAGCATTTTTCATATCATCAACCGTTTTATGAAGGAATGGTCCTCCGGATGCCGTAATTATGAGTTTATCAACCTGAGAAATGTCTTTTATGCATTGGTGAATTGCACAATGCTCACTATCAACCGGAATTATATTTACACCGTGAATTTTAGCAAGATTCATTACAATATCACCCGCCATGACAAGAGTTTCTTTGTTGGCAAGAGCGATATCTATTCCGTTTTTTATAGCAGTAATAGTAGGTCTTAAACCGATTTTTCCGGATACGGCAACAAGAATTATGTCGTTTTCCTTATTTGAACAAATTTCATCCAAAGACAAAAATTCAGCACCTTCAACTAATTCAGGGTTAGATGCGTATGCATATCTCGGTTTAAACTTACTAATTTGTTTATTTAGCAAATCTGTATTACCACCCGCTGCTAAAGCAATTATTTCAAATTTATCAGAAAGCTTATCAATGACTTCTAATGCTTGTCTGCCAATAGAACCTGTTGACCCTAAAATACTGATCTTTCTCTTCATTCTAAACCCTTTACATAAGAATAATATTCGTTATTTTTGTATTTTTCTGCATTACTTTTAATGACATCCTTTTCTAAAAATCCCATTCTCAAAGCAACTTCTTCAAGACACGCAATTTTTATACCTTGGTTATCTTCTATAGTCTGCACATACTGTCCTGCCTGAATTAAAGACCTTGCTGTGCCTGTATCTAACCAAGCGAAGCCCCTTCCAAAGAGTTCTACATTCAATAACCCTTTTTCCAAATAGATTTTGTTTAAATCTGTAATTTCTAATTCACCGCGCTTGGAAGGTTTAAGAGATTTTGCATATTTTACAACATCATTATCGTAGAAATACAAACCCGTAACAGCGTAATTTGATTTTGGTTTTAGCGGTTTTTCTTCTATAGAAACAGCTTTTGCGTTTGAATCAAATTCAACGACGCCAAAACGTTCAGGATCTTTCACCTGATAAGCAAACACGGTTGCTTGACCGTCGTCAGCAGTTTTTACAGCTCTATGAAGCATTTGTGAAAATCCTTGACCGTAAAATATGTTATCTCCAAGAATCAATGCAACGGAATCATCGCCAATAAACTCTTCACCCAAGATAAATGCCTGAGCCAATCCGTCCGGACTCGGTTGAACTTTGTAGGAAAACTTGACACCATACTGCGAACCGTCACCCAAGAGTTTTTCAAAATTCGGTAAATCGTGCGGTGTAGAAATTATAAGAATTTCTCTTATGCCTGCCAACATTAAAACCGAAATCGGATAAAAAATCATAGGCTTATCATATATAGGTAACAATTGTTTAGAAACAACTACTGTTGACGGATAAAGCCTTGTACCGCTACCACCTGCTAAAACAATTCCCTTCATTCTTCAATCCTCAATTCCAAATAATCTTTTAATGCAACTTCCCACTTGCGACAAATTCCATCATTATCCATTACACTATAAGCCGGTCTTTTTGCCGGTCTCGGGTACTCGTCAGTCTTGCAGGGGCTTAAATCAACATTCATACCCATTTGCTTAAATATTTCTTTTGCAAACCCGTACCAACTTGTAAAACCGCTGCCACAAACATGGTATGTGCCATAAGGTTTGTTATCCAAGAGCTTTAATATTCCGTTTGCAAGCTCTACCGTCCATGTAGGACAGCCAATTTGATCGTCTACAACCTTCAACGGCTTGTCTGCTACTTTTATCATAGTTTCAACAAAATTTTTCCCGTGATGTCCATATAGCCAACTTGTACGGGCGATATAATACTTTTCACAAAAACTTCTAACAGCTTCTTCGCCTTCAAATTTTGTTATGCCGTAATTATTAAGAGGATTTGTCATATCATCCGGCTTGTATGGTTCAGTTTTATTAAGACCGCCAAATACGTAATCAGTAGAGATATAAACCATTGTGATGCCGAGTTTTCCGCATACATCCGCAATATTTTCTGTACCTGTAACGTTTATTAGCTCTGCAGTCTTTAAATCTTCTTCTGCCTTGTCAACATTTGTATAAGCTGCGCAATGAATAACAACATCGGGATTTTTTTCAGAAATCACTTGCTTAACCTGCTCTGCATTTGTTATATCCAACGTATCAACATCAGTTTCAATAACCTCATATCCCGCATCTTCCAATATTGGACATAAATCCTGTCCCAACATACCTTTTGCACCGGTTACTAAAACTATCATTGTTAAACCCCAACTTTCTTTTGTTCAATATGTTCAATCCATTCTTGATTGTTCAAATACCAATCAATTGTCATCTTGATGCCTTGTTCAAAGGTTACGGAAGGAGCCCAACCGAGTTCTGATGAGATTTTATCGTTAGAAATAGCATATCTTCTATCATGACCTAATCTATCCGCCACATATTCAATAGAAGAGTCATCTTTACCCATTGCTTCCAGAATTAAGTGAGTTATTTCCATGTTTGTTTTTTCATTGTGACCGCCAATGTTGTAAACTTCACCCAATCTACCTTTGTGAAGCACTGTATCAATTGCAGCACAATGGTCATAAACATATAACCAATCTCTTACATTAAGTCCATCGCCATATACAGGCACTTTTTCACCGCGAAGAAGCTTAGAAATAAAGAATGGAATAAGCTTTTCAGGGAATTGATAAGGTCCGTAATTGTTTGAACATCTTGTTGTTAGAACAGGTAGTTTGTAAGTTTCATAAAACGCTCTTACTAACAAGTCTGCACTTGCTTTACTTGCAGAGTAAGGACTGTTTGGCGCAATCGGCGTTGTTTCATAGAAATACCCTGTTTTGCCAAGTGTTCCGTATACTTCATCCGTAGAAACCTGCAAATAACGTTCTATACCGATTTCTTTGACTGACTGAAGAAGGTTCAAAGTACCTTGCACATTCGTTTCAATAAAAACTTCCGGATGCTTAATCGAATTATCAACATGTGATTCTGCCGCAAAATTAACAATGCAATCGACTTCTGAAATAAGCTCTCTTACAAGCTTTCTGTCACAAATATTTCCGTGCACAAACTTGTAATTAGGATTGTGCTCAACATCTTTCAAGTTCTCAAGATTACCGCAATAAGTCAGAGCATCAAGATTAATTACCTTATAATCTGCGTATTTATTTAAAATATGTCTTACGAAACAACTTCCAATAAAACCGGCGCCACCGGTTACTAATAATTTCATACAATCTCCTTTAAAGTAGGTTGAACTCTATCTTTTTCAGACAAAATAGGTTCAAAATCAATTTCCCAATCAATATTAATATCTTTATCAGACCACAAAACGCCTCTATCTGCCTGAGGTGCGTATTCTCCGCTTGCTTTATAAAGCAATTCCGCTTCATCAGAAAGAACTACAAAACCGTGCGCAAACCCTTCCGGTATAAACAACATGTGCTTATTTTCTTCGGAAAGTTCGACCTTTACATATTGACCAAATGTTTTTGAATCCTTCCTTATATCAACTGCAACGTCATAAATTCTCCCCTTAGAACAACGCACTAATTTAGCTTGCCCATAAGGTGCTTCCTGATAGTGTAGTCCTCTCAAAACACCCTTTGTCGATTTTGAATGATTGTCCTGATTAAATTCAACAGTAATTCCATTTTTAAAAAAGTCAGATTTTTTATACGCTTCCATAAAAAATCCACGATTATCACCAAATACATTTGGTTTAACAAGGATTACATCCTCAATACTTTGTTTTTCAAATTCAAACGGCATATCCTTACTCCTCCTGAATATTTTAACATAAACAGACAAAAATTTTACATAGTATTGCAATAATCGTGTGGATTTTATGTCGCACAACTCCGAAACTTGCTTAATGCAACAAAAAGAAGCGGCGGATTAAAAATCCGCCGCTTCTTCAATTCTCAAAACAATCATAGGATTTATTATTCAACAATGTCTTTTTCTGTGTAATTTTTACCGGTTTTTTTATTGAGAGCATCAAGCGCTTCTTGTGTTGTTTTTCCTGTACCGCTTGCGTTATTACAATCGCTTAGTGTTACCGTAACATAGCCGGTTTTCTTACCAACTCCGCCCATATAGCCTTTTGGTGCTCCTTTTGGCTGTTTGAATTTTACTTTTCCGTCATCATCTCTTTCACAGTCGCCAAGTTTTTCAGGAATGTTGATTGATGAAGGAATTTTACCGGCAAGTAATTTACTGTATTCTTGGTCATTAGCAGCGACTGCTCGTTTTAAAGCTTGGATAGCGCCACCTTTACCGTACATTTTACCAAAGCAATCTTTCCAAGTTGGGAAGTAAGCTTTTACCAATTCTTCCCAAGAATCGCCAAATTTAATCTTGTGATTAAGTGTAGTATCTGTACGTTCTTCAGTTTTATCAAGAGGGCATTTCTCTACTACAGAAACTGGTTGTTGGTCTTGTTGAGTTGTTTGAGCAAGTTGTTCTTTTTGTGGTTCAACTGCAGGAAGTTCTTGCTTCGCTTTTGCTTCTGCTTCTTGTAATGCTCCAATAAGTTCTTCTCTGTTAAGAACACCTCCATTACCTGCTGCATGGTTCAAGAATGTTTGATAGCCTTTGCAATCCCAAATTTTATTACCATCTTTGTCTTCTGTTACAAATGTTGTTGCAATCATCATTAATGCTTCTTTGTATTTAGGATCAAGCGCTTTTTGTTTTGCTTCGTTATTAAGTACTTTTTCATATTCTTCAAGAGTTGTACAGTCAAATTGTGTTGATGTAATAGTTTTTTCAGGACTATCTTTCAATCCGGCTATCAAACCATGTGCAGCACCAGGAATTGCGGCTCTCAATGCACTCTCAAGGATATGTCTTGAACTATACCATAATATCGGTTGAATCTTTTCTTGGTCAACAATAATACTTACAGTTGAACCGATAACATTAGTTATTACCTTAGCTTCGTCACCGCCTATAATTTCCAATTCTTTTGACATTTGGTTCGCAAGATCTTCTGTTTCACAAGAAATATTAACTTTTACCTTGTTTTTGTTTATAACAGATGAATCAAGTATCGGTCTTGGATTTGCTGCGACAGAAGCTGCAGTGCTTAATCCGGTCACAAGAGCTCCAGCTGTTGCACCGAGAATAGCCTTGCCCCAATTTTTGCCTTCAACTTTATAACCGCACATTTCAACAAGCATTTTTGCTTCTTCCTGTGATAAATTTTGTAACTCAGTAGCAGCTGAAAGTGCACTTGTTGTTTTTGTTATTTCCGCTAATGCCTTAAAGTCAGATGATTGTCTGTCTAATTTGTAGTTGGCACCGACATGTTCTCCAATAATCATTGAAAGTTTTGAAACATCGTATTCACCATTACCTTTATCTACGATTAAACCGCTGCTCTTTAATGCTTCAAACAATCTGGTTTTCTTTTTGAATAATGCGCCAAATGTTAATTTAGAGCCTAATGTAGATTTTTTATCAACAGCTTTATGAATTTCGTCTGCACTAAGTCCATCTTCTCTGATGTCCTCTACTTTGTTTTTAGTAGCCATATTTTTTCTTGCAACTTTCATATCGGAATCTTTTCCGCTAATCCAATCAGCAAAGCTGTTTTCACCACCAAGAGCTTTTTTGGTATATCTGTTATATTCATTTTCAGCTTTTAACGTTGCTTTTGCATCATCTTCAACTTCGCCTGATTTAGTCGCGTTTGATTTACCAATTGCCTCTCTTGCTGCAACTCTTGCTTCCGGCATAATCGTTTGTTTTTCAAAATCACTGTCTTTTCTCTTCATATGCAAATTTTTATATGCTAGAGAACCGTGTTTTAGATAATCGCCATAGTAAGAACCCTTATTCTTGTATTCTTTTCTAACTTCCTTGTATGCAGCTTCCTCTGGCATTCCGGACTTAACACGTCCTTCATAAGCATCTTTAATTTCGCCATATTCTTTTGAACGTTGTGCTATTTCTGCATTCTTAACCAAAACTTCTAATACAGCTTTAGCAAAATCATCTTTTCTGCCAATTTGTAATTTTTCTTTAACAGTTTTTTCTAGTTTTTCAACATCATCTTTTGAGTTATAACCAACTGTATTGATTGCGTTTAAAATATAATCAACTTGTCCTTGTAAATCTTTATACATTTCATCGTTTGCACTTACACCAAGTCTTTCACCCAATTTTGCTTTTATTTCAGACGGAGTTGCTGATACTTCTTCTTTCAAAATTGTAACAACATAATCTTCCATTCTTTCGATATCTTTTTTAGTATATGTTGTTTTTTGCGGGTTTATATCAGAACCAAAAATTGCTTTATAGTCATCTTCGCTTACTTGTCCATTTTCAACAGCAGCATCTGCATAACCCTTAAAGATTTCTATTTCTTTATTCTCTAGAATACCATTACCATCATCAACAACATTTGCCAATGTTTGTAATTTTCCGGTTAATGTAGAAATTTCAATTTTGTCAATTCCCATGATATATACTCCTTATCCTCGTAATTTCCTCTTGTATATATAAAGTATTTTTATCTTTGAGAATTGCGTCTTACGTTTACAAATCTTTACAATTGTTAATAAAATTTTCCAGAGTATCAAGCGAACGCTTAGACAGGAGTTCTGTTTTCAGCTTTTTATTTTTTCGTTCTTTTTTAGGTAAATCAATGAGTGTAACAATTGCCCAATTGGAATTAGTTGGTTGTAAAGGTAAATAGCGAACGGAATTATCTCGTGATGAAATGTGCTTCAGATGCGCAATATCCGTAATATAGAAAGTTAATGCGCCAAGCATGGTTTCACGCGGAAGGGTAAGCAAGTCAAGTTCTCTCTCTTTAAGAAGTAAGTTGGGTGTTAATCCACTAATAACCCTTCTTGCCATATTTATTCCTGCAAGCATACCCGTTGCAATAGACTCAGTGTAACCTTCCGTTCCTGTAATCTGTCCTGCAAAGAAAAGCCCCTGTCTTTCTTTTGTTTCAAGTGTCGAATAAAGGATTTGCGGGCTATTTATAAATGTGTTTCTGTGCATAACGCCATATCTTATAATATTAGCGTTTTCTAACCCTGGAATTGAGTGGATTAATTCTTTCTGTGCTCCCCATTTTAAGTTTGTTTGAAAACCTACAAGATTAAACAATGTTTTGGCTGAATTATCTTGTCTCAACTGAACTACTGCATGGTTTTCAACTCCGGTTCTTTTATCCACAAGCCCTACCGGCTTCATAGGTCCAAAACGTAGCGTATCTACTCCGCGAGAAGCAAGAACTTCTACAGGAAGGCACGATTCAAAGAACTTCGCATCTTTTTCAAAATCGTGCTGTTCAATTCTCGGAGCATTGATTAATATATTATAAAACTTTTCATACTCTTCTTTGTTAAGCGGACAATTTATATAAGAAGCTTCTCCTTTGTCGTATCTTGATGCCCAAAAAGCTTTATCAAAATCAATTGAATCAACTTCAACAATCGGAGCTATAGCATCAAAAAAGTGCAAGTGTTCGCTTTTAGTAAATTCTTTTATTGAATCTGCAAGTTTGTTACTCGTAAGTGGACCTGACGCTATGATTACATTACCATCAGGGATTTCAGTAATCTCTTCTCGGATGATTTCAATATTTGGGTCATTTTCAATTCTTTGAGTAACAGCTTTAGAAAAATCTTCACGAGCAATCGCCAAAGCATTACCAGCCGGAACAGAGTTTTCGTAAGCAATCTTGATAAGTTCTCCGCCTAACAGCTCCATTTCTTTTTTCAAAAGTCCACTCGCATTTGTAATATCCGAAGAGCCGAGACTATTGGAACAAACAAATTCTGCACAATCAGATGTAACGTGCGCGCCTGTCATTTTATGAGGTCGCATTTCGTATAACTTAACTTTTATTCCTCTTTTTGAAAGTTGCAGTGCTGCTTCTGAACCTGCCAGTCCTGCTCCTATTACTTTAACTTCTTCTTGCATTTTCTTTTGTCCTGTTATTCTACTTCAAGGGTGACTATATGTGTATCCCATACCCCTCTTTAATAACGTCCAACTTGGTTTCTGCCGTGTTCTTTTGCGTAATACAAACCTTTATCAGCCCATTCGATTAAATCTTGCGGAGTTTGCGCATTATCAGGGAATGTTGAAACACCTAAACTAATTGTAACATTAACTTTGTCAACAGGAGTAAGATGGAAAGGAGTATCTGCTACTGCTTTGCAGATTCTGTTTGCATTAAACAATGCGTCTTCTGCATTGGTATTAGGCAAAATTATTGTCATTTCTTCACCGCCATATCTGCAAACATAATCTGTTGTACGAGAGTTCGTTTTAAGAATTTTTGCAACTTGTCTCAAAACGGCATCTCCTGCTTGGTGTCCGTACGTATCATTGAACTTCTTAAAGAAATCAATGTCTACAATTATCAATGAAAACGGTTGATTGTATCTTCGTGAAATATCAAGTTGTTTTCTCAATGCATCTTGAAAATATCTGTGATTGTATAATTCTGTTAAACCGTCGATTGTCGCAAGTTTGTACTGATATTCAAAATCCCTTGCCTTAAGTAAATATTTTGCAAGAAAAGATAGTGCAAAAGCTACCATTATAGCAAGAGTTGGTAAAACTACAGGAATCCAAAGATTGTACAATTCCATTATGTAATATGAGATGCAAAGGTACGCTATTCCAAATAGTGTTGTGGATAGAGACGCAAATAGAGTTGAACTTGAGAGCATAACTATTGCGCCTACAATTATAATAACCGCAACCAATATAGATATATTAACAATTTCACCTGTCTTTGTAATAAAGTTATTATCAAGCATGTTGTTTAGAAATGTTGTATGAACTTCAATTCCCGGATATACTCCGTTTTGTACAGGTACACTTTTTGTGTCATGCAAGCTTGTTGCTGTAGTACCGACAAATATAATTTTATCTTTGAAATCAAAAGCTTCATACTTAGTAGGATTTTCTATGCTTTTAATTACTTTATATATAGGTATTGAAGTATGTGTTCCGCTCGGTCCGTACCAATTCAATATTGCTTCGCCGTTTTTATTGAGCGGAATTTTGGTATCAGCAAATTTCAAATTAGCGTTTGAATCTATTTCAAAATTTGTTTCATTTTTTTGTGCAATATAATCTGCACCCGTCTTGAAACTCATGAACGGATAAAACTTATCCTTATATATTAATAGAGGTGCTATATTTCTTATAATACCATCTTCACTACGCTCCATGCTGATAATACCAACGTTGATATTTCCGTTAAGCAAGCTTTCCAATATCGGACGGCAATTAGAAAAACTTTTAGATTTGAAATCTATTTTTGAAGAGTTATTAACGTTTACCGAAATTCTTTCAGGCAAATCAATCGGAATTCTTACGTCAGTTGGTTGGTTGTCAAAATTCATTGCCGTATATACATTAGAATAATTATTCATTGCGTCCGCAAGTTTTTTATCCGCTTCCGCTTCTGATTTCATTGATTTTAAAAACATCAAATCAAACACTATTGCTTGCGGTTTCTTTTGTTCCAAATAATTGATTAAATCCGCGTACACGCTTCTTGGCATAGGCCATTCGCCATATTTTTCCCATAAAGATTCCAGACTCGCATCGTCAACTGCAAGAACCACAATATCTTTATTTGGCATAGGGCGCTTGTGATTTACTCTAAGTTTTTGCCTATAATCGAATGTTCGATTTTCGGCAACTTCAAAAAACGAAACTATAACATCATTTACAAGTGAATTACTTCTAAGCAATACCATACCAATGAGCATTACAGTCAATACCAAAAGTAAATATGTGCCATAAATAAACCACTTGGTTTTGATTAAATTTTTCATTTTACTCCCCTCTTATATTCCGGTATAATTTACAGTTACTTTTTTAGCAAGAATATTCTTACCTTTTAGATTCTTTTCTATCAAAATGTTGTTAAGTTTTAACAGCTCGGTTGAATGCAATAAGTCGAGCGGATTAAGTAAATATTTTAATAAACATTCTTCGTGTAAGTTCATAGTCGCCTTTCATTCCCTTTTGTTACGCAAAAGAGTTAATTCTCCATAAATTATAACGTCAGAATATTGACATTTCTTTAATAATTATTAAAACGATACTGCGAATGGAGTATTTTTCTTAAAAATACTCAAAAAATCAGAAATAGAACCGATTAATATAAAAAGAGGTGAAAAATATGTTCAACGGTTTTTATCCAAGATATGATTTAGAAGCAAGAATTCAGCACACAAAACTGGACAGTTGGGGAAGTATTCCATCTGCAAGAATGAGCAGAGTAGAAGAACCTGCAACTGGGGATTTCCAAAGTGTCATGTCCGGTCTTGTCGAGAATATGAATACAACTATGAACGCGCCGGATAATTTGCTCAAAGATGCCATGATGGGGTCTCAAAACGTTGATATACACGACGTTATGGTTGCTATGTCAAAAGCAGAAATTGCTGTCAATGTTGCAACTACCGCAACCGGAAAAGTCATCCAAGCGTATGATAAAATAATGCAAATTCAAATTTAGGCTTCTCATATTTGATATATATGTGTATAATATTTCTATAGGGTAGGATTATGGATTTCAAAAAGTTATTAGAAAATAAAATGCTTTTAGCCGCTATTGTTGGTGGTATAGTTCTGCTTTTGGTTATTTTTATAATCTGTGGCGCGGTTGCAAGTTCTAATAGCTCTAAGAATAAAGAAGTAGATGTTAGTAAAGAACCTTTGAAAGAGGATGTGGATCTTCTGACTACCGATAATTTAGGAAAAGCTCTGGAAATACAGGCTCTTCTTGCAAGAAACAATATTGTAGCAGCACGTGCTGTAGATGGTACAAAGTCTGTTTTAAGACTAAAGAAAGGCGATTGTACTCCTGGGATGAAAAAATGCACCACTGAACAGCGTGACAGAGCCATAATGGTTATCGTTGAAAGTGGTTTGTACGACCAGAATGTCGGTTTGGAAATTTTTGATAAAGGTGATTTTACTTCTACTAAAGAAGATAAAAGAATAAGACTAGTAAGAGCTATGAATGGTGAATTAGCTCGTTTAATCAGAAGGATTGACGGTATAGAAAATGCATCCGTATTTATTTCAATACCGGAGCAAACAATGTTTTCTTCTATGCAAAAACCTGTAACTGCTACAGTACAACTTCAAGTTGCAGTCGGTCAAACTCTTGGGATTAATACAGTAAAAGCTGTTTCTAATTTACTATTGGGCAGTGTTTCCGGTTTAAAAGCTGACAATATATCAATTACGGATACGAACGGTCATGTTTATAACAGTCTTGTTGATGCACAGTCAGAAATGCTTTCTCGCTTGCAGGAAAATGATAAGTACATGCAAGAAAAAGTACAAGCACAGTTAAATCGTTTGATTGGGCAAGGTAAATATGTTGCGACAGTTAGTACATTCTTAAAACAAGCTCCTGTAGAAAGATTTACTATTGAGTACGATCCACAGAAAAAAGCTTCTGTTACAGAACAAACATTCTCAGAAGGTTTGGGAGATCAAACTCAGGATGTCAATAAAAACACAAATGCTGTTAGTGTATATCTACCAAACGGTTTGCCGGCAGGAAGCTCTGATTCCACACAGAACAGAAGCTATTCAAGAACCGCTCGAGAAACTCAATATGGCGTAACAAAAGTTCAAACAAATGAATATATGTCTCCGGGAACATTAGAAGAAATTTCTATTGCAGTAACTTTGGAAAAAGATGCTCTTCCTGTTGAGTTAACTTTGGAAGAATTGAAAGAATTGGTAGCTCACGCTGCAAGCCCTAAAGCTGCCCCTGATAACGTAACAATTGCGTTTGCAGATTCTCTTGACCCATTTATGGCAGGTGACAAAAACGTGAAAGCTCCTATTAAAGCTGAACACGGAAATCCTTGGTGGCTTGCGATTGCACTTCTTGCGTTCGGTTTATTCTTCGGTCACAAGGCATTGTCTCAAAAAATCAATGCAGCTAAAGCTGCACAGGAAGAAGAAATTATGCGTCTCCGCGAAATGAACGAAGCTCAAGAAAAACAAATAAAAGATTTGAGCGTAAATGCTGCGGATATGATTCAAAAACAATCTCAGCTTCAACAAGGTTTGTTGGAACAACAAAACCGTCCACAAGCAATTCCTACATCAGGTGCGGAAATTCGTGAAGCATTGCGTGAATTGAAACGCGAATTTGATGGAGTAGATGAATCAGAAGCCGGTGAAAAAATACGTTCTTGGATTGAACAAGGATAGGGGTAAAGGGGTAAAGAACATAGAGCTTTTTAGCTACAGTAAATTTAGTTTAAGAGAAAACTAAATTTACTGTAGTTTTGTAATTAGTTCTTCAAATTCCGGAAATGAAATGTTTGTCCATTCAAATTCGTTGATTGCAATTTCTTTTTCACAAACAAGTCCTGCAACGTAGAAGCTCATTGCTAAACGGTGGTCATGGTAAACTTCCAATTCAGAATCACCTTCTAAAGCTTTGTTTTTTTGTCCTCTGACAATAAATCCGTCCTCAAGTTCTTCTATGTCTACTCCGATTTTTCTAAGCTCTTTTGTTAAACAAGTTATTCTGTCGGCTTCTTTATTTCTTAAATCTCCGGCATCACGAACAACCGTTTCACCATCAGCTTGTGAGGCTAAAACCGCAATCACCGGAAGTTCATCAATGAGCCTTGGAATATCCTCTCCTGAAATCTCACAACCTTTTAAGTTTTCTGAATATTGCACACGAATATCCGCACAGAGTTCACCGGATATGGTTCGTTTGTTTAAAATTTCAATATTTGCATTCATTCTTTTTGCAATATCTAAAATGCCCGTTCTTGTCGGATTTATCCCAACATTTTTTATGATAAAGTCAGAACCTTCAACAATAATCCCTGCTACAATAAAGAACGCAGCTGAAGATATATCACCAACAATATCTATATTTTTGGCAGTTAGCTCACAAGGATGAATAATCGTTTTGTTACCCTCAGAAATAATTTCCGCTCCCAAATAATTCAATAGAAGCTCCGTGTGATTTCTGCTTATATTGGGTTCAATGTAAGTTGTTTTACCTTCTGCGTTTAAGCCTGCTAACAGAATGCAAGATTTAACTTGTGCGCTTGATAGTGCTGAAGAATATTCAATTCCGTGTAATTTACTCCCATGAATCGTAAGAGGTGCACGATCGTCCACAGATTTAATATTTGCCCCCATAAGCGTCAACGGTTCGATTATTCGTTTCATTGGACGTTTTGAAAGGCTTTCATCGCCAATCAATACAGAGTCGAAATTTTGTCCGGCAAGAATCCCTGATACAAGACGCATTGTTGTTCCGGAATTTCCGCAGCAGCAAACTACTCCTTCTCCTTGGGGTGAAAGGGCATTTTTCTGCGGATTTAACTTCCCTGTAGATGATATTTTCAAAGTTTTATCATCAATAAACTGAATATTTACTCCAAGCTGTTTAAATAAATTTAGAGTGGAATGGCAGTCTGCTCCGCTGGAAAAATTCTTTACGATACATTCACCATTCGCAATAGCAGAAAACATAACCGCCCTGTGCGAAATTGACTTATCGGCAGGTATTGTTATTTCACCAGTTAGATTTTTAATTTTGGATACTCTTTTTATCATGTTTTGTTCTTTTAACTTACTTTTCTATTATATATTTATCGTACTAAATTGGCAAAACCGTTTCATCAGACAAAATTCCTTCTTGAGCAATAAAGAATTGTACCCATGGGAATTATTCAGCCTAAATAGCTGAGCGAGAATGGCAAATTGCAATCGCAATAGCATCTACCGTATCATCCAGTTTCGGAAGTTTTTCCGTTTCCAATGCGATTTTAACCATTTGTTCAACTTCCTTTTTATCAGCTCTTCCATATCCTGTAAGCACTTGTTTTACTTGAATCGGAGTATAACCGTATGTCGGAATTCCAAATTTTTCCAATACAGTTAAAATAACACCTCTTGCTTCAGCAACAGGAATAATTGTTTTTTGGTTCTTAAAGAAAAACAACTCTTCTACAGAAGCACAGTCAGGCTTATATTCTTGTACTATCGTACTCAAATCATTGTATATTTCCAAAAGGCGTTTTGAATCAGAAAGCTTTTTATCCGTTTGGATAGAACCAGATGTTAAAAGTTCAATGCTATCACTTTCTACTTCAATTAATCCATATCCGACAATCGCCATGCCGGGATCTATTCCTAATATTTTCATACAAAAAGTATAACATAAAAGACTTTACAATTAGTATAAAATTGGTGACAAACCGCTTTCTTTGCGATAAGATAAGAGTTGTAAGTATATTGAAAGAAAAAAGGTTTTTCATGGAAAAAGAAATGATAATTGGGATTCCGCGCGGAATGTCGTTTTACAGTAACTACCCATTTTGGTACGGCTTTTTTACAAGCTTAGGAATAAAAATTGTATTATCAGATGTAACAACTAAACAAACTATGTCTGACGGTTCTGCTCTCGTTGTAACAGAGACTTGCTTACCGATAAAAATATATCTGGGTCATATTCTCAACCTAATATCTAAAGGGGTTAAAAATATATTTGTACCATCACTACAATCTGTTGCACCAAAGATTTATAACTGCTCAAAAATCAGAGGACTCCCTGATTTGGTACGAAATGTTATAAAAGAAGATATTAACATAATCGAACCAACCCTTGATAAATCACAAAAAAATCAAGGTTTATATGCGTTTCTGGAAGAAGCTGTGCGCCCGTTTGGAATTACTAATTCAGAAGAAATTAAAAACGCTTCTAAGCAAGGATGGAAAGTTTACAACAATTTCCTTGTAATGATGCGTTCCGGAATGAATTACAAAAAAGCTATGCACTACGCTCTTCAAGGTAAAGTATTTATTGATGAAGTACCTTCTAAGTCCGCTCCAATTAATGTAGCACTCGTTTCACACGGCTACAACATTTACGACGAGCGCGCTTGTATGAAAATTTTTGACAAGCTGGAAGGCATGGATGTTTCGATTTCCACTTCTCTACAACTCACTGATGAACAGATGGAAGAAGGTATTGTATCATTAGGACAAAAACGCTACTGGGCTAACGAGTACGAAATGACAGGAACAGCAGGTCATTATCTAAAGGACAATAAAATCGACGGAATAATTACACTCAACGCATTTGGCTGCGGTCCGGATTCGCTTATGATTGAAAAAATCACAAAGAAAGCAAAAGAAGCCGGCAAGCCGATATTGTCATTGACGATTGATGAACACACCGGTGAAGCAGGTTTTATTACACGTTTAGAAGCGTTCATTGACATGCTTTACCGCAAAAAACGTTCTAAAATAATAAACAACATCTCCGTGTCTAACTATGACTATGTTCCACAGACAAACATCTGTGATTCATTATTCATCGAAAAGTAAAATTTCATTCCCTTGGCATACAAACGAGGAATGTGATGGAGAGACGAGGTCTTATGCTTGATTTTAAATCTACATTAAATATGGCAATAAATTCGCTTAAGGTAAACATGCTCCGCTCTGTACTTACGAGTTTGGGAGTGATTATCGGCGTAAGCGCTGTCATTATTATGTTAGCAGTCGGAAGCGGAGCAAGTAAAAAAGTCACCGCCAATATGGAAGCTATGGGAACAAACTTGCTTACGATTCGTTCAGCTTCTGCAAAATCCGGCGGAGTACACATGGGAATGGGAACAAAACCAACCCTAACCTCCAAGGACGCTCTTGCAATACAGAAAAATGTTTCAGGAATTTTGGCAATTTCTACTCTATCTTCCCAGACCAAACAGCTTACATACGGAAATCAAAACTGGTCAACGACTGTATACGGAGTTCAACCTGCTTATTTGTATATAAAGAATTATGAAATAGATTTAGGACGCGGTTTTGTACGAGAGGATTTGCAAAACAGCGCCAAAGTTGCTCTTATTGGTTCTACTGTTGCTACAGAACTTTTCGGAGATGTTGACCCGATTAACAAAGTCATAAGAGTCGGAAACATTCCGTTTAAAGTTATTGGATTGATGAAAGAGAAAGGTCAATCAGGACCTTTTGACCAAGATGACTTAATATTCATCCCTATAACAACAGCGCAGAAAAAAGTTTTTGGTACGGATTTCCCAGGAACAGTCAGCCAAATTGTAATTAAAGGTCAAGATCCGGACGCTCTTGATACGACAATGGCTGAAATAGAAGAGATTTTAACTGCGCGGCATAACATTGGAAAAAATCAAGAAAAAGATTATGAAATAAGAAATTCCGCAGAGTTTCAAGAACGAATGAAATCAACCGTTCAAACTTTTGCAATTCTTCTTGCGTCAATTGCATCCGTTTCATTGCTTGTCGGCGGTATAGGAATTATGAATATTATGCTTGTTTCCGTAACGGAAAGAACTAAAGAAATCGGTATCAGAATGGCAATTGGTGCACGCGTAAGCGATATCAGATGGCAATTCTTGATAGAGTCTTTTCTGCTTTCGATGATTGGTGGTTTAATCGGAGTCGTAGTTGGGGTCTCAGGTTCATTCCTTATAACAATATTTGCACCGTCTATGACAATCTCAATTTCGCTGTTTTCAATACTGTTAGCACTGGGATTTTCAGGTCTGGTCGGAGTAGGATTTGGCTATTATCCTGCTCATAAGGCCTCACTCTTGAACCCCATTGATGCGTTGAGATATGAATAAGTTAACTTTTGTAAAAATTAAGGCAAAAAAACATTTTCTTTTGTTTTAATTTGTGTATAATGGAACAAAGAAAGAAAAAGATTTATGATACAAAACATTACCGCTACACAAATAACAAAACCAACAGACTTAAGTAATAAGATAGAGAGATATTTGCAAAAGGTTTTTGAAGAAGAAATGCAAGCACAAGGCTCTATCCTTGTAAGCTTTACGCCATTCGTAATTAAAAAAATTGCGGCATATCTTTCCGGCAGAATTAAAATGCCTGCGTCAATAGGTATTGCCGGAGAAACTGCTAGTGGAAAATCCACAATTACAATGGACTTAATTGAAACAATCGAGTCATTTGCTTCGGAATTTAATATTCAAGATGCAATTACAAGAGTTAACACTGACGACTATTATTATGACCGCTCAGAAATGGTTAAAGCTGCCGGAAGCTTCTCTGAGTTTGCTAAAAACTACGATTTAGACGTACCTCAAGCTCTTGAATTGGAATTAATGAGCAAACACATTAAAGAATTATTGTCCGGTAAGGAAACTTACCTTCCAAAATATGACATGAGTGGTACTGCCATCAGACATGATAATTATACTTTAGCAAAACCTTCTAAAATTATTATTTCAGAAGGTTTATTTACGCTTACAGACAAAGTAAAAGATGCTTTTGATTTCAAAATTTACGTTGATATAGCAGAAGATATCAAGAAAAACAGATTTTATATACGAGCTACTGAACGCGGTTTGGGCGATTCTGCAGATATTATTTACAAAAATGCAAATGAGAAAGCAGAAGTTCATATTAGACCGTGCAAAAAGCAAGCTGATATTGTACTTTCCGGTGCTGCTGACAGAATTAAATACAAAAACTTCTTAAACAAAATCATCGCAGTAGTTCAAGAGCTTTATTATCAAGAATAGTTTTATTATTAATGCGAGTTTTTCCACTTTTCGTACAAATCCGGACGCTTAATTTTTGTACGCTCAATTTTTTGTTGCATACGAAATTCATCAATAAGCTTATGATTACCGTTCAAGAGGACTTCCGGAACTTCCAACCCCATATACTCTCGAGGTTTTGTATAATGCGGATATTCCAACAACCCGTCTGTGAAGCTGTCATCATGCGCAGATTCTATCTTGCCCAATGTTCCTTCTATTTTGCGGGAAACACTGTCTATTACGCATAAAGCTGGCAACTCACCGCCGGTTAGAACAAAATCACCGATAGAAATTTCTCTCGGTTTTATAATTTCTCGTATTCGTTCATCAAACCCTTCATAATGACCGCACAAGATGACAACCTGTTCATACTCTGCCAACTCGTTAGAAATTTTATCAGAGAAAGGTTCACCCTGCGGTGTCATCATTAACGTTATCGAATTTGAAAATTTTTCCACTGAATTATAGGCATCAACATAAGGCTGTGGCATCAAAACCATACCCGCGCCGCCACCATAAGGTGTATCGTCTACTTTTTTATGTTTATCCAACGTAAAATCGCGCGGATTAATCGTATTTACAGAAATTATCCCCTCTTCAGATGCGCGCTTCATAATACTGAAATCCATGTGAGATTGGATTAACTCCGGAAATAACGTTAATACATCAAACCTCATGAGAGTAATCCTTCAAGATTATTAATCTGTATTTTACGATTTTTTATATCCACAGAAAGCACTATTGCTTTTACAAAAGGAACTAAACAAACTTTTTTATCGAGATTTTTTACGGACAACAAATCATTTGCACCATTATTGGAAACACCAACTACGGCACCAACCTTTTTGTCTCCATCAAAAACATCAAGTCCGAGAAGTTCATCAATAAGAAACTCGTCCTCTTCTAAAAAGCTTCTGGCAGTATCTTCCGTTACAAAAATAAGCTTCCCCTTGTAACTCAAAATATCATTTAAAGAATCTATGCCCTTAAATTTTATAATACCAGTTTTTGGCGTAAATCTTATACGTGAGATTTCAAGTTTCACATACTCGCCATCAACTTCTACAAAAACATCTTTTAATTGTGACAAAAAAACTTCTCTGTCACGCGAATAACCTAGCTTTGCTTCGCCCTGCACACCATGAAAATTAAGAATTTTACCTACTGAAACAAAATTACTCTTCATCTTCTTTCTTCTTAGGTTTTCTTCCTCTTTTTGGCTTTTCAACAACTTCTTCCGCTACAGGAGCTACTTCTTCAGTTTTTGCTTCAACTTCTACCGGAGCAGCTTCTTTTTCAGACGGTTTTGTATGCTTTGCAACCATATAATCAGCAGGCTTATCAGCTCTATCTTCGTTCCAACGGTCAAGACCAAGCTGCGCACGTATTAATTTTATACCTACGTGAACTCTCCATTCATCCATCTTAAGCTGAGCTGCAATTATTTTGTGACAACCGATAGGTGGCAATGGAAGCAATGGTTCATATAATGCTTTTATCGCCATCATTTGATCCGGAGAAATCGCAAGTTTACGTTTCGGGAACGGTAACTTCGGCAACATCATTTTTTGACGCACCAAGTTAATACCAAAGAACACTTTTTGCGGTTCCAATCCCATTTGTGCTCCTATTACTTCATGGCAATCTGGGTTTGGAAGCGGAAGCATTGTTTTATAAAGTACTTCAATTTGTTCCAATTGTTCTTTACTAATAAGAAGCGGCCTTGCTTGTTTTGGCGGTCTTTTTTGCATTGGACGTCTTTGCTGAGGTCTGCCACTTGCAAAATTATTACGGAATCCGCCATTTCGATTTCCATCAGGTCTGCGTTGTTGATAACCACCTGAGCGTCCGTTGTTGTCTCTTCTTTGGTAACCGCTTTGACGATTATCTCTGTTATAACCGCCATCTCTTTGTTGATAGCCACCGTCACGATTATAATTATCGCGTCTTTGGTAACCGCCATCTTGATTTCTGCTGTAATTATTATTTCTGTATCCGCCTTGTTGCGGTCTGTCATAATTTCTTTGTGGTCGAGACTCTGGAGAATATGAGCTATAAGAGCTATAGCTTTGCATTGGTTTCTCGTCTGTAGATTCACTTCCCTTGTCTGCGTATAAGCAGTTCGGACATATCACTCTTTTGGGGTTCTTTGTTTCAAATTCAGCACCACACTTAATGCACTTGTTTACATACATAATAAAAGCCTCTTAACCAATTAAAATAAAAATTTATTTCACTACTAATAAATAATCCTATCAATCAAATAATATATGAGATTTAATCAAAAACAACGAGTTTAAAATCAACTCTACGCATACATTATAATATAACTTTTGAAAAAAATCAAGCATTTGTCCTTGGCTATGCATGTTTTCTAGCATCATTATTTGCAATATGGTCAGACCATTTACCCAACAACCAACCACCTAATGCACAGAATCCAGCACCAATTATACAGCCAATTACACTTCCCGTTTTTACAGCTTTTTTAGCGCCTTTAATTACTCCGTCAACTTCTTTTTTATCAATAGGTAAATCTTTTATATCTTTTTCTATATCTTTCATGACTTTAGACAATTCCTTTTTGTGATTTAGAAAATTAATTGCGTATGAAGCAACTCCAGCAAGAGCACCTAACCAAGCTCCATTTTTTGCACCCACATTTGAGTCATAATAAGCGCGTCCATTATTAGAAAATGCAATGTCATCACTATTCATAACAGCATTTTTAACGCCTACATGTTGAACATAATTTGCAACCTCTTTTGCTTTTTCATTTCTTTTATGATCAATATAAGCCGCAGAACCTAGATGCGTTGCTAAAGCAACAGCACCGTATAACAATGCAGCCTGACGTCCCTTTTTATAGATAGATTGAATATTTGTCGGTACATCTTTTTTCGCTGTTTTTAAAGCAGAATATCCTAGACTATTAGTACCCAATGTCATAAGCGTACCCAGCGCAGACAAACCCGCAAGCGTACCACCGATTTTCATTGCAGAACAGGTTTTATAATAAGGAGTTCCTTGCTCTGTTCTATCCCATTTACCTTTAAATGCCGGTTTTTGAATATTTGATTGAGAACAAGTTACTGCTGAAATTGACATACACATAATTCCTTCTTTTCGTCTACACCATACACATATAAAGTAGCGTAAACAAGAAAACTTGCTTATTTGTAAAGAAATTGTTACAATTTGCTCTACTTTTTCGTTTCAGTGCAAAATCCCAAATTCAACAGCATACTTAGCAATAATATCAACAGCTTTTTCAATCTGTAAAAATGTTAAATCCTTCATTACACACAATCTAAGTCTACACTCTTTGCGACGAACAGCCGGATAAGTAACTATATTTACATAAACACCGTTTCGTCTAAGTTTGTCATATAGTTCAAATAGAATTTGCTCATCATAAATCATAACCGGAACAATTGCTGACTGCGAATGACCTATATCAAAACCTTTTTGTAACAAGCAACATTTTAAATATTCAATATTTTCCCACAACTTATCACGACCGGCAGCATCATTTTCAAAAAGTTTGAAAACTTCATTCAATCCACCTGCAACAGAAGCCGGTAGTGCTGTTGAAAAGAAATAACTCCTAGCATACAAACGAAGATATTGCACGATTTCTCTTGACGCTGCACAATAACCACCCAATCCTCCAGGGCCTTTGCTAAGCATACCGACATGCAAATCTATTTTATCAATAACACCATAATATTCAGCTGTTCCTCTGCCTGAACCTCCAACAATACCCACACCGTGAGCATCATCAACCATAACTTTGCAACCGTATTTCTGTGCAAGTTCAACAATATCATTCAATGGCGCCAAATCTCCGTCCATAGAAAAAACACCGTCTGTAATTATCAACCTACCGCTTTTTTCTTTCGGCAATCTTGATAAAATTCGTTCCAAATACTTCATATCTCTATGCGGATAAACCTTAATTTCCGCACCCGACAGTACGCACCCGTCAAAAATCGAAGCATGATTAGCAGCATCATTAATAATCACATCATTTTTACCGCACAAAGCCGAAACAATACCGACATTTGCACCATAACCACTCGGAAAAACAATACAATCATCAACCCCATAGAATTTTGCAATTCTACTTTCCAGCTCCTTATGAATTTCTGTTACACCCGCATAGTTAGAAACTGCGCCCATTCCATAACCGTATTTTTCAAGCGCACTTCTCGCACCTTCCATGACTTTCGGATGAGTAGACATGTTTAAATAAGAATTTGAACCAAGCATTATCACATCATGCTCAAAACCATCCTTTTCCTTAATACAGGATATCGGAGATACTTTATTCATAGTCACCATACCAAGAGCCTCATTTCCGGTTTTAACACCACTTGATAAAACCTTATCAACTCTTAATGTCTTGTCAAAAAGTTCCTCTCCATCCAACGTGTCTATAAAATTCTCAAACTTTGTATCCATATCTGCTCTAGTTCCTCTCCTCAAAAGTCAACAGTAACAGTTTATAAAATAAAAGTTTTTTTAACATTAGATAACAGGAGTAAGAGCAATGGAGCATATAGAATACTACATGCTCTAAATAATAAAATTAGTAGTGTTTTCTTACAATCTAATTAAATAAATCGTACAATCTCTCTCTTATTTCCTTATCAGAAAGTTCTTGTGTTATTTTGTTTAAATCCAAAGTCATTTGGTAATATTCTGCAGCAAGAGCCTTGTCTCCGATTGTCTGATAAGCACGTGCCAAATTGAAATATGCCAATGTGTAATTTGGATTTATCTCTATTGCATTCTTAAAATATTCCACCGAAGTCTTAGGATCACCATAGCCATCAAGATAAACCACCCCGAGGTTATTCTGTGCAATTTCAAAATCAGGATTCAATTCAATTGATTTATGGAATGCAACTACAGATTCTTCCAAATAATCTTTTTCCCAAAGCGCTAGCCCTGTCTTTGCGTAAGTAAGATAATTCTCAGGATCAGTTGATATCGCATCGCAGTATGTTTTTATCGCCTTGTCTAAATCATTCTGCGCCATAAATAAATCACCAAGTGATAATTGAATATCTACGTTATTCGGATCAAGAACCATGCCCGCATTAAAAGTCGCTTCCGCAGCTTCAAAATTATTCTTTATTTCTGCATAAATTGCACCAAGAGCATGGCACACAATTGAAGTCCATTCTGCATCAGGATTTAACTTAATCGCAGCTTGGTAATATTCAATTGCATCATCATAAAGTTCGGCTTTTATGTAAGCATAAGCCAGTGAGTTGTTATAGTATGGATTTTCAGGATTTAATTCTTGTGCTAATTTGAACGCACTTACCGCATTAATTTTGTCTGATTTATTCAAATAAAGATGTCCCAATTCATAATAGATTTTGTCCATGTCAATACCGAATTCCAACAAGGAATTGTAGTAATCTATAGTCGTATCTACTGCATCAGGATAATAAGTTTGGCCAATAGTTGCCAATTTTATAAGGATTTCTCTGTCGGACGGATTTAGTTCATGCGCTTTTTTGTAAAATTCAAGACTTGCATCTATATCGTTGCATTCGAGCGACAAATCACCCATTTTTTGATAGAATAAATTACCTTGCGAAGTTTTCTCCAATCCTTTAGAATAGGCTTCCAATGCTGATGGGAATAACTTCATTTTTTCAAATGTTTCACCAAGAGTCTTATATGAAAAAATAGAAAAATCATTCGCAAGGAATTTACAAAACATTTTTAAAGATGGGCAATCCCACATAATCATCATGCTCCCCGATAAGAAATAATACAAAAATTTCACAACATCTTTAACCGATGACTCGCTGTTTCTAATTCTGGAATAGAGAAGCTTCGACAAGAACAAACGCGGTCTTGCCGAGTTTTTGCCGGAATTTGACACAGCCAACTTAAACTCTTTTTCAGCTTCTTCAAAATTACCGTTAAGACATTGAAAATAACCGGTATAAATATGCGCATTGACATTTTGAGGTTCAAGCGTTATCGCAGTTTTACACTGTTCTAATGCTCCATCTACCGAAATTTGTCCTTTTGCCAAAAGCAAGCTTGCAAGTCTATAATACGATTCTGAAATTGCCGGATTCACTTTAATTGCGCCAATATAGCACTCAATCGCCTTCTCCAAATCGGCATCCTGTTGTTTTATTAGGTAATTTTCGTGAGCACTTCGCGCTTCTTCAAGTAAAATAACGGCTTTATCACCAATCGCTACTGTCGGGGTATTTGTCATTATAATCTCCATACCAAAAATTCAGATGTAGTATTTGTACTCATGCTTTCGGCAAGCATTTTTTTTTCTTTAATAATTTGCCATGTAAATCATCCGTATGTAGGAATAATTAAAAAATAGTTTTTTATGTAAATATTTGTAAACATTTTTAACAAAACCCTAAAGTTTTCCAAAAAAATGCCGATAAGTATAGTACAAGGCTCAAGAATATACAGGAAAGGACAACAGGATATGTTGAAAAAACTTACAACCCCTACAAACAATACATTTAGCGGAGTTGAATTTATATTAAGAGGGGCAAAGAAGCGTCGAGCCATGGCGATATCCAATGCTGTGTCAGTGAATGCTGAAACAGGTATTCAGACGAAGCTTCAAGCAGTAAAATAGGTGGAAGGATGCGAGTAAATCGTTAGTCACCAAAAAACACCTGTCTGTTATTAAGATAGTTGAGAGTATGAATAAATCCTGATTTTAGGGAATCAGGATTTTTATTTTGAAAAAAAATATATTTGTGATAATATAGAATTGTTGCCGTGGAGACGTGGCCGAGTCGGCTGAAGGCGGCACCCTGCTAAGGTGTTATATGGGGCAACCTGTATCGTGGGTTCGAATCCCACCGTCTCCGAATTTTAGTCCACTTTGTTTAATAAAGTGGACTTTTAAATTATAAACACCCCCGCAACAGTTTTAAAGTAAATACAATATTGATTGTATTTTAATGTCCAGTATGGGTCGGAAGTAAGTCTATAAAATTGTCGTGCTAATCTTGTTTCAGCATCTTACCAATTAGGCGTAACTACTACATTCAGGCAAGACCCTGAAATAAATTCAGGGTGACGATAAGGTCAGAACTTTGCCAATCCAAAACGGACGAAATCGGACTTTTTATGGTCGAAACAGATAGATTGAAAAATTTGAGCAATATATAAAAACAGCAGTAAGTTGAATAATTTTTTAATAATTGTTTTTTTACATATTTTTATTTTGGTGGGAATGTATGTTAATCAAATTCAACTCTCTTAAATCAAGCATTTCCCACCCTACCGCTTATTGTTCTAATAGGGAGTTATAGTAATCAATTTTCCAGTTTGCGATATCACGCTCTGCATTTGCAATCATTCGTTGATATTCTAATCTCTCTTGCTGTGTAATATCAGAACAAGCTAGCGCTCTTTTGCAAAAACTTAAATAAGTTCTATAATATGTCATTCTGTTTTCAAACTTGTCTTCTATTGAAAGACCTTTTTGTCAAATAGTTTAGAAAAATATTTATCTCCAAATTCGGAAAACTCTTTCCAAACATCTGAAAGCTTTTCGTCCCCCCCGATGGCTTCTTCGTTTTTGATGTTTTGTATTTCCATTTCAATAACTTCTTTTTTATTTTCCCAGTAAGTTTTAAGTTCTGGAGTAATATCAGAACAAGCAATCATTCTGTCTATATAAGAAATCGCAAGTTCTTTCTCTTTAATTGTTGAAGTGCTATCTGGAACATTTTGCCTCATTTCATTATACACATCATCAAAACTTTCTGTTTTAGGTGTATTTGTAAAAGACACAGTGTCTAAATCTCCACCTACTGTCAACATTGAAGGTTCAGCTTTTTGAAATTCAAGTGGTTGATTTTGTCTGATAAATGTTTGATTAAAATTTTGCAGTTTACCAATTTTTAACATACTTGTCGCCTCATTTCTTTTTAAGTGGTACCTTATCTTTTAATACATAATAACGGCATAATTTTTTAAAACTTTAGGACAACAGCGCTACTACTACTACTACTACTACTACT